>CAXUHF010000010.1:14152-69298 GCA_964250765.1 uncultured Ktedonobacteraceae bacterium | reverse complement strand
TTTGCTGATGTTGCTTTTGGCCTACAACGCATGAAGCTTGGGCGACATGAGAAACGCGCTCGTGTGTTTGCCGCCCTGGAACTCGTTGGACTTCCTCATTCAGAGTACGCGTCACGTTCGCCTTTTGCGTTAAGTGGTGGACAACAACGACGCGTTGCGCTTGCGGGTGTCCTGGCAATGTCACCAAGCGTCCTGATTCTTGACGAGCCAACCGTTGGCCTGGATGCCGATGCACGTAGCGAGTTCTATGTACATCTACAGCGTGTACGTCAAGAGCGCAGCGTGACGGTTATCCTTGTCTCACATGACATGAGTGAAGTGGCAACCCTCGCTGATATGTTGTTTGTATTGCACAACGGACAGCTTGTAATGCAAGGTACACCGCGCTTGCTCTTCGCGCAAGGCGAGCAATTACACAAATGGGGCCTTGCGGCATCACCTCTAAGCGAGCTACTGACGCTATTGCGCAAGCAGGGTATGCCACTTCCAGAAGATATCTTGACACTTGATGAAGCGTTCACCGCTCTAAAAAACGAACAGGGGCTACCGCGCTCTTACTAAGAGCCTATCCAGGTGGAGTCTCTCTCTTACCAAGGGATGACTTCATCTTTCTCGAAAAATCCGCCAGTTGGTCCATCAGCAGATAAGGTGGCAAATGTCACAGGCAATATTGCTCCCTGCTGAGGTGTTAGAACTCCTTGGTGATTGTTTAGGTCGGTACTCACGTATCCCGGACTGACTGCATTCACTTTGATGGTTGTGGGACGTAGCTCGTTAGCAAAGAAAACAGTGATAGCATTGACCGCCGTCTTCGACGAATTGTAGGCCGGTAGTGGCGGCAGCTGTGTGTGTGGGTCACTATTCAAGGTCAAAGACCCCTGGGGACTCGATAGGTTAACAATGCGCCCAGCATCGGAACGCCGCAGTAATGGAAGCATCGCTTTTATCACAGCAAACACCCCGAATACGTTGGTGTCGTAGGTTTTCCTCAAGACCTCAACGTCCAATTCACTGGGCGGAACACCCCACTCATTGAAAGCAACACCGGCATTGTTCACTAGGATATCCAGTTTTCCGTGAGTTTTGTCGATCAAAGAAGCGGCATGAATGATCGTTCGCTGGTCAGTCACATCAAGCTGGATGCTGGAGGCTTCGATGCCCTCGGCCTGAAGTTTTCTGGCTGCCTCATCTCCCTTCGTTTGATCCCGTGAGCCGATCAATATGATGATGTCTTTGGCTCCTAATTGATGTGCAATCTCGAAACCAATGCCCTTATTAGCACCTGTAATCAGGGCAACCTTTTTCTGATTTGACATAGTTGTACCTCCTGTGATAAAGAGAAAACGTTTATTTCTGTCGTTGCATCTTGTTCATTCTTGCAGTATGATGACATTGCTAAGATTATACTATACAATGTTTCTGTTGTCAACTTTGTTTCTGTTGTCAACTTTGTTTGGGGAGAAAAAATGGATAGCTATGGAGATCGTCAGAAACCCAAACCTTATCATCATGGGGATTTACGTCATACCTTAATTCAAACCGGATTGGAGATGCTCTCAGAGGGAGGAGCGGCGACTCTTGATTTGCGTAAAGTTGCACGTCGGGCGGGTGTGAGTCATGCCGCGCCGTATCGCCATTTTGCAGACAAACAGGCGTTAGTTGCTTCAATCAATGAAGAGGGATTTCGTCGGCTTGCTGAGGGCATTCAGTCTGTGTTGCGAGAAGTGCCATCTAATGCATTTGCACAATTGCAGGCCATTGGGCGGACATATGTCCAGTTTGCTCAAAAGAATCCTTGGTTGATGCGTGAAATGTTTAGTGGACTGACCATCGAACGTGAGGCTTTTCCAGACTTATATTCGGCCTCAAAGTCTGTATATAAATTCTACGTGGAGGTAGTAAAGTTGGGTCAAGAAGAAGGCAAGATTGTTGATGGCGACCCTGGCGCACTAGCTAGTGTTTTGTGGTCTTTACTGCACGGAGTTGCCATGCTGACCATTGAAAACCAGATGCGCCCCTACACTGATGGGCCGGATGGTGTAGAGCAGGTGACCTATCTTAGTGTAAAAATGCTCTACAAAGGTCTGGAGCGCAAATAATGTCACATCTCTAGAAAGAGATAAGGCAGACAGGAAATTGTCGATTTTTTAAGTTATGTATCAAATCGCCGCAAAATCTTTGGGAAGGCTCATTACACCTCTTTAGGATAAGCACTAAGTTGAAAGCAACGTTTTATGCTCAAAAATATTTCGTTAGGTACCTATTATCCTGGAAAAAGTGTGTTACATCGCTTGCAAGCGAGAACGAAATTGCTTGTCCTGCTCATCATCGTGGTCTCGCTGGTCGTTGCAGGACAACGCGAATGGCACTTTGTGCCTTTCATTGCTCTTGTTATTCTGCTTGGCATGGCTATTACAGGCTCGAATGTCTCACCTCGTGAATTATGGCGGCGTATGTGGCTCCTGATCGTCTTGACCGTGATAGGTGCGCTGACCGTCTTGTTTTCGCTTAGTGGTGACGGTGATAATGTGCTGTATGCCTTTGGGCCAGTAAGCATAGCATACGGTATTGCTCAGGAAAGTGCTTTGTTACTTGCCTTCGTTCTCCTATTTTTTCTGATACTCGCTCGTGTGACACCTCTACGTGCTCTATGGCGCAATATCTGGCTTCGTCGTATACGCGTGATTCTCATTTTGCTTCTGATAAGTGTGGTCGTCTTTTGGTGGGTCATACGCGACAATCCGCCGACACAGAACTTGCTCATAGGACCAATACCAATTACCTATAGTGGTGTGTGGAGTTTCGTAAGCTTCACCGTGGTATTGTTGACACTCTACGCTTTCTCGTTATTGCTGACACTGACAACTTCACCTATTGCTCTCATCGAAGGGTTGACCATGCTTTTAGCTCCACTACGTCGGTTAAAATTGCCTGTCGATGACTTCGCGCTCATGACGCTTCTCGCGCTACGTTTTATCCCTACGCTTTTTGAAGAGGTCGAGCAACTCACAAAAGCACAAGCTGCACGTGGTGCCGACCTTACGCATGGTACATTCCCTGAACGCTTTCAAAGCTTGACCATGCTCTTTGTCCCACTCTTGCAAGGAGTACTGCGCCGTGCATCTGAACTCGCTATAGCACTAGAAGCACGAGGTTATGAGAGCGAAGGGCAACAAACACGCCTGTACGAGAAAGCATTAGGGCGAATTGACTACGTTGTACTCGGTGTTGTTTTGCTTGTCATGATAGGAACGCTTCTCTTCTAGCGGTTTCTCTTCGCATACACACGTTTTGAGAGCAGAGTTCGTCTTAGAAGTACGAAAAATGAAAAGATGCGTACTTACTAGAGAGTGAGCAACTATGCCTCAAAAGATTGTATCAGTATGGATACTCGGCGATCAACTATTACAAAATCATCCCGCGCTCGTTGCTGCCGAAGCGGAGTACGGGCGCGAAAATGTGCGGGTAGTACTTATTGAAAGCACAGAACGCATTGGATTGCTTCCCTACCAACGTAAAAAGATTGTGCTCTTGCTAAGTGCAATGCGCCATTATGTGCAAGAATTACAAACTGCTGGCTATATTGTGGACTATGTACAAGCTTCAGGCTTTATCGAGGGATTACAACAGCTCAAGAAGCACAAATCGGTGCAATTATTTGTGATGGCAGCGAGCGAATATGATACACGATATATGCAGCAACAAGAATTATCGCACTTGCTAAACCTGCCAGTGCAGGTGCTGCCAAATACACAGTTTCTGGTTGAGCAGTATAACCCAAACCCTCGTCCTCAATCAGGAAGGCACTATATTATGGAAGCATTCTACCGTGATATGCGTAAACATTTTCATCTACTTCTTGAGGAGGATGGAACACCCATTGGTGGCAAGTGGAATTATGACGAGATGAATCGAGAACCACTTCCTCATCAGTTTGAGGTACCGCTTCCACCAGGATTTGAGCCAGATGCGATCACCCGACAGGTAATGCAACAGGTCGCGGACTCTGAACATGGCCTCGGTAGTGCAGAGGGTTTTGATCTTGCAGTGACGCGTGAAGGTGCACAAAAAGCATTGAACGATTTTATTGCGCTCCGTCTCAATGACTTTGGACCATATGAAGATGCTATGAGTACCAAAGAAAGTGCGCTCTATCATTCGCAACTTTCACCCTATGTCAATATTGGTTTACTAGACTCTCTTGATATGGTACATGCGGCTGAAGCTGCCTATCATCAAGGACATGCATCACTGAATTCCGTTGAAGGGTTTATTCGACAGGTGATCGGATGGCGTGAGTTTATGTACTGGCAATACTGGCAACAGATGCCAAACTTGCGTACATCTAATACATGGCATGCAAAACGACCAATGCCCCTTATGTTCTGGAATGGTCAGACCGACATGAACTGCATACATCACGTCTCAAACCGTGTATTAGACAGTGGTTACTCCAATCATATCGAACGACTGATGATTGTGTGTAATTTTTGTCTACTTGCAGGCGTCGATCCAGCAGCTGTGGCGGAATGGTTTCTTGCATGCTACTTCGACGCCTATGATTGGGTCGTGTTGCCAAATGTTATTGGTATGGGTATGAATGGTGATGGCGGTAAAATAGCCACGAAACCGTATATCGCGTCAGCAAACTATATCAACAGAATGAGTGACTACTGTGAGAGTTGTCGTTATTCACCCAAGCAGCGTACAGGTCCAAATGCATGCCCCTATAACTACCTATACTGGAATTTCTTGATTAAGAACGAGACAAAACTACGCACAAATCGGCGTTTAGGGCAGAATGTGTTGGGGTTGCGGTACATAAACAACGCACAACGAGAAACCATCCATGAGGAGGCAGCACAGTTTCTCACAGCCCTTGCATACTATGGGCCAGACCCAGAAGAGACCAAAAACGAAAATGTCTCACATCGGCAAGAGATGAAATAGCTTATCTATTCTTGATGGGGTAAACGTTTGGAGAGCAGGAATGCGCTAAAATCGGCTACGCTCTCCACATCCCCTTCATTGAGCATGTTGACGATACGCTTCACCACCATACGACGTGGTTGATTCGGTGTACTTGGCAAGACAAAGCCAATTGCGTTGGTCAACTGTGGTTCGCGGTCACTACGAATCTCTTCCGCCATCAACTCCAAAAATTCAGCCATGTCCAGGTCCAAAGCCTTCGCAAGAGCCTCTAGCACTTTGGAGGAAGGATACTTCTGTCCGCGCTCGATCTCTCCAACATAAATTTCTGAAAGACCTGCCTTGTCGCCTAACTCCTTAATGGTAAGACGACGATCTTGTCGTTCTCGACGTACCACACGCCCGATAATCTCCTGTAAATCTAACGCTTTCTCTTCGTCTGCCATGTTATTCCTCTCTCTTCCTATGCTGTAAGCATAGTCGCTATAAAAGACATGCTCATAGCATATCTGATTACTATCAGTATACGCCAATAGCATGTTATATTCAAGTTGAGGAAAGTTGATGCTATAGAAGTTAAGCAAGAGCAAGTAAGGAGAAAGAAAACAATGTTTACTACCTCATCCCCTCTTATCCGATACTCGGAGAAAGGAGCCGTAGGATTTGTACCAGACATCAAGGTTTATGAAGATATTCCGATAGAGCCTGTTCGCTGGGATTACCATGTACTGACAATTGATACAAATAGCAGATCACTTCCCGATGAGGAACGCTTGAATGAGCTAGGGCGTGAAGGTTGGCTGCTCGTAGGAGTACTCAATCAAGGTTCAACAGGCGATGTTGCAATGATTCACTACTACTTTGTGCGTCAGAACGTGAAGTAAAGGAGTTTTTACGATGAGCATATATTCTGTTATTCCAACTGTTATAGAGACGACTGGACGTGGCGAACGCGCTTACGACCTATATTCGCGTCTCTTGAAAGAGCGCATCATCATGGTGAATGGTCAGATTGAAGAGAACATGTCTAATTTAATTGTGGCGCAATTGCTCTTTTTAGCGTCGGACAATCCAGACCGTGAGATCAATATGTATATTAGTTCACCAGGAGGAGTAATCTCGGCAGGATTAGGCATCTACGATACAATGCGCCTCATTCCCTGTCCGGTTGCAACGACCTGTGTTGGCTATGCTGCCAGTTTTGGCACGATCCTTCTGCTTGCAGGTGATAAAGGTCGTCGTCGTGCCTTACCTAATGCCCGTATTCACATGCATCAACCGCTCATTCAAGGTGGAGCAAGTGGTCAGGCAAGTGATATTGACATCTTTGCACGCGAGATGTTGCATACGCGAGATGTAATCAACGGTATCATCCAACATCACACTGGACAGAGCCTGGAACGTATCAAACGTGATACCGACCGTGACTTCTTCATGAGTGCGACTGATGCAAAAGAATATGGTATCATTGATGAGGTGCTCACTGTCGAAGAAAAACGATAGAGCTGTTCCACCTAATTCTTAGCAGAAAAAGCAATGCTGTTAGCCAATACCACAAAGAGATATGCTAACAGCATTGTTTTTATATTCTCTTCTGTGTCTCAATGAGCTATTCTTGATAGGAAGCGGCATCGTAACAAGCTGTCTCGCACGAGAGAGATGAGAGGAAACAACTAGAGTATGAATGATTCGACATTGCAAGAACTTCTTGATCGAGAAGCCATTAAAGAGGTTCGTGCCCAACTTGCTCAATCCTTAGACTATCAGGATTGGATATTGTTCGAGAGTCTTTTCTTGGAAGAAGTTGAAGCAGACTTCACTCCTTATGGAGTTCCAGCACAGAAGGTGCGGAGAGAAGAGTTGCGTTAGTCGTATCAGCACAACCTAAGTCGTGAAGGACTACGAACACAACATATTTCCTCAAATTTCCGTATTACTGTTCATGGTGATGCAGCGCAATGCATTTCCAATTTTTTTGGTCAACACTACATTAAGGGGTTTGAAGGAGGCGAAGAATTTTTCTTGCGTGCAGAATACAAAGATGGGCTTATAAGAACTGAGAATGGTTGGAAAATTCACGCTCTTACTCTTAACAAGCTCTTTTATGTTTCTGGTAATCCTGCTATACTTGCAAACTAGTAGAGCAGGATATAGGAGATGTAAATGCAAGTTCGTCGCTTTACCCCTGAATTGAAGTCGAAGATTCCAGGAGATCATGAAGGCTTGTATGGTGTGCCAATACAGTTCGATGTTCCCACCTCTTTTTCTATAGAACAAAAGGAGCAACTAGCACAGCGTGTAAATGGTCTCCCAATTTTGCTGAATCGACCTATGATCGTGAGTGCAATGTATTTTGAGCCACATGGTCACATGGATGAACATAGTGCTGATATGCCAATCCTCTTTGTTGTCATGCGAGGCAAAGGTTTTGTACGAATTGGTGGTGCTAGCGGCGAAACGAAAGAGGTAACTGCGGGTGATGCTGTTCTTTGGCCTGTAGGATTAGATCATACGGTGTGGACAGAAGACGAGTCTTTGGATGCGATTGTGATAGATGGTCCGCCAGAACGAGAGGAGAACTAAAGAGCCTCTATTCTGATACTATCCACATCGAGCCATTGAGGACCACTACTAACTGTGCCAAAACGTAGTACACCGCGTGGGGTTGCTACTGCGTACTGGTTATCGAGCCATGCGACAAAGCCGAGTGGTCGTGTAGGAGGTTGTGGAACACGTAATACAAGGGTATCGTCAACCCAGAATGTTGCCATACTTTCCCGCCATTCAAGCACATAAGTATGCCACTCAGTCATTATGATGGGTAGTAGTGCTTCACTTGCGCCACTCAAGCGTTGCATCCATTGTGCCGCGTGACTTGTATTTCCTGTTACACGTCCCCATAGTGTTGTGAATGCTGTGGGGACGACGGCGGCTAGTGTCTCGGCACGCATGCTATGGACAACTTGAGCTTTCCAACCCCAACCAGGAATACCGGGGACGAGTGCCATATTCGAGGGTGGCGAGGCATAGAAAAACCAAATTGACTCCGGCAGCATCAGAATATCTCCACGCACCGAAAAAGGATAATTCCAAAAGCCGAAACCTGCTGTACCGCGCAAAATATTTTGACTCTCGCCTGTGCTATCAGGTGTCGCCGCTTCATGCGATGAGCGTGAACGTACAACCATACGTAGCGGTGGCTTCCAAGGAAATGCAGCGCGTACACGTCCCCCATAGTCATCAATCTGCGCGTCGTTATAGTATCCTTGTGTTACAGAGGGAAAGCCCATACGGAGAGCAGAATTGGTAGTAGAAAGTACACCTGCACCAATACATGTTTGTGTCCAGTGTTGGTCAATCCCGTCTGTAAAATCATCGAACATTGCGTGCCATTCTATAGGTTTTACTCTTTGCTAGCTGAAACCTGTATAAGTTCTTCCTCTAGCTGCTGCCATACCTGCATTTCTGCCTCAATGGTATTAAGCGGCTTATTGTTTTGCGCCGCTTCTTTGATCGCATCTTTGACTATTTGTCGAAATGGAGCAAAATACTTTTTTTGTTCATCATGATACGGAAGCACACACAGTGCAATATCTTCCGGCTCATAAAAATCCTCTGGTTCAAATGCTAACGCAAGCAAATCAGCGTAGGCTTGAGCCAGAGTCCCTCTCGAACGTGACAAAAAGTGATTGTATTGAGTGCTGGAAACCAGAAATACTCCCGCTATACGACCTGCGTAAAGAATTGGATAGATAGCGCAACTTTTCTCATATTCGACTCGTGCTGCGGGCAGCAGATTATGTTCTTCATCTAGGTTTTCAATAATCGCAGGGCGACAAAGCGTAACAACGTTTCCCGCTAATGACTCAGCAGCTAGGAACATGGCCCTCTGCTCTAAGTTCCCTCCCCACGGCGGCGTACCCAGACCAACACTTTCGCGTAGACTACGAACCTTATGATAGAAGCCGGAGGGTGGCATACAACGTACAACCCAGACCGCCATACCCAACCGATCAGGATCAAGCTGCCTGAGTGCTTGCTGTAAAATAAGTTGACAAGTAGACCAGTAGCGCAGATTCTCTGTAGCTGATGCTCGTGCGACAAATACACTGGTATAGAATTCAGAGGGAATATCTTTAG
Source organism: uncultured Ktedonobacteraceae bacterium (assembly GCA_964250765.1). Classification (GTDB taxonomy): domain Bacteria; phylum Chloroflexota; class Ktedonobacteria; order Ktedonobacterales; family Ktedonobacteraceae; genus JBBQVS01. The sequence goes on along the minus strand of CAXUHF010000010.1, from coordinate 60,229 downwards.
ATGTATCATCCTTGATGATATCGGAAAATTCTTCCCATCTCTCTTCTTTACGAATTAAATCAAGAAGTTGCTCACGTTGTCCTGGAAGTACGCTAAGCAGAAGACGTAAGTTTTGTGGGCGTGGGTCTGACTCGCCAGTGACCCAACGTGTCAGTGTAATAGCCTTTACCCCTAGCTCAATCGCGATACGCTGTTTTTCCTTTGAGTTACTAATAATTGTGCCTAAAAGTTTTCGCCAAGTTTGTGCCTCTTGCATCTTTGTTATCCTGTCATCGAAGTTACCAAAAAAGCACCGTCCACGCTCAATGATAGCAGTTTGACCTTACAACGTCAAATATTTTTAGGGTCAATATCACTACTATAAAAACTTCTAATGTACAGGTAGTGAACATCATGAATCAAATAGTGAAAGAACCATCTATTTGACTCATGATGTTTGCTACTTACACATATGTGCATCTCTATTTATAACTCGTTATACTCTTTTGATGCTTTTTGCCCTAACGTTGTCAAAAATGATTGAGAGATAGGCGTTTCACTCTCACTGCCCGTGTGGCGTGCGGTTCCTTCGCCTTTAGGCAAGAAACGTGTGGAGATGGTAAGAATATCTGTTATCACGCCAGGGAACGCTCCATACAAGCGAGCAAGGACTTGTGCCGGTACACTGATGATGAGTTCAGTGTCGCCGCGCTTTGTGGCACGTACAACCTGCTTTGCCGCACGCTCTACGCTAATCGAGAAACCAGGAAGAGTGTCGATCAAAGCAAAAAGTGTGTACTCCTCTTTATTTTTGTCACCTTTGGCTATCGCATTTACTTGTGAGCCTGTACGCATGAGTCCAGGGGCGACAGTTGTAACGTCTATACCTTCCTGTGCCAACTCTGCATGCAACCCTTCAGATAAGGCAACAACAGCAAATTTTGCACTCGCATAGGAGAGCAGATGAGGAACACTTACCTTGCCGCCAACTGAAGCAATGTTGACAATTCGTCCATTTCCACGTGTTCGCATTTGTGGCAGCACCGCCATTGTTGTATTATATGTGCCCCAGAAGATGATGTTCATCGACTCTTCAAAATCACTTCGTGTGAGCGTATTCAAGGGACCTGCACTGATAATGCCTGCATTATTTACCAGAATATCAATATGTCCAAAGTGAGCTGTTGCCTGCGTAATCAATTGCTGCACTTCTTCAGGCTTTGTCACGTCACACTCAATCGTCAAAACATCCGCACCAAACTCAGTCAGCTTCGCTTGTGCTCGTTCTAGTTCGTCACTCTCACGTGAACAAATGACCAGCTTGGAACCCTCTCGCGCGAACTCTTCCGCTATAGCCAAACCAAAGCCGCGTGAACCTCCTGTGATCAGAACGACCTTTCCCTGTAACTCAATAAATTTGCGTCTCTGTATCAGTTCTCGCACCACCGCAAAACCTGCTACAGCCGCTAAAAGCTTCCAGTTACGTCCAATAAACCCCGTTGCCATAAAGACTACTCCTCCAATAATATTTTGATTTTCTTATAGCCATAAGACTATGTATTTCGCATTGATTTCGTAATAGACAACTATTACATACACGAATAATAGACGAGAAAAGTATGCTGTGAAGGGTAAGTATTCAAAACAAGAAAATGGGGAAGGCTGCATGTAGCCTTCCCCATTTTCTTGTTTGATGTGCTATCGTTTACCGCGTGCTTCGCGTGTTAGCGTTGCTACGAGTACGCTTAGGACAGCTGTAATTAGAATACCTCCGGTCGCACTGCGCAGCGACTCGAACGCATCAACATTGTTGATGAGCGCGAGCACGACAACCACTAGCAGGACACCAACCAGAATAATCATGTCACCGACAACAAAGTTGTAGACAGCCTTAATCACATTCATGAAGTTACCTCTTCTTGTATGGCCTGTGTTCCCTCTGTACTACTTGGGATTGTTTGGCGTTTTTTAGTGCTTTTCAGCCATTGTACAAGCACATAGGATGCAAGCAAGTAGATTGCTGCCAGAATCAGGATGAACACATCAGCGAGAGGCCATTCAAAGTGTGCACCATTGGTGGGTATACGGATGCCTTCCCCAGCCCAAAAGGTGCCAAACGACGTGAGCATGATTCCAACAACGAACTTGAGAGTGTTTTCGGGAACTTGTTTGAGAGGAGCACGTACCAATACACCCAGCAGGATTACAAGTACTCCTGCAACGGCAGCACCAATCGCGGCTGATGTAATGCCAAGTGATCGAGATGTTGCGTTTGTCGCAACGCTACTACCAAAGGTAATGACGATGAATGCAACCTCTAGTCCTTCAAGCAAAACGGCTTTATAAGACATTGCTATTCCAAATGGCTCATAACGTGGTGTGATGTTCTCGCCTCTTGCGCGAAGTTCGGCTCGCGTCTCTTCATAGATGGCCTCTTCATCATGCAAAGCTTTAAGACCACTATAGCGTAAAATAGCTTTTTTGAGCCATTTTAAGCCGAAGAGAATGAGAATGACACCCACGACGAGCCGCAGGACGTTTAGAGGGACGAACTGTACAAGCGCGACACCGAATGTGGCGATAATAAGTGCAAGCGTAGCTGCCGCGGCAAGAGCACCCACGAGCGAGCTACGCCAATTAATCGTGACTCCCACGACCAGGACAATAGTAAAGGCTTCGACGAATTCAACCGTCGAAGCGAGAAACGCAGCTGTAGCGACCGCCCATTGCATGCGATACTCTCCCGTTCTTAGTGAATGTAGAGGATAAACTGTATATGCAAAGTGCATACGCTTCATTCTATCATACGAAGTATCACACGAAATGGCTACACTACTTAGGAATTCTTAGTAGAAATAAGTTGCAACCATGTACGAGGTATCTCGGTCAAACCTAACTCCTGGCCTGTCTGATACACAGCGTTTTCTAGGGCGGCGGCACCGAGAGCTAAAGGTACTCCAGGTAATGCACCTTCTATGAACAACCAGTATTTTCCCAGATCACGCCATGCATCAAGCGACATATCGGCATTATTGCGCGAGATATCAACCTCTCCAAATCCGCTTTGCTGTAGGGCCGCCACATATTCTTCTGGTGTCAACCATTGCATAGCGGTTGCTTTTGCCTCGCGTGATAGGTGTACCTCTGGATGCTCTTTCTTGAGCCAGCCAACGGCGCGACGCGTCCAGAGACGATAAAATCGCTCAGTTCCTTCAACATAGGTACCCTGATAAAATGCGCTATTGCAGGCAAAGATACCCCCCTGAGCCAATATCTCCGCCATATGTTGAAATGCATCTTTTTTATCTGGTACAAGATGAATTGCGTTGCAAAAAAATGCTGCGTCAGCATTTTGCACTACGCGAGGAAGATCAGTAACATCACCTTGAAGAAACTTCGTCTGAACTTCAGGATAGTCAGCTTGCATAGAGATGCTAGCAAGGCGCAAAGCCTCTGCAGATGGATCAACACCGACAATGCAGGTGTTGGCGAGAAGCTGATGTTGTGTCATTTCTTCGGCAATCAGACGCGAAATAGCACCTGTCCCACAGGCCATGTCAACAATCGTAATCAGAGGAGCACTGCCTGTGGTCGTCTTGACCTTTGAGCTATGTGCGACAAGATGTGCTATCGCGCGTTGAACGAGGAGACGATTTACTTGTGTGTAAAAGTCGTGCGCCGCAAATGCCTCGAACGTGAACTGATTTGTTTCGTCTGTTTCAAATAAACTCATCTTTTTTAGCCTTTTTCATCCATGAGGAGGGACGTATGATATGTATTAGAGCATGCTTGTATACATTTTGTTTCGCCACTTTTTGTGAGCAAATGACGTGTGTTAGATATGCATTGAAGCACCGCCATCTACGCTAATGATCTGACCTGTAATGTAAGCTGCATCAGGTGAGCAGAGGAAGGCGACCGTACCAGCTACTTCTTCTGTTGTTCCAGCACGGCCTAGAGGAGAGGCTGCAATAAGAAATTTTTGCTGTTGCTCTGTTAATGTCGAGGTAAGTTCTGTAGGTATATAGCCAGGTGCAACAGCGTTCGCCGTTATATTACGGCTCGCCATTTCGCGTGCGGTTGTCAATGTCAATGCAATGATGCCAGCTTTTGAAGCGGCGTAGTTTGCTTGCCCTGCAGGACCAAGCAAGCCTGCTACAGAGGCAACATTAATAATTCTTCCCCAACGGGCTTTCATCATCGGACGTAACGCAGCTTTTGTACAGAGAAATGTAGAATGCAGGTTACTATTTAATACTTGTTCAAAGTCTGCAAGCGACATCTGAAGAATAAGCTTGTCCCGTGTTGTGCCAGCATTGTTCACAAGAATCGTGATTGGACCAAGCGTTTGTGTTGCTTCTGCAAAAAGACGTGTTACCTCTTCTTCCAAGCGAACATCCGCCTGAACAAGGGTACACCGTCTCCCTAATGCCTCGATGCTTGTTTTCGTTTCAGTAGCAGCATTGGCATTACTACGGTAATTCACAACAACATCAGCACCAAGCTTTGCTAAACGCTGTGCTATTGCTCTTCCTATACCTTGTCCACTTCCAGTTACCAACGCGATTTTGCCTGTCAACGGCATTTGCTGTTCATCTGTCATGAAGCACATCCTCACAAAAATTTGTTGATTTGACGATAGTATACCATCTCGTATCTTTCAGTAGTAGCAAGCAAAAGTCATAATTGTTCACAAACGAATATACAAAGACGTGATATAGATGATGTTACTGTCTGGTTAGAGAGAAAGTATAAAATAATAGTGAGTAAGAAAAGTGCGTTCAGGATATGGCCTTTTTTTGTATTAGCAGGACAAATTTATAGTAGCGTACGAGCGATGCGAAATTATCAAACCTTGCCAGAAATAGTTCCTACTGCAATAGATAATATGATAAGGGAGAAAGACTTTCCAGGTATCTCAATTATTGTGCCTGCACGCAATGAAGAGGCAAATTTACCATGTTTGTTGACCTCGTTAGTACACCAAAATTATCCCCGATATGAAGTAATCGTTGTTGATGATGCCTCAACCGACAATACAGCGGCTATTGTGCAAGAATATGCTGAAGATGATGTACGACTTGTCTCTATTGATGGACCACCAGAGGGATGGACAGGGAAAAATTACGCTTGTTGGATGGGTGCAGGTTACGCATGCTATCCCTGGCTACTTTTTGTCGATGCCGATACAGAACTTGCTTCATTTGCCCTTAGTTCGACAATACATTTTGCGACCACACATAGCATAAATGCCTTATCATTGTTTCCTCAGCAACGATGTGAAACGTTTTGGGAACGTTTATTGCTCCCATTTGCATATCAACAGTATTTTATTGGTATCAATGCACAAGTTAACAAGAGTGATGGTCCTGCACTTGCGAACGGGCAATACCTTTTTATTCATCGGAATGCATATGAGCAGGTAAACGGACACGCGGCGAATGCTGGCAGTATTGTTGACGATGCTGCACTTGCCATGAGTTTAAAGCGTCAAGGTGTTGCATCGCTTGTTTGCCGTGGTGAAGGATTCGTATCGGTACGAATGTATACTAGCTTACAGCAAATAGCAAACGGCTTTGGGAAGAATACGTATCCTTACCTGCGTCAATCGCCGCTAACAGGGATACAGACAGCGATAAGTACAACATTAGCCTCTGCGGTCGCATTGCTATTTGTTGATGCACGGCGAGAAAAATCATACACATTGCTTTTTATTGCTGTGCTTGCGTATATTGCGCAGGTCCTGAGTGCGCTACCCTGGCTCAAGCATTTTGGTATCGCATTGCGATATGCTCTACTAACACCACTTGCGGCACTTACTTTCCTAGCCATTGCGATCAATTCTTTATTACACACAATCATTGGTCATTCAGTAGCATGGAAGGGACGGAGCTATGTAACGCGTCAGCAAGGACTTGTTTCCTGGCTTCTTTCTCACGTCCCTCATCGAAAAGAGAAGATAGCATCAAAATCTGTACAGAATATTGTTCAAGAACGAATGCCTACAACATTGCCAGCATTACTTGTTCTTGGCTCACTACTTCGTGGTTCCGTATTATTTTTCTACCAGCGTCGGCAGAGATGAAGATATTAGCTCGCTCGTACTTGGCGTTGTCCATCACGTTTTTCTTGTATCCCGAAGTTTTCGGTGCGTCTGCGTTCTTGTGTTGAAAGATGAAGCTCTTCCAATATGCGCAATGTCTCGTTTGATGAAGATGGTGCCCATGTAGGAATATCAGTTTCCACGATATCATCTTCCTCATGAAATGGAGTGTCTGGTAGCATATCAGGAAATGGCAAAAATGGAGATTGCGCCTCTGCCTCTGCTAATGGAGACATTTCGGGAATGGTATCAAGACTTTGTGCACGAACAATATCATATGAATTAGTTGATTGAAGAGTCGAAGACAAGGTTGATTTAGGAATGCTAGGAATACGAGGTAATGTTATGTCGTTGTCATCGTCAAATAGTGTTGTGTTGTCATAAACAGTTGTTATAATCTGTTCTGCTGTTAGATTTCTTATTTTCTGTAACTTTGTACCAAGCAGAATAGCGTTATTCAAATCAGCGACGAGAATATTTGCTCCACTAAGTGTTGCTTCACGAAGGTCAGCATGCATCAGATTCGCTCCAGAGAGATCAGCGTTTGTAAGGTCTGCACCTGCAAGACATGCTCCAGAGAGATCAGTCATGAAGAGATTTGCGTGTCCAAGCTTTGCTCCACGTAGATTTGCACCGCCGAGATAGCGTCGTGAAAGATCACGACCAGCAAGGTCTGCTCCCTGTAGTTGTGCAGGTACTGCATTGGATAATGCGTTGCGACGACGTTGATTTTCGGTAAGGGGTAGGGAAGCTTCTTCAAGATGGGGAAGATGTTCCACTTCATTTTCTAATGCAGCACGTATAGCAAGAGCCTCGTACTGCTGCTTAAGTTCTTGCTTACGTAAAGCATCTTTTTGTTCCCATACTTGCCACTCTTGTTGTACTTGCTGCACATGTACAGAAAGATTTTTCTCGACTGTGACTGAACGCTTTTCTTGTTGTTTCTGCCATTGTTGCTGACGCGCTTCTTGTGCACGCTCCCATCCCTGCTGTCGAATGACGGTGTTATGTAGGCTACGACCATATAGTTTGAGTGCGATGAATGAGGCGACGATAGCGGCTATAATGCCTATAACGCCTCCGAGCAACAATGTTCCTAACATAATACTACCCTTGCTCCTCTATATTTCTATATTTCTATATCTGTCTATGGTCTACAACGCGACAAAAATAACGGTAGTAACGGTGCATGTGAAAAGGATGCCATTTGTAATACTTCTATCCGTTCATCAAAAATAACGATGCTAAATATAAATATGGTGAAACCTGGGAAAGATAGCTATGGGATGAATTAGCTTGGTCCAATATGTTGTCTACTATAGGTAAGTATGCGAGGTTACATCATACTATAGCAAATGCTAATATGCTCTCCCTCATCCAGCTTAAGAAATTCTATGTGTTTAGATATGTAAGAAAAGGATTATAAGATATATGAGCCAATACGATCATCCGGTGCCAACCTCATTTTTACTTGAGGAGGAAGAGCGCAAACTTATCCTATCGTGGAGTGACGATCATGAAAGTATTCATGATTGGGAGACGCTACGTTGGGCTTGTCCCTGTGCATGGTGTGCAGGAGAAGGTGGACAACCGGGAATGTTGCAAAGCAAAAAGAGCCTGAGTACCGAGGAGACAACACTTGTAAATATGCAACCTGTTGGGCGCTATGGTTTGACTCCTGTTTGGGAGGACGGACACAAAACAGGTATCTACACCTACGAAAAGTTGCGTGCAAGTTGTGAATGTGACGAATGTCGTAAAAGAGTACCCAAAAGGTAATATGTTGTTAGCATGTTCTTCATTTCTCGTTCTATCTAATGAGACGGTACGAGAAGACTTTCTCTCTTTATCTGATCTATGAGCAAGGAAGTCGGAGAAAAAATGGAGAACTATGCTATGTATACAAATGGAGTAACTACCGCTACACAAGTAAAGACAGGCACACCTCGCCCCCGTAATATCTTTGTTTCCAGTATGGTTATTCGTGTATTTATTGCCCTTGTGATTAGCTGGCTGATTGTGATGGCATTCTTCATTACAAATGTTGCATCCCATTAGCACTTTTGAAATAAGCCTAATTTCGCAAACCTCTTACACATAACACTGTTAAGAGGTTTGTAACCTTGTATATAAATCTATCTTACAATAGTCTGTAGCTGTGTTACAACATTCTTGATATCCTTATACCCACGCTCCAACGTGTCCTTACGCCCCAAACGTTGTCCCTCCACAACCGCGTTTCCTATGTGGATGCCCTGATACACCAGTTGTCTGAAGTTTGGTGCTAACCCTTCTTCAACCTTACCATAGTGTTCCCAAAACACCTTAACTCCTTTAGGCTTGTGCCAGTTAAGACGAAGGATGCTTGTCATTGGAAAGCTTTTGCCCTCTGTCCGAATAAGCAGAAGGTTCATTGTGATAGGATATCTGTTTGTTTCCAGTTAAATGGGAAGAGCTTCGATTTGAACGATTAATTTCCTCGTATTGTTGCTGTGACATCTCTGTTGACTCCGTTTTTATTCTATTGTTCTTGGTTAACTTTAGTACGAAAGATTGAGAGCAAAGTTTTACATTAAAGAAATTTAATGTATGTTGTGCAATTCATAACAAAGAAAATATTATATATTTACTAGCTTCTGTGCGTCTCCTCTTGCTTCATCATCTTTTTAGTGATTGGGAATACTCGCAGCTTGTCGGGGAGGTGTGGATACGTTTTTCTTATTCCCTTAGCCTCAATGTCAAAGATTTTCTGGCGTTTAGCGTCCCATTCTAAGCCGTATATCTCACGAACAGGTTGAGGCAGAAGCGCAGTCGTGATGTGTAGGTTGAAGTGTAGTATTGGACGAAACACATCTGGAATAGGTGGATACAGGACCTGACGAACAATTTGTCTCGCTTGTGGCGTGGCGGCTAACTGATTGCTATATACCATATCATGGACGTAAGCATACAGATCGTTGACGGTTGAGGGCATGTCAGAGTGGGCGAGTCCTAGTAGATATCCCATCACTTTGGATTCCTGGTAATACTGATTTTGCTCCTCATATGTAAGTGGACCGACGAATAGTGGATAGGTGCGGAGAATAGTGTCAGCGAGGGTAGCATGTACCCAGAGTAGCAACTTAGGATCGCGTGCGCTATAAGCTGTATCTTGAGTATGTGCGCCTGCTTCTACTGGTAGAGTACCTTTAACGTGCTTGTGAAGGTGATTGATTGTGCGAGCGGCCTTTCGTGCAGTATCCGTTGTGCCAAACGTAAGCATTTGTCCCAACAGAAACGTATGCTCTGTTCGCTGAAATGGTTTCGTCATATAGCTACTATGTTCGCTTACTCCTAATGCAACGAGTGGATGTGCAAGTTGCATCAGCACCGCTCGTGCCCCACCTAAAAGCAAGATAGATTCCTGACCAATTTTCCAGGTCATGCTTTTCGAGCCAAAGTAGCCATGTTTTTGCACATCAACCGCCCTTTCGTTCTGCTGTTACGGCGTTTGTGATAGCTTCTGAATGTTCTGTCGAAATGACTGTCCAACAACCTCTTCTGCTTTATCCTGATCTTCTTTCATCATGGAAAGCACTGCTGCAATGTCTGGATTGGGAGCAAGCGTAAGGTCATGACGGCCTTCCTGTACCGCTTGTAATATCTCACTTGCAACCTGATCGGGTGTAAGCATAGCGACAATGTTTAACAGTTGCATCGCATTTTGCTCTTGCTGAATCATCGGCGTTTCAACCCAAGCGGGATAGACGGTGGTGACATCAATTCCTGTATTATATAATTCGGCGCGTAAGGCAGAGGAAAAGCCGCGTATGGCCCACTTCGTTGCCACATAGCCTGTGAGCAATGGAGCACAAATCTTGCCTGCCACCGAGCTAAGAAAGACGAAGTGACCATGTTGCTGACTACGCATTGCGGGCAGAGCTGCTCTCGTACAATTATATGTGCCCATGAAGTTAATGTTCATCATAGCTTGCATGTCTTCAGAACTGAAAAGATCAATTGGACCGCCGCGCCCAATACCCGCACTGGTAACAACAAGGTCGATGTGTCCATCGACATTGTGTGCTTGTTGCATAAGTGCTTCAACTTGTGTGACCTGTGTTACATCAGTTGGCACGCCTAGAACTTTGCCTGTCGCTGATGGTGCATGCTGGCGTACCTGTTCTACTGCCTGCGCCAGCCCTTCGCTATTGATATCTGCTAGTACGATATGTGCTCCCTGAGCATATAGAGCGCGTGCCGTTGCCAAACCGATACCACTTGCTCCACCCGTAACCACTGCAACCGCGCCATTGAAGTCCTTCAGTGCCATTTCACAAACTCCTCGTCTAAAGAAAGAAATAAGAAATCAGGTAGGACACACATTGTGTCCTACCTGATAGTATCTTTTGTTGCGATTAGGTGTCAAATGCTTGATTGTATGAGGACAGATGTTACAGGCATTGACAACAAGGCTATGTGTCGTATGAAAGACGTTATTGTTGTGGCGGCATTTCCTGCGGGTACTGTGCCTGTGGCTGTTCATATTGTTGTTGAGGTAGTTGTTGTCCTGGATACGTGTAACGTTGTCCACCTTCCTGATAGCCCTCCGCCTGAGGTGTTGGCTGATATCCTTGTTGATATTGTTGTGGTTGTAACGGATACGGTTGCTGGTCAGAAGTAGGTTGATAATAGGTTTGTTGCGGCGGTTGATTCGTTGATGCAAGCCCAAAGATACCCAAACCAAGCAAAAAGGCTGTAAGAGGTCGAATGAGCGCGCTGATGATAGCTGAGAGTGCCGCGCCTACCAAAAACCAGAGCCAACTTCCCGTGGCGAAGAATAACGCAAGCATTATCATCCACATTGCACCAATTAAGCCACCCGAAACACCTTTCGGATTACGAGAGCTAAAAGAGCCAATGAGGATTGAGAAGCCTAATGCAATAAAGAAGATGACAAGATTGAAGCCTCCAAAAGCAAACGAGAGTGCTAGACCAAGTAACAAAATTCCACCAGAGAGACCGCTAGTAACTGAGCGCATCGGATTTCTGTAACTCATGACATACCTCCTTTTTAGGAAGATTGAACAACAAAGTGCTTTTATGCCTTGAGTATAGTCCATACAAGGAGACATGCGTAACTGTCATAAGTCACATTCAATACCAATGCGCTCTATCTAAAGTCATGAAAGGTGCATTTCAACGAGCACACGACGTATCTCTGTTAGTGCTGTTGTGATGTGCTGCTGCTCTATGCCATAGTGCGTTACTGCGCGAATTTTGCCGCCTCCCATCTGACCCATTAGTACGCCGTGCTGCTGCGCTCTATTCAAAAATTCTTCGGTCTGGCTGGATGTCGCAGGTTGATTATTTGTGTTGCGCAGACTAAACATGACAATATCTGTGACCACTGAATCTGCGTCAATTGCTATTTGTGGATAGTCTGCAAGTCCTTGTGCTAGCTGTTTGGCATGCTCGTGATCCTCTTCAAGTCGATCCACCATTTGCTCTAGGGCAACGATACCAGCAGCAGCGATAATTCCTGCCTGACGCATACCACCGCCGAGAAGTTTTCTTGTACGATGTGCGCGACGAATAAACTCTTTATTCCCTACAATCATGGAGCCAACGGGCGCGCACAGTCCTTTAGAAAGGCAAAACATAAGTGAGTCTACGTCTTGTACCAATGAGCTTACGGAAGTATGTAATGCAACTGCTGCGTTAAAGATACGTGCGCCATCAACGTGTACGGAAACGCCACGCGCGTGTGCAAGGGCAGCCAAAGCTTGCGTTTGTGCTATCGTCAGGACTTTGCCGCCACAACGATTATGTGTATTTTCGAGACAGAGCAGTGCTGTTGCGGCTACATGTTCGTCGCTCTCATCAGCAATTCCCGCTTGTACCTTATCAAGGTCGAGAGTGCCATCGGCGTTGTTTGGGATAACCCATAATGGCGACCCACCAAGTGTAGAAGGCCCACCTGCCTCATAATGATAGATATGCGACTCGTCGCCAACAAGAACTGCTTGTCCACGTCCAGCATGTGTCAGTGCGGCAATCGCATTGCCCATTGTGCCAGTTGGAACGAAGAGGGCTGCCTCTTTGCCTGTACGCTCGGCGGCTAGTTCCTGTAAACGATTGATTGTCGGGTCTTCACCATATACATCGTCTCCAACTTCGGCACGGTACATGGCCTCACGCATAGCAGGTGTTGGAAGTGTGACGGTATCACTGCGTAAGTCAATAGGTATCAATGAATTTCTCCTTATGGTAGTAAACGGGAAATAACTACAATGCTTTTTGTCCGTAACTCTGTTTCCAGAATGTGTGTAGTTTTTCAATTTCCCCTGGTGGTAAGGCAACAGGAGTACCAAGTTGTTTCGCAATGGCATAGACCTTTGCGCTGTCCTCCAGTGCATGAGCGATAGAATAGGTCAGCGCAAGATTGAGTCCAACCACCATTGCACCATGATTGCCCCAAATAAGCGCGGGACGATCCCCTAACTGTTCCGCGATAAAGGCTGCGAATTGCGGCGTGCCGGACATCATATAAGGTGTGACCGGCACTTCACCGCCAAGGCAAAGTGCAGACTCAGCCAGAAACATTGGAAGCGGTTGATGAATAAGTCCAAACGCGGTTGCATAGGGTGAGTGCGTATGCATAACGCAGTGAATATCGCGCCGACGTTGCAAAAGTAGCGTATGCAAGGGTGTTTCTACGGATGGATGCCATTTCCCTTCAACTACAGTACCATGCTCGTCAACGACAACGATGTCTTCTGGTGTTAAGAGTTGATAATCCGCACCACTAGGAGTAATGCAGACCAGGCCGCTTTGTGGGTCTCGCACACTGACATTGCCCTGTGTTGCCTGCACGAGTTGACTATCGTACATTTTTTTTGCATACCGCACAAGTTCGGCGCGGAGTTCTGGTAGATGCATAGTAAAAACACTCCTGCTATTTCATGGTTTATGTACCAAGAATCATTCATATTGTACCAGTGAGCCTGCGAACAGTTCCCACTGTTTGCCGCCGAAGCGTTCGATGAACCATCGGTCATGTGAAATGACAAGTACAGGTCCTGGGAATGCCATTATTGCGGTCTCGAACGCCTCTAAAACATCCAGGCTAATATAGTTTGTTGGCTCATCCAGAAGCAGCACTGTAGGACGTTCTGCCATTAGACGAGCAATCTCTAACTTTCGTCGTTGCCCGATACTTAATTGTTCCACTTTTTTGTGCATGTCTTCAAGACGAAATAGACCGTAACCTAGAAGTCTTCCAACAAACTCTCCTTCATAACCTATCTGCCCATACTTGTACACTTCAATCACCGTCTTGCTCAGGTCCAACGTTTCTGGCTCTTGTGCAAGATAACCTATTTTAGCACTTGGTACGACATTGGTCACACCTGCATCAGGCATCTCAAGCCCCATGATAAGCTTGAAGAGCGTTGTTTTACCTGCACCGTTTGGACCAGTAAGCAGGATACGTGCCTTTCCTCCAATTGTTCCATTGAGGTCGGCGAGAATATGACATTCACCGAAGCTTTTGCTCAGATGCGCAAACTTGATAACTTCTTGTGATTGTATCTCGTCTGTGTCGAAGTGTGAATTCACATGTAACAGTTCAGGTGGTTTAGGGATAGGGTCAGCCTCAAGACGTTTGAGCTGTTCCTCTGCCACTCGTACATTGCGCGAGATTGCCTGTTGCTTCTGCTGCTCAAAAAAGTATACCGCATACTTATCCCTGTCCCTTGATGCGCGAGAGCTATGACCGATATTGCGCGCAACGTCCTTCACTCGTTTACGTAGCTCCTTTATCTCCTCTTGCTGGCGTTCGTACTCTACCTCCCATCTGCGTCTTGTATCACTACGAGCTTGAACATATGCGTCGTAGTTCCCTTCATATTTTTTGAGGCTATGTTCATACTCGTCAATCTCAAAAATGGATGTAACCGCTCGATTGAGAAATTGTCTATCATGCGAAACGATCAGTGCAGCACCACTATAGGTGGAAAGGTACATCTCTAACCATTCAAGGCTGCTAACATCAAGGTGATTTGTAGGCTCGTCTAGTAGAAGCAAATCTGGTGAACGCAGGAGCAATGTTGCCAGTCCTACACGCTCTTTCTCACCGCCTGAAAGCGTATTCATTTTCTTGTCTCATAAGGATACGTAGCAATGTAGATTTGCCAACGCCGTTAGAGCCAACAAGTCCTACACGATCTTTGTTATGAATCGTGCAAGAAACGTTGTCGAGCACCGTGACTACCCCATACGATTTTGAAAGATTTCTGATAGAGAGAATCATAAACACCTCGCTTACGCCAATAACTGAGAAACTAAATGTATGTGTGAGATAGGATTGTCTTTTGACAGCTTTACAACACTAGGTAAAATGGAGTATCTCATACCCATTGGCGATAGCATTTCCGTCTTGTTTTGTAAACGATAAGAAAAGAGAGTAAAATCTTTATGACTCCGTCTGATCATTTAGCGCGTGTCTACGAACTGCTCATTGACACCTACGGCAAACCGAAAAACGTGCCTGATTATGATCCACTTGGTGGTTTAGTTGGTACTATTCTTTCCCAACACACCTCTGACATCAACTCAGGACGCGCGTATCAACAGCTCGTCACTACGTTTCCTACCTGGGAAGAGGTACGCGATGCGTCAACTCAAGAGGTCGCCAACGCGATACGCTCAGGAGGGTTGGCTAATATTAAAGCACCACGCATTCAAGATGCACTATTTACATTAACCGAAGAGCAACAGGCGCAGAGTGGCACAAAATCACTTGCAGAGTATCTCTATGATGAGCTGGTAAAACGTACGCCGGAAGAGGCATTGCGCTATCTGCGCAGTATTCCAGGTGTGGGACCCAAAACTGCCTCTTGCGTGCTGATGTTTGATATGAACCTGCCTGTCATGCCGGTTGACACGCATGTTCTGAGAGTTTCAAAAAGGCTAGGTTTGCTTCGTTCAAATGTGAATGCAGATAAGGCACATGAATATTTCGCAGATGTTGCCCCACCTGATTGGGTATACGCGCTCCATGTCAATCTTATTCGACATGGACGTCAGATATGTCATGCTCAGAGACCAGAATGCAACAAGTGTCCTTTATACAAAGAATGTGCATATGTGGGAAGCGTGAATCCGCAAGAAACTGCAATCGTAAGCTGATTTGGTCTGTGTGCAAAAAGTGGGGTAATCATCCATGATTACCTCACGCAAAAGCCAACAACTACTACAATAGGTGAAACTGATCCAGGTAGCCATATTCGGTTGTGATATACACAGTTCCATTAGCAACGGTAGGTGAGCCTGTTTCTTGACCTCCTTGAGTGCTATTAAAATACAGAAACAGTTGTTTGCCCGTCTCTGCATTATACGCAGTCAAACCACTTGTATATTCTGTCCCAATGTACACAACTCCGTTGGCGACCGCAGGCGAATTTGTGAATTCGTTGCAACTGAAAGTTGACTGCCATACCACCTTGCCAGTCTTTTCATCATAGGCAGCTAGTTTATTGTCACCACTTGTGATATAGACAAGCCCATATGCAACTGCTGGCGAGCCGAATGTCGAGAATTTTATGTGCGTTGACCATACCTCAGCACCTGTCTTCGCATTAAATGCATCTATTTCTTGCCCACCAGGAGCGATAAACACAAGTCCATCAGCAACAACTGGTACAGAGTAGATGAAGCTACTTGTACCAGTTGTCCAAACCGTCGCCCCCGTTAGCGCATTGAATGCATAGAGCGTGTTGTCGTGAGCACCAACATACACAAGCCCATTCGCTACTGTGAGCGAGATGGCGTTGATATACCCTCGAAAGGATGTGGATGCGGTCCAAAGCACTTTTCCGGTCATCGCATTCAACGCAACAACCTTATTGAATTGTGTTGCAACATACACAATACCATTGGTGATATTCGCCGAGGTCGCAGTATTAAACGTGTTATTTGACCAAATTTTCGCACCCGTCTTTGCGTTCAATGCATAGAGTGCACCGGAGCTAACATAGACAATGTTATTGGCAACAGCAGGCGAAGAGCAAAGCCTTAAATCGCTTGGAGAAATGCTCCAAAGCTTCTTTCCCGTTTTCTCATTGAGCGCGATGACAGAAGCGTTGTAAGAGCCGTTCGGCGAGGTATAGACAATACCGTTCACAACAGCAGGGGAAGCACAATTTGCACCTGTTAGAACAGACCACGAAGGTGCTAACTTAGAAACGTTCGCTGGACTGATTGTATGCTCATTGAGATTGTAGCGCGAAGAGTTGAAGCTGAATTGAGACCAATCACTCGGTGGAGTGGGAGTCGCTTGTCCACGTGTGTACGGACTTGCAGCGTGAGTCGCAGTCCATTGAGAACTTAACAGAGCCAGAGTAACAACAAGACAAGCTAACAGAGGAAACACAAAGAATTTCCTGTTGTGCGTAAGACTAGACATGCAACAGTCTCTCTTTCATAAGTGCTCTAAAAATGGGCATAGTACATCATCTCTTATCACTTTTTATAGTAATAAGAAGGTGTAGATGATAGAAATGTACCCTAGATTTATGAGATTATGAGTGTGAGAATGGTTGAGAAATGGTTGTAAACAGACCATTTTCAGTAAAACAATTCGCTCTCAGTGCGGTTGCAGGAGTAGACTCTATGTGCTGCTTATACACTTTCTATGCTTGTATGACATTCTGGATTGTTTCAACAGAAGCAATATCATACGTCGTAAGCAAAAGCTTGTTGTTCCACGGATCGGAAAGAATTACGCCTACCTCATGCTGCTCGAAGGGCACACTTGCGACTTGCAGACGAGTTACAACATTTGTTAGTGCTGTAGTATCTGGTAGCTGAACGGTGAAAAAGCGTAAGCCTACTGCATTATATGGAGGTTGGGGAGCATTACGGCTCTGCCATATATTCAATCCAATATGGTGATGATAGCCGCCAGCCGAGACAAAGAGTGCTCCTGGCATGTGTTGCATTACCTCAAAGCCAAGTATACGAGAATAAAACTGTTCTGCTTGTGGTATGTTAGCAACGCGCAAGTGCATATGACCAAGCGTTGTACCTGCTGGTAGTCCGCTCCATGCCGAGCTATCTTGTCTTCCCTCTGCTATCAATCCTTTGAGATCTATTGGGTCGGAAACCATTGCAACTTGCCCATCATGATGAGGCCAAGTAGAGCGTGGACGATCATGATAGACCTCGATACTGTTTCCATCTGGATCGGAGAGATATAGAGCTTCACTTACCAAATGATCGGCATAGCCATCTAAAGACATTCGCGTTTCTACAAGGTGGGAAAGAAAGCGTCCCAAGTCTCCACGCGTTGGTAGGAGAATGGCAAAGTGATAGAGACCTGTTGTGCGTGCTGGCTGAGGTTGTGCGTTTGATTGCTCAAAAAGTGCAAGTATGGGTAAACCAGTAGCAGCACCGAGTAGTACAAGTCCTTCCTTTTGATCTTTAATTGTAAAACCAAGTCCATTCTGATAATAACGCAGAGAGCGTTCAAGCGAGGACACTGCTATCGTCACAAGGCCAACGTGAGTGGCGGGGTCTAAAACAGCGTGTTGTATTTCTTGCATCAGGTTCCTTCTTCCAAAAGCAGCCCTTGACGTTGGGCGAGTGCAATAACTTCTGCTCTTGATTGTACCCCAAGTTTTCCATATAAGCTTGTCAAATGAGTCTCGACGGTTTTGATGGAAATAAAGAGGCGTTGCGCGATCTCGTTATTGCGTACTCCTTGCACAATGAGATGTAACACTTCAAGCTCACGAGAGGTGAGTGGTTCGACGAATACAGGAATCGTGTCTCTGTCATCTTCAAGCAGTCGGCGTATCTCTGGTGCGAAACTCTGTCGTCCCGCGGCAACATCATGGACAGCTTGCCGAATATCACTGCCTCGCGCACTTTTTAGCCAATAGCCTTTTGCTCCCAACTTCAGCATTGCTCGTACATACGCCACTTGATCGTATGCTGTGAGAACCAGAATGGCGGGTGGTTGAGGTGCTGATAGCAGCGCGGACGCAACACCAAAACCATGCATACCCCTCATCGAAATATCTAGCACGACTACATCAGGGTGTACATCCTTACACAACTCAATTGCTGTTTTTCCATCCTGGGCTTCTCCGATGACTTTTAACGATACATCCTCTTCTAGCAGCCTCCGTGTGCCTTCACGCATCATCGTATGATCGTCAACCAGAAATACTGTAATCGTATCTTCTCTCGCAGGAAAAATTGTATTGCTTCTCATCGTATTGCTTCCTGTTGCTCTTCTTGTGCTGTGGCTATCTCGCCGGGTTGGGCGTATATTGCACGAATTGCGACGCCGCGTCCGGGATTTGTGCGAATGTGTATACGTCCTCCGATAGCCTCCATGCGCTCATGCATGCTCGCGAGTCCGAAGTGTTCTGCTTGTATTGACCGTCTCTGAAAACCTCGACCATCGTCACAAATAAGTAATGCACTTTCTCCACATAAGCGTTGGTGTAAACGTATCACTACCGTGTGAGCATTCGCATGTTTCACTACGTTGGTGAGTGCCTCCTGTGCCACCCGATAGAGTGCTAGCTCGACAGATGCTGATGGACGTTTGCCACGTAATCCCTTACATGATACTGTAACATGCAGTTTTCCTCGTTTTCCTGTGTCTTGAGCTAACCAGTGCAGTGCCTCTTCCAATCCTAGCTCATCCAATAAAGGAGGGCGTAGCTCTAAGCACGTTTGACGTAAACTGGTAACAAGAGAACGTGCGAGCGGCATAGCTTCGGCAACCTCTGTCATCGTTCCCGCATCAGAAAGTTGACGCACAAGGAGCATAGCTTGTTGCAATGCTTCATCATGCAATTCCAATGCAAGATGCTTGCGCTCGTCTTCTTGTGCGGAGACAACACGATGGTTGAGTGCGCTAAGTTTTTGTGCGTCCGCCTGTGCTTGTGAAAGATAACGGTTGTTCACCACGAGAACAGAGAGTTGAGCAACGAGTGTGGCGAGAAAGCTCATGTCCTGTCGGTCATAGGGTTCAATGTTTTTCTTTGAACCCAGGCAAAGGAAGCCGTTAAGCATATCTCCGTCATATAAACCTAGGAGCAGAATATTATCAAGTATAAGCGGTTCCTGTGTTGGCTGTTGCAGATGCGTTAAGGCAAGTTGTGCCACGCCTATCAGTCGCTCTTTTGTCAGCGACGCCAAAGTTGTTGGCTGACGATAGAGCGACCAGGAAGGGAATACGTCTAGTGAATTTCCTGATGTGCTTGTGGTAAGGTTTTCTTGTCGCATGT
This sequence comes from uncultured Ktedonobacteraceae bacterium, assembly GCA_964250765.1. Lineage (GTDB taxonomy): Bacteria > Chloroflexota > Ktedonobacteria > Ktedonobacterales > Ktedonobacteraceae > JBBQVS01. Next base: position 40,861 of record CAXUHF010000010.1, on the reverse strand, counting down.
TGCGTACAAGTAATGCTGTATCGGATGCATTCAGAAGTGTCGTCAGGCGTGGCAGGACAAAAGAGCAAATTTGATCGAGTCCTTGTAAGCGCGTCAGGGCGGCACTGAGTTCTCGTAGCGAACGGTTGTATTGATAAAAATCGTGGTAGAGAACCTGATCGCCCACATCACGCACTTTTCCCCAGATCAATGGGAAGAGCAACAAGCTTACAACGAGTATGCCAGCAAAGATATAATCACGAACCTCTCCCTGAGGAATGCCGATGTCTTTCACTGAATGCAGCAAGATAATACTTGGAAATACAAAAAGACTGGCAAGCAAGAGCCAGAGCAATACACGTATTACTCGCCGACTAATCAGACTGGTTGTGCCAAGCAGTTGATGACGAAACAATGCGTAGTCACAGACAATCGGTAAGACAAAAAGCGGAAACACGATAAGTCGAGCGAGACTGATCTGAGTGGTGTTATCAAACTGTATGATGTTAAGCGCGAGTGCTAAGGGAGAAAGTAAAAAAACGACTCCCACAACAATCATGCGAGCAAGTTGCCGTTCGTTTCTGCTCACATTGCGTAATCCCCAAAACAAGACCCATACCACAACAATTAAACAAACTAGATTATAAACAAACGCAACAATGAATAGACCATGAGCTTGTGGTAATGGCAAAATAAGCACAAGTGGCGAACAGAGAATAATGAGCAGGGCGATAGCAAAAGGAAGATACGGAAGTAAGCGAGCGCGTTGTCGTCCATCCTGCCAATCAACCGGACGAGGAAATAAGCAGACAAAGGTTGTCGAAAGTCCGCGTATCATCATTGTTAAAAATAATGTCAGTATGTTAATCCAGAGATAATCGTAGCCATAGGCAATGAACACGCTAAACATAAGCGAAGTCGTGTAAAACAAGGCATAGGTGACGCGTGCCGTAGGTCGATCTTGTGCGCGGATAAAGATAGCTATGCCTGCGGCATCAAAAATAAGTGTGAGTATGCTTATTAATGCTACCGTGGTAAAATCGGTGGGTGGAAATGTTGGACTAACGTGTAAAAGGTATTCTGACCCTGTTGGACCTCCTTCCAGTGATTTTGAGGATACATGAAATGTACCAGTAAGCGTGGCACAATTCAGTACCTGTGAAGGATTCTGCATTGCATGAACGATAGAGCCTTGTTGAAATCCTTTCAACCACGCTTCAGTAAATGGCTCGAACTTTACAATACGGCAAGCGGTTGGATCATCAGAAACTGCTGTAAATGTGACACTACGTGGAGCAGGCTGTTGCAAGCTTATCAAAAGAAAAACAATCACTGCAACCTGTACTGCTAAGCCTACTCCAATAATAAGTAGGCGTTTCATCATTTCGCTGTTGAAGCTTTTTTGACTTATAAATGCTATCTGCATATATGTTTACCTGCGTCTTATTGCTAGACACTCTAGTTTATTTTCATTCATCCCCTTATTGTATACCACTACTATATGTTTTTTCGAGAAAGATAACATCAGGGGTTTCCCTGACGACATCATTTGATAAGTTCTGTAAGCTATACATAAGCTGCTACATATTTCAGCGCAATTACGCTAACACGTCTCTTTTGAGAAGAGAGTAGTTTGTCGGACCATAAAGAGAGGACCCATTCTATGTCATATCTTGCGAGGCTGAGTCTCGCTAATAAGAGTATCATCGCGCTTATAACAATCGCCATTCTTTTGTTTGGCGCATTTGTCATACCGTCACTCAAGCAGGAACTCTATCCTTCGCTTGAGTTTCCTGCCGTGTCGGTGATTGCGGCCTATCCAGGAGCATCACCTGAAATTGTCGAGAAGGATGTCACTAATCCTTTGGAGCAAAGCATTCAGGGTATCCAAGGTATTCAATCGGTTACTTCATACTCCAATGAAGGTGCCGCCGTTATTCTTGTGTCATACAACTTTGGCACGGACCTGGACAAAGCAAGCCAGACGTTGACGCAACAGATAAACAGAATTCAGTCAACCCTTCCTACGAATGTGACGCCACAGGTGCAAACATTCAACATTAACGACCAGCCTATTGTGCAGCTAGCTGTGACCTCTTCACAGGATACACCGACGCTTGCAACAAACTTAAAAAACAACGTTGTTCCTGTTTTACAAGGTATTGATGGTGTTGCGAATGTCAACCTGACAGGTGTGCAAACGCAAATTGTGACTGTGGCATTGGACCTAACGAAGGTGAAAAATCAGGGTCTGAGTGCTACTCAGGTTCAGGGTGCACTACAAGCGAACAACAGCACTTTGCCTGCAGGCGAACTTTCCACTAATGGACAGACCTTCTCAATCAAGGTTGGCAATACCTTTGGCTCAATCGACGACATGAAAAATCTTGTCGTTGGACAGCACATCACGCCATCTGCCAATTGCCCAACAACAGGAGCAGCAACTGGTACTGGGGCGGCTGGTGCTGGGGCAGGTGCAACAGGAGCGGGAGCTGGTGGAAGTGGTCAATTTCCTGGCGGATCAGGGAGCACAAGTCAGTTTCCTGGTGCCTCACAAACTGGCACTGGTAGTACAGGAGTAGCACAGCAAAGCGCAAGCTGCCCTACGACTTCAACACCTGTCAAGCTGAGTGATGTCGCAACGGTGAAGCAAGACCTTGCACCTTCTACCACGCTCACACGTACAAATGGGAAGGACAGTCTAGGTATCTCGATTACCAAGTCGTCCAGTGGCAACACGGTGTCAATTTCACAGGCCGTTCAGAAGCAGATTTCCTCATTAGAGAACAAACTTGGGAATGGCGCGAAAATCACCGTTGTTTCTGATCAAGCACCATCTATCACGAGTGCTGTCAACAGTCTAGTACGTGAAGCACTGATTGGTGCAGTCTTTGCCATTCTGGTCATCCTGGTCTTTCTGTTCTCTATTCGCTCGACACTTGTTACTGCCATCTCTATTCCGCTTTCTATCGTGATCGCGCTCATCGGCTTATGGGTCGGCAACTACACGCTCAACCTGTTCACGCTTGGTGGCTTGACCATTGCTATCGGACGCGTTGTTGATGACTCGATTGTGGTGTTAGAAAACATCTATCGACATATGAACAATGGAGAAGAGAAGAGCGTTGCCATCCCTGCTGCTGTGAAAGAAGTCGCAGGCGCGGTAACAGCCTCTACCCTCACCACTGTTGCTGTATTCCTTCCTATAGCCTTTGTTGGTGGCATCGTAGGCGAGTTGTTCAGTCCCTTCGCTGTCACTGTTACTGTAGCCTTGCTTGCCTCACTATTCGTGGCTCTAACAATTATTCCAGTACTCGCGTATTGGTTCCTCAAAGCACCGAAGAATGTAGCCGCAAAAGTTGCGCAGCAAAATGGACATGAGCGCGTTGGTCCTCTGGAGCGTGCTTATATTCCAATGCTGCGCTGGGTGACAGGGCACAAGGCAATTACGTTGCTCGTTGCGTTCTTGCTCTTCGCTGGCTCAGTCTCATTAGTACCACTATTGGGAACAAACTTCTTCAATGCATCACAGCAGAATACCTTCACTATCAGTCAAACACTTCCCGTTGGCACCAGCTTGAGCAAAACAAATGATGCCGCAAGGAAGATCGAAACTGTGCTGTCTACTACAAAGCATGTGCAGTTTTATCAGGTCACAGTAGGTGGTGGCTCAGGCTTTTCTGCCATTTTCGGTTCCTCTGGAACTGGTAATGTTGCCAATTTCTCAGTGACAACTGACCCAAATGCAGACCAAACTGCTATTCAGCAGGACGTTCAAAAGAACATGAATGCACTGACTGGCGTAGGAACATTGAAGCTTGCTGTCAGTCAAGGTGGCCCAAGTAGTTCGGGTATTAGTGTGAATGTACAAGCAAGTAATGATGCAACACTACGTCAGGCGTCGCAACAGGTGCTGACAGCCGTTTCACAGGTACCGAATACAGCAAACGTGAGCAGCAACTTGACCGATGCCGCACCGTTGATCAACGTGCAGGTTGATCCAACGAAGGCTTCAACACATGGTCTCACAGCTTCTCAGGTTGGTTTGCTGCTTCGTGAAATCTATACGGGTACGACTGTGACAACTGTTACTCTAAATGGCACACAGGAAAACGTCAACCTCGTGCTAGGCTCGCAGGCAACGAGTGTCGATGCCATGAAGAATCTCTTGTTGCCAGCTGCGACAGGAAACGTCAAGTTGAGCGATGTTGCTAATGTAACAGAAACTAAGGGACCAACACAGATCACACACATCGGTGGAGCGCGTACCGCAACCATTAGTGCCGACTCCACAACCGATAACACGGGTGGTGTAAGTACTGCTATTCAGAAAAAGCTTAGTGCATTGCACTTGCCGAGTGGTGCTACATATTCACTGGGCGGTGTCACTTCCAATCAATCACAAGCATTTAGTGGGTTAGGATATGCTCTGCTTGCGGCTATTGTACTGGTCTACCTGATTATGGTAGGTACATTCCGCAGTCTGATTCAGCCGCTCATCCTACTCGTGTCCATTCCGTTTGCCGCTACAGGCTCGATTCTGTTACTGCTTGCTACTCATACACAATTGGGTGTGCCTGCACTAATCGGTCTATTGTTGCTGATTGGTATTGTGGTCACGAACGCTATTGTGCTCCTTGATCTGGTACATCAATATCGTCTTAAGGGGCTGGATGCACGGAGTGCAGTGCTTGAAGGCGGTAGTCGTCGCCTGCGTCCAATTCTCATGACCGCTATTGCAACCATTCTTGCGCTGTCTCCAATGGCGTCTGGATTGAGTCAATCAAGTGGTTTCATTGCGGCACCGCTTGCCCTCACCGTTATTGGTGGCCTTACAACGTCAACGTTGCTTACGTTGTTACTCGTTCCAACACTTTACGTATTAGTTGAGGGTCGAGGTGGACGTGCCAGCAAACCTCCTGTAGAGGAAGAGCGCGTTGTGCCAGCAGTACGAGAGGAGCAGGTGCAACAAGCACCAGCTTAATACAAGTAGCTTATTGTTTAGGAAAGAGACGGTCAATGCTGATCGTCTCTTTCTTTGCTAAAAATGTTCTTGTTCGTCATTCCTGCAATACTTTTTCCCTCTTTGCGTCTTTAGTCTATGAGTTCTTACAAGGGAATATTGTAGTATTGAACGAATGAGGAACAAGCAATGTGGCAGCTACTCTTCTCTATGCTTCGTCGGCAACGTGGCAACACTCTTCTCGCTGGGAGCGGTTTCTTTCTCGCAGCTTGCACACTCATTTTGCTTACCGCGACAACGCAAGGCACTGTGATCCGTGCAAATCAGATTATCAGCCAAAACTGGCGACCAACGTACGACCTTGAGGTTTTGCCCACACAAGCACAGATACCACAAGGAAAGTCTATCCCCGCCGATTTCGTTGCGGGTAACGGCGGTAGGATTGGTGTACAGCAATATAAACAGATTCAGCAGTTAGCTGGCGTCGAGGTTGCTGCTCCCGTCGCCTATCTAGGATATGTACAAATCCCTTCACCAGAAATGGGCTTTGCACCTGATCGTTTGCCTGCTGGGTATTATCAGGTAGACTGGACGCTCACCGCTTCTAACGGCAAGCAAGACTTTGTTGAGCGACATGAAAGCTTTCTGTATGATGTAGCTGGCTCTTGCCCCGATACCACTACCGTATCGCAAATGGATGCACTAGCAAAACAGAATATAATGCCATCTCCTTCAACGTCCAATTGTGGCTTTAACGGTGGGAGTGCACCACAAACCTTTCAAAGTATCGATACGGGTCCTTTTCTTCTCACCGCTATTGATCCAACCGTAGAGAACCAATTAGTGCATCTCGACCAGCATATTACCAATGGTCGCATGTTCACGAGCCAAGATACTCTGCAAAAGGACCAAAACGCAGATGGCATACAATCATATCAAGTGCCACTCCTTTTGCAACGACAGCTACAAGGGTCAACCAACTTACACGTCACCTTCAAACGTCTGAACACACAACCTCTTGATCTGCAGCAAGTATTGAGCCGAGGAGGTGCTTCCTATCTTACACACTTACCAAATCAACAAACTCTCCTCTCGCAGGATGCTCCAACACTTCAGAACAGCCTTATTAATGTCAGTAAGCAGGGATATGTGCCTGAATTGTACTGGGATGGACATACCTGGCAGCCCATTTACGAGCTTGGAGGAAATAACAGACTCTCCTTTCTCTATAGGCCCTCCGGTCTTACCTACCAGTCGGCTAAAGCTCCTGATGGACAGCCGGGGGCAGCCTATACTCTCATTCCCAGCACCACACAACAAGTCCCAGCAGCATCAAAGGCTGCTCAGCTTGTGCCAGAACTAGCACCATCCGACCAGCAAGGACCAGAGGTTGCATTTCGCACGCTTACGCCGCTTCACGTCGCTGAAACGAGGCAACCCCCCTTCTACACTAGTGCTTTCTACGAAACGCAGTTTGTTGGTCAATTCACCAATACGTCTATTTCGAGTCAGTTTAGTAATCCGCTCAATTGGCTGCCGGAAACCACCTATGCATCACAACCTGTGCAACTACGCTATGACGCACAGGGACGCCCTGTTCCTTCCACTCCTATCTATCCAACAACAAATCCGGCTGGATTTACCTTACAACCACCAGTGGCTTTGACCACGCTTGCGGCGGCTCGGCAAATGGTGGGTGACAACTGCATAAGTGTTATACGTGTACGTGTGGCGGGAGTGAGTAATGCGAACGAGGCCAGTTGGAACAAGGTTGCTCAGGTTGCACAGCAGATTCGACAAACAACAGGACTGCGCGTGTTGGTGACGCTTGGATCGTCGCCTCAACCGACACTCGTGTATGTCCCTGGACTTGCGGTCGGACAAGACGGCTCGACACGACAAATTGTCCCTCTCGGCTGGGTACAGGATTCGTGGATTTACATCGGGGCTTCCGTTCTGTATCTTGCTCAATTGGGATCAACGCGCGTCCTTTTCCTTGGCGCGATTCTGCTTGTCTGCATGGGCTATCTCTTTGTGACATTCAGCGCGCTAGCAACAACACAACGACGAGAATTTGCCGTTCTCAGCGCGTTAGGGTGGCGACCCTGGCAACCTATCCGCCTGTTCCTAGGACAAGCACTTGTACTCGCGCTTATAGGCGGTGTCCTGGGAATGATTGTGGCACTCCTTCTTGCGGCACTCTTTGGAGCGTCGCCTATCCTGTTAGTTGTCATCTGGACGCTGCCCGCCATTCTGTTACTCGGTCTTCTCAGTGTCCTTGCTCCGCTCTGGCATATCTGGCATATTCGACCTGCAGAAGCTCTACGTGCTGGCTCGCCTGTCACGCACCAAACTGGCCTACGGCTACGTTTCGCGTCTCTATTGCCACCATTGGTCGCGCTCTCCCTAAGCAATCTTACCCGTTTACGTCTACGTGCTGTTATTGCTATTGGAAGTATCTTCTTCTCTGCACTACTGCTTACAGTCCTGTTCGGTGGTCTGCTCGCGTTTCGCCAATCGTTGCAGGGAACGCTCCTGGGCAATTATGTTCTCTTTCAGACACAGTTACCGCAAATCGCAGGTGCCGTATTCACGGTGATTTTAACCTTTCTCAGTGTCACTGACCTCTTGCTAATGCAAGTCCGTGAACGGCAGCAGGAAATTGGACTGCTACGTGCTATTGGCTGGCGACCAGTATTTGTGCAGCGCATGTTCATCCAAGAAGGTCTCTTGCTTGCTCTCTGTGGTGCCTTGCCAGGAGTACTAGTAGCTCTCCTGATACTTATAGCACAACGCACGGCGCAAGGAGCCATTCCACCGCCACTGATTGCGCTCGGTTCACTTCTAGGGATGCTTGTCATCGGCGCACTGGCAACGCTTCCCGCCATTCGCATGGCGGAGCGAATGCAGGTGGCTGAGGTATTGCGTGCGGAATAGTGCTTCCTCACCAAGCGAAGAAGGTAATGCGTGACTGGGAAGAAACATACGGATGGAGGCTGTGCTTCATGGACGCGAAAAGGATTGCTTCCTCCTTTGCATGGAGAGTACAGGTACAAGAAGATGGGGTTGGCTTACTAATGAACAAGGAGTCGCATGTCTTCTTTGATAGATTGTATCAGCAGTATTACCCACGTGTGCTCGCATACTTCCGCTTCCGTACTGGTAAGGGAGATGTTGCAGAAGACCTGACATCACTGGTGTTTGAACGTGCCTTCATGCATATGACGGACCTCAAAACTACGGAAGCTGCCGCCGCATGGCTCTTTCAGATTGCGCGAAACTGTGCTCATGATTATTTCCGCCACCAACGACCGGAGGTTTCATTGGAGAAATTGGTGGATGTAGCTCGTCTCCAGCATCGTTCGTCAGAAGAACAGGTTCTTGCCGACGAAGAACGTCGTAGCTTACTCGCTCATGTAAGTCACCTATCAGAACGTGAACAGGAAATTATCGGTTTAAAATTTGTGGCGCATCTGACAAATCGCCAGATAGCGAAAGTGCTTCACATGCCAGAGGGCACAGTTGGATCACTGCTCTATCGCTCACTGGGCAAATTGCGAGACGCGCTACAGGAAGGAGGGACAGCATGAAGAGACGTAGAGAGAAAGACGAGGCATGGTTTGCGAAATTAGACGCCATTGTGACAGGGAAAGAAACATCTACATCTGATGATGACGATGTACTACATGTTGCAGCAAAGTTAGCTGATGCATTGGCTCCACTCAACACTCTTGATACTGAGGATATGCAAGACGTGTATAGACCAAGTACACATGTATCGCGAACTTCGAGAGTACCAATAAGAGGCAGAAAACGTTCGTTGGTACGGATAATGCTGACTACAGCAGCAGTCCTTTTTGTTCTTTTGGGTCTCGTCGGAGCCTGTCCAGCAAATACACAGATTGCGAATGCAGGGCAGCATGCATGGGAAGCCGCAACCTCATTTGAGCAAATAAATGTTTCATCGCTCGCTCTACTTGCTGTAAAAAAGCTAGGTGTTCGCCCTCTGCTTCCAGCAACTGTGCCAGCAAGCACACAATCTATTGAGTTCGGAATTATCACGGATGAGAACAATCCACAAGCATTCAGAGCTTTTGTTGCTGATTATCGCATTGAAGGACAGGATGTGTCTCTCTATGAACAAGCCACAAATCTTGTCGTCCCATCGTCGGCTGCGCAAAATATTTCTGTCAATACGTATGAAGGCCATGTCTTTCAAGATACTGCAGGCAATAGTATTCTTCAATGGTATCAAGATGGCATGACCTGTCAAATGGCAAGCACACTTTCTGTACACGAACTTCTTGCGCTTGCACGGCAGTTTCATCCGATTACACAATGGGAACTGATTGTATAATGTCAAAAGGAAGAAAGAATATATGGAACAGAAATCGAGACCTTCACTTGGACAGCAAGAGTGCAAGAGTATTGTAACAGTCAAAGATGTCAGTAAATCATACAAGATACCCAATGGCAAGGTAGGCGTGCTACAACACATTGACTTCGAGGTACAAGCAGGTGAATTTATCGCCATCACAGGCTCTTCGGGTTCAGGAAAAACATCGCTCCTCATGCTGTTGGGTGCGTTAGATGTGCCCGACGAAGGGGAAATTTGGCTCGATAATGTCGCGGTGCACAATCTCCGTGGTGTTGCGGCAGCTGATTTTCGTCGTGACAAAGTGGGTTTCGTATTCCAACTCTTTTATCTGCTGCCCAATATGACAGCACTAGAAAACGTGATGGCTCCCTTGCTCCCTTATCAAAGGAAACTTTCGTTCAATTTGAAGGAACGCGCACAAGGTCTCCTGGAACGAGTAGGGTTAGGAGACCGTATGGGTCATACACCGTCAAGATTATCCGGCGGCGAGCAACAGCGAGTGGCAATTGCACGTGCATTGATCAACCAGCCGCGTTTGCTCCTTGCTGACGAACCGACAGGCAATCTTGATACAATTACTGGCGGCGAGGTGTTGAACGTGTTGCGTGGACTTCAAGAAAGCGGCAATCAAACGCTGATTATGGTGACGCACGATTTGGGAATTGCACGTCTTGCTGATCGTCATATTCAACTAGGTGAGTTCTCTCTGAAGAGAAAATGAGCAAGCAACGATCATCATTTGCTACTCGACGCTAAACGCTTCCAGTGCTACAATTACATTAATCAAGTTTCTTCGCAGACGCTTGATGCTCTCAATTTTTAGAAAGAATCCGAATGCATGTATATAGATACACCCTTACAAAACTATCTTGATGATCTTGCCTCATCTCAACCTACTCCTGGTGGTGGCTCTGCGTCGGCTTTAACTGGTGCGATTGGAGCAGGGCTTGCGACTATGGTGGCTCGTCTTACGCTTGGCAAGGCTGAATACGCCGACGTACAACAGGAGATCGAGTCGCTTATAGAGCAGACTGAACAACTACGTACCCGTTTTCAGCAGTTAGTACAGGAAGATATAGATGTCTATGGGAAACTTTCAGCCTGCTTCAAAATGCCTCGCACTACTGACGAAGAACGCGCCGCACGCACACAGGCAATTCAAGCCCGATTACATGATGCCGCGCTTGTACCGTTAGAAGTGGCTGAACGTGCTGCGGAATTGTTGCGCCATTGTCAGCGTATTGCTGAGATTGGCAATAAGACTGTGTTGAGCGATATTGCCACCGGGACCATGCTCGCCTCTAGTGCTGGCACAGGCGCATCATGGATGGTACGCACCAATTTATTGTCGATGAAAGATCTCGCGTTAGTTGATGCATTAAGTGATCGTCTCAATAGCGCATTAGACACGATTGCGACATGTAGTCAGCAGGTGATCACGTTGGTGGGGGAGAAGGCATGACGGCAACACTCATTGATGGGCGTGCGATGGGACAAGCTATTCGTGCGGAACTACGAGAGGATGTAAATCAATATACTCAACTCTGTGGTGCCCCTCCAGGTCTGGCAATTGTCCTTGTTGGTGGTGATGCAGCCTCAGGTGTCTACTCCAAAGCTATTTTGCGCATTGCCGACGAGATAGGCGTAAAGGCACGGTTAGAGCAACTTCCGGCACTGACATCACCCGATGAATTGCGTTCTTTATTGCTTCACTTGAACAATGATGCACAAGTCAACGGCGTTATCGTACAAATGCCGCTTCCTGCCCATCTTTCACAAGAAATGGTAGCGGATACTCTGGCGATGGAGAAGGACATTGACGGTATCTGCCCACGAAGTGCGGGCAACCTTTTTCTTGGCTTGCCAAGCTTTTTGCCTTCGACAGCCGCAGCCGTGATGGAAATTCTTGAACGCACACAGACGCCTCTTGCTGGCAAACGTGTTGTGATCCTGGGACGCAGCAATGTTGTCGGCAAACCCCTTGCAATGATGTTGCTGCAAAAAAACGCGACGGTGACAGTATGCCATTCCCGCACACGCGACCTTGTCACCTTTACACGTGAGGCAGACGTGCTTATTGCAGCGGTCGGACGTGCGACAATGGTGACAGCCGATATGGTCCGTCCTGGTGCGGTAGTTATTGATGTCGGCATTAATGCACGACCAGAAGGCGGCATCATTGGCGATGTTGACATACCCTCTGTACGCGAGGTTGCAAGCGCGGTGACACCAACACCTGGAGGTGTTGGACCCCTCACAAATGTATTACTCTTGAAGCAATGCGTAGAGGCTGCATGGCAACAAATTGGTGGACGAGTGCAAAAGGAAACAGTAGCGCGTTCTCATTAACAAACTGGAAATACTGATGCGCGATGACGAACAGGCAAACAGTGGTGATTTCGAGGCTGACTGGGAAGATGATGTTGAAATTGTTGATTTAGACACACTCAACGAGACGGATGAGGATAATCAGAAAGCACATATTCCTTCATGGTCTGTACCTGTATTACAGTGGCAATACTCATTCAATCGACAACGGTGGCGTACTATCACCACTACCTGTTCTTTGCTACTGGTATGCCTCATACTTGCTCTGAATCTGCATACGACACTGACACTTCTGACAACTGTGCGCAATGGTGTTGCGGCTCGCCTGATAAAGCAACAGCCTCTATTGTCTGAACGCTTGCCAACTCCTATGAACATTACGCCGTCTCTCGTCATCCCGCTCGCACAAATGGGTTTCTCTTGTGTTACCAGTGAGGCATGGTCTCCTGATAGCACTACAATTGCACTGCTGGGTTACACAACAGGATGCGAATACGACTCTGATAATGCGATTGGCCTTGCAACAATACAAGATGCTCATACAGGACAGCGTATTGTGCAATTACACCCAGATACACTTATCAAAAAAACTTTTTATGCACAATTTCCTGCTATACATGATGGCTTACTGCTCTATTATCAAACTGCATCGTGGTCTCCTGACAAGATACATCTTGCGTTACTTTTCGACATTCACACCAAATCACAGATTGGTGGTGCGGAATTTTCAGGTGTGCTCCTTTTTGATCAGAAGCATAAAAGTACACGTGTACTGCTTCAGCAAAATGAGAGTATGCCGTCGTATCAAGTCAGCGCATCCTCATACATGGAGTGGGATATCTCTCATGGTAATCTTATGCCTACTCCAACACTTGAGAACGACGATCCGTTTGTCTTTAGTTCTAGCATTCCTGTAGCGGAAGAATATGTTTGGAATAACAATGGCGAACTTGTGCCTCAAACGCATGCAACGTCACATTCAACTAGCATTGGTAGCACAAATGGGAGCACCGCATTCAGCGTTTGGCAACCCGGAGGCGTGGAATTAATCAAGCAAGATCAAAGTGGAGGCGTCACATTTGCGCCAGGTATATTTGTGTGGGATGTAAATTTCATTACCTGGTCGCCGGACGGACGATATCTTATTAATGGAGCTTTTTTATCAGCACGTCTGGAGCCGCCTGGACATCCTCGACCTGATAAGAAAACGCTTGTTGCCTTCCACATGGAAAATTTACCTGTACTACCAGTACGCGATGCGGCCTTACTTTCGGCTTTAAAGCTACTCAGTTCCGCTCAAACCGTCGGAACACTCTATCATATGATCGTCTCGTGGTCTCCAAATGGGCAACTTATGGGCATGACAACCTATGAGTTTTCAAAAAAGAATATTTACTCGACAAAGCGCGGCTATCCCGTTGCGACTCTGCAAGCACCTAAAACAAACATGCCCAATGCGCAAAGTTCACACGAAGGCTATTATGCCTTTAGTTCTCCAAACTGGTCGCCCGATAGCACTCACGTCCTTGCACAAGACCCCACGACAAACGCTGTTGTCGTGTGGAGTATTCCGAGCGGATTGAAATAACGCAAAAACACTTTGCAACTAACTCAAATAGGAATTGAGCGTTTCAGGGGTACTTCTCGAAACTGATGCACCTTGACAGAGCAATGTTGAATCAAAAGTGCTTCAACATTGCTCTGTCAAGGTGCATCTTCAAGGCATTCATGAGTTGTGTTTATCCTGCTCCACAACGGGGGCGAGATGGAAGTCGTAGTTCATAGTGTAGAAGGGTACGACCATTTTCTTGCCATCGGGTGCAATTCCAGGCTCGTGATGCTCAAAGTCCTTGATGAGAGAACTTCTCACTCCGAAAACTGCATCCGAGTTGAGATACTGATCATGATTCTTGAAGATGTGAGTGGTGAGGGTTTTGTACCCAGGCACCGTAATCATGAAGTGAACATGAGCCGGACGCATAGGACTACGGTTCGCCGCATGAAGCAGTTCTCCCACAGGCCCATCTTCTGGAATTGGATAGGCTTCCGGCCTCACTGACCAGAAGTAGTAGTATCCCTCACTATCGGAGGAGAGATGCCCACGTCCGTATACTTGGTAGGAGTCTTTGGACTGCACGTCATAGAAGCCCTGGTCATCAGCCTGCCATATTTCGATATGTGCCCCTGGTAGCGGCTCACCCGTGGTGGAGAGCACACGACCTTTCATAAAGCAAGGCTCACCAGAAGCTCCGTTCCCGATATCGTCGCCATTGCTGAAACCCGGCGACCCCTCGAAAAAGAAGGGACCAAAAACGGTAGAAGCTGTTGCCTCAGGGTATTGCTTGTTGTTGATATCTATCACTAACATCGAAACGCCCAGGACATCAGAGAGTAAGACGAATTCCTGGCGTTTATCGTCGGTGATGTGACCCGTACGGGTCAGGTAGTCTATACCCTTGAACCACTCGTCTTCGGTCAAGTCAACATCCTTTATAAAGGCATGCATATGCTTGACAAGGCTGAGCATAACCTCTTTGAACCGTTCAGACTGAGAGTTTTTGAAACTCTCAAGGACTGCTTGCGTAAGACTCTCATCAACGAGATTGGAGTTTCCATGTTCCAACGACTGTGTCTCGTCCTGGTTCATCTTTTTCTCCTAGATTAGCCAATACATGACTACCCAGCTTTACAACACTAGTGTCTATACATGCCAGTAAGGTTAAGCTCTAAACACAACAAGTGTAACCCATTTACTATACCTTAATCTTCTTTCATATGTCCAATGCAAGAAACAAGAAAGAGGTTGAAGCATATTTGCTTCAACCTCTTTCTGAAAATTCGACGTTAGCGACTCGCAAAACGCCTTGAAGTAGTAGGCCGACGTGGGCCTCCTGTTGGTGTTACACCTCTAGGCTTGCTTCTACTATTCTGACGTTGTGGCTCCGCTGTGGGCGACGAAGACGCATTGCGTCTTCGTGTGATTCTTCCAACGCGCGATTGTCTGTCAGCATTTCTTCTATCACCGTTGATCTGCTCAGAATATTCGCGTTCTGGCTTGAAAAAGCTCTCAGCCTGCTCAGCGGATATACGTCGCGTAGGTGTTTCACTTGGAAAACGTTCCGTCCGTCGTCTTTCCGTGCTGGGTCTAGCATAACTATCGCGTGTTGGTTGTGCATCTCTGCTATAGCCACGATCACGGCTTGATGAGAACTGTGTACCACTACTACCACGATCACGATTCGACGAGAATTGTGTACTGCGGTCACGTATTGTACGCTGCTCGCTTGCTTGTCTGCGCTCCTGCATCTCTACAACCTCTGGTTGCACGGCTGGTCGTATATTCATCGCATCTTGATTAAGAGTAAGATGCTGGAAGATGACTTCCTGTCCTAATGTACGCGCCATACGTCGCCATTTGGCGACTTCTGCTGGTGCTAGGAGTGTAATAGCTTTGCCAGCTTGTCCCATACGACCTGTACGCCCGATGCGGTGTGTAAAAAGCTCACTCGACTCTGGAAGCTCATAGTTAATGACTTGATAAATGCCCTTAATGTCCAAACCGCGTGCGGCTACGTTTGTGGCAAGTAGTGTATGTATGCGGCCCTGACGGAATGCTGTAAGCACCGCTTCACGTGCACTCTGGCTCTTATTGCCGTGAAGTGTTCCCACTGTGTAGCCGAGCGCGTTAAGCTGTTTGCCTAGCTTCTCGACACCATATTTTGTCCTGCCGAAGACGAGACTACTTTCGCCTTCTGAGTCATTCAAAAGAGTACACAGTGCTACAATTTTCTGTGCTTGTGGCACCTGATATGCAATCTGCTCAATCGTGCTGTCCGCGCCCGTTGCTTGTGCAATGGTTACGTTAACTGGATTTTTGAGGAACTTCTTTTTGAGTTTCTCAACCCAGTCCGGCATAGTCGCCGAGAAGAGTGCCATTTGTCGCGTGTCCGGTGTCGTCTCTAGTATCTCTTCGATAGCTGGGGCAAACCCGCTATCGAGCATCTGGTCTGCTTCGTCCAATATGCATATGCGTATCTGAGTTAGCACAAGGCTCCCTCGGTCAAGATGGTCCTTCACACGTCCAGGTGTGCCGACGATGATCTGTGAGCCATAGCGTAGTGCTGAAAGCTGGTTGCTATAGGGTCGTCCTCCAACAAGCAATGCTGTCGTAAGTCTTTTACTCGCAGCCAGTTTGCTGATTACCTCGTTGACCTGAACCGCTAGTTCGCGTGTTGGCACAAGAATTAGTGCCTGCGCTACACGTTCTTTAGCTAGTCTTTCCACCAGTGGAATGCCATAGGCCAGCGTCTTGCCGGAACCAGTAGGTGCTTGTCCTACCACATCGCTACCAGCGAGTAGTGCTGGAATTGCCTCGGCCTGAATTGGCGTAGGCTCTGTAATCTGCATATTTGCTAACACTGCGCGTGTTGTTTGTTGTAATGTGAAATCGTTAAAAGAAGGCATGCAAAATCCTTTGGGTCAATGCGCTCCATTGTGGGCGCGGTACGAATGCCTGAAGGCACGATGCCACCAGGGAGTACCAGGAGCAGACCGTAGAGGTACGGAAGCAATGCTGCTAGCTGATATAGGGACGAACATGTATGCAGGAGAGAGTTAATCTATAGAGGATTGCTCAAAGCTCTTTAGCGTCTTTGTCGAGGAACAGGATAGTGGCCTGATCCATGTCATGCAAACAGTTAGAACTCTCTGAGTATATCACTTTAAGGATGTATAGTCAAGCATTGCGCGAAAGTACCAAGCTATTCTAGTTGCTTTTCGTACAGAAGCACTTCAAGGTTTTGATAGATGGCTCTACCAACTTCGTGGAAGCCATTTTTCTCATAGAGTTTCTGCGCTGGGACTTGCAGAACAGAGGTATCCAGGTGCAGAGTTTTGTAGCCCAAGACGCGTGCACGTGCCATGAGTTCGGTGAGGATAAGCTGACCAAAACCTCGTCCCTGATAGTCGGGGTGGACGCGCATGCGTTTGATTTCGGCACGTTCACTGCTAGTATGGTGCAACGCACCCATAGCGACAAAGCTGCCATTCTCTTCGCCAACTAGAAATTCTCCTTGATTGTTAAGATATGCCTTTTCGATCTCGTACATGTCATTATCCCAGGGACCGCGGCCCAGATAGGCTCCTGCCTGTTGAATGGCATACACATGCAGATATTCGACAGCTTCCTTGTCAGATGGCTGATAACGACGTAAGGTAAAAATGAGCGCCGATCAGCAATGTCTTGCGAAAAAACTGCTGGAAGGCTATTCTTCGAGTTGATTACCAATGTATCTTGATGAGTTTGTAATATATTGGTAGTATCGTCATCTACCAACCCCAGTTCTTCCGCAGACAATCCGTAAGCGGCACACACAAGATCGAGTGAGGTGCCGCGTGGCTGTTGTTCGCCGTTTTCCCAGCGCGCGATACTAGTTTTGCTGACACCAATTTTCTCGGCGGCGACCTCCATTGACCAGTGCTTTTTGGCACGTGCCGCTCGCAATTTAGCATTTTTCATATCTTCTTCCCTAACATGCAGAATGCATTTTTATTGTATATACTCCTTCACATGTAGGTCAAGCGAAAATGCTTGTTTTCGATGATTAGATACGAAGCGACAACAAAACGATAACAGAGCGACAGGCAACGCTGATGTACAAGAGACGATTCTACTATATCATTTTTTGTGAAATAAAAGCGTAAATAGCAGTAAAAACAGAAGTAATTTGTTCTTACTGTACGTTCTATTTAGTAGGAATGTCGAAAGTATGCAAATCATCAAGTACTTGTATCGCGCCAAATTCGAGTGGTTCGATGTAGCAAACGGTCCAATTTTTAGTTATCCCTTTTATGCTGCAACGTCAGAAGAAACCAAAGTTGCTGTGCAAAAAATCGCGCAGAGTCGGGCGCGTGGCCTGGATTATATAGGGGTAGAACCGCTTCCCTTTGGCCTTGTGATTTCATCGTGTAGTGCTCCCTATCCACCCACCATTATGGTAGATGTTGAACCGACAAAGGAATGAGCTGCTATGCAAGAGTACAAAAGCGATGTTGCGCGTATCCGCGCCCTCATAGAATTGGAGTGTCAGGCGATTCAGCGTGTGTTCGAGGAACCCGCGATAGTCGCCTCTCATGCCGCCATCAACGCACGCTATAGAAATCTCGGCACACATCAAGAAGCCTTGGAGCAACACGTTGGAGAGCAAGAGGCACGCGAAACCATCGTTGATATCTACCAAAAGGTGGTTGGATAGGCTTGTAATTTCCACAAAAGCTGCGTATACTAAGAGCAAGCAAACATCCTCTGCTTGCTCTTTCCTCTCCCCTACTCTCCTATTACATCCTCTCAAGAAGAAAGGCTCCTCACATGGTTCGCTCACTTGATACCGCGCTTACTGCTGCCCTGAGTAGCACAACACGTCGTCCCGCGCTTACCCTTACTGTCGAAGATCATGTTGCTCATTATGCATTGTATCAAACTCCTGGTACGGCTGACGCGCTCAATGACGTATGCATTGCAAGTGACAATAGTGTTATTCGTGTGCAGGTGACACGCAGTGGCTTTACCTCTAACTTTCAGGTACAACGTATTACCGATCCCACAAGCGCGACACAGTGGTCTTCCTGGACAACACTACCAGGAGCATCAGGCACGATGTTTCAAGATGGAGGCTGTGCTGTCTCTAGTTCTCATGGCACACTACGTGCGTTTGCGCAACGTGGTACTGGAGGCAATAACATCTTTGTCTGGACCTCGACAAACAATGGTGGAACATGGACAGGTCCCGTGACAGTCCTTACGCCGTCGGGGAGTGCACTACTCAAAGGTATTGGAAGTGCGGGCAACAACGATGTATTCTTCATCTATGACGTTAGTGGTGGCGAGGCTATTGGGTGTTCCTTTTATACTGGTAGCACATGGTCGTCGCTGACTACTTGGACACTCGCAACTCTGTCGAGTGGTGCTGGTCTTGCTGTTGCCTGGACTGGAACATCATATACGCTTGTGTATTCTGATGGCTATACACTTGCAACATGCACATTTACGCCTGCTACGGCAGCCTGGAATAACGGCGTTCTCATTGCTTCAGCAACGGGTACCGCTATTGGTCGTGTAGCCCCACGTCTCTCTTTCGCAAATAGTATCTACACGCTCACATGTATCGAGTTCGATTCGGGTCTGCTCACAGGCTCCGTATATAGCTATCCACGTATGCGCCAGTCGGTTGATCTGGTGCATTGGTCAAATGGCATGATTATGCACGATTTACCTTCGAGCTATGGTGTTGTCCTCATCTCGTTGCCGACACCAACGAGCGGTAATGCTGGTCCTCGTACTTATCTCGCCTCGCTTTCAACTGTGTATAGTGCAAGTATGTTTCAATCAGTCAATACAGCACAGTCGCTAGACCTCTCAAGTGCAGTTGTATCGTATCAACGCGTTGAGCAGCCTGGAAAACCTGCTCGTCTCGAAGTGATAATAGATAACGCGCAAGGTGCCTTAAATAGTTTTGTGACTACTCCGACTACCTATCGACCGATAGGCTTGAATGCCTCGCTTGTACTGAGTGAGGGCTATAAAGTTGGGACATCACCGACTACCAATGATGCTGTCAAAGTAGGTATCTATCATATTGAGCATATTCGTTTTGTACGCTCACCTTTGGAAAATTCTCTGCTTTTGATTGGGCAAGACCTATCACATAATCTCGATCTCGTCGCTCGTTACCAGAACGTTTACAACAATCAAACGCTTGGCTTTCTCATTACAGAGGTATGCGCGTGTGCAGGATTATTGTCCGTTACGCTGCCCACAACCTCACAAGTTAGTCAACTTGTATCATCGTTTGTGTTACAAGCGGGATCGTCATATCGTAATGCGCTAAATGAGCTATGTACAACGTATGGTCTCTCATACTTTTTGGACTCAAGTGAGGTCATGCAATTTCGTGAACTGTCTGTGGGTGATGTGTCCGTATGGAGTTATCAACCTGAGATTGAAGCCGTAAGCTTTGGTAGCGATGACCAACACGCAAACCACATCGTAGTAAGTGGCAAACCTCCGCTTGCTGGACTGCTCGGAGCACTAACGACCGCAGAAGCATTCGATGATGCACATCTACATATGATTGGTATCGAACGGTTGTTACATCACGTAGACCCAAAGTTGACGACTACCACACAGTGTAGTCAAAAAGCTGCGTTTCTTATGGCACAAGAGGTGCGTTCCAACATTCTACATACAGTAACTGTTCCACTTAATCCAGCCTTACAACTTCTTGATTGCATCACATTGACAGATAGTATTGCACCGAGGGGTAGTGGACAACAAACTACATGCCGCGTCATTCATATAGCCATAAACTATAATGCGCAAAAATGTATTGATGAGATGCAATTAACGTTGGAAGGTTTGTAGAACAGGAAGAAGCAGGGAGACCCTTGCGGTCTCCCTGCACTACTACCAACTTACGCTTTCCCAGCCTTACGACGTCGTGCTGACGCCGCTTTCTGGCGTCGGTCACGTCGTTTTTGCAAGTAGACTGCACGTTCCTCCGGCGTCATATCATCTACGAGTGCCGCTTGTGCACTGCTACTATTGCTAATATGTCCATTTCCACTTGCTGCAAGGGCACGCCGACGCTGCATATTGGTGAAGCCCTGATACACTACAAAACCTGCAAGTAAACCGGAGGCAAGCAGCAGTATCACAAAAAAGGGTAGAATGATTCCATTTAAGCTTGAAGGCAACACTTTATAGCTGATACCAATATTTAGCAGAAAAACAAGTGCTAGCAGAATATATTCTATTCCTGTCAATATGGCGACTTGCTTATACCAGGGAACACGTACTCCTTGTAACCCTTCGCGTTGCTGCCTGCGGCGTGCTATGAGAATGTTAAATATGCCTAACGCGATGAACATAATACAAAATAAAGCGATGAGTTGTGGTGGAATACCTTTCATATATGTCATCTCCTGGGCATCTGTGCTTAATTTACCTATTCTATCTTTTTATGATTGAGATAGGAACAACATGCGGACTACCCTTCATTATAAAACATATTCACATTCATCTGGTATGGTCCACAATTATACTGCTATCAGTAGACGAAGGTTTGATTATATGTTATACATCTATTGAGGACAGTGCTAGCTTTACTGGTAGTATCACCTGCCCCTGATCCACAACTGTGAAAACAATTTTACCTGTATATGGTTGTCGAGGAAGGCTGCTTATAAGTCCCTGTGTGATAACACTTATATGAATCTTGTCCGTTTGGCCTGCTTCTAATTGACCACTTGTTTTCCCATTCGTAAGTAAGAGCCAGCCAGTTTGATTGTCACTAATAGCGATAGCACTCCATTGAATGGCTGTATTGCTTGTGTTTGTAATGCTCACGATCTGCTCATGTGGATTACGACCAACGATTGAGGCAAATGCCAGTGAATGAGTCGAAAACTTCAATACATTGGTAATAGCAGATGTTGTTGTTTGAATATCTAGAAAAGCATGTTGTCCAGTATGATTGTCCTGTGCTTGTACCACATACTCACCTGCTAATTGTGCTGACGGAATAGGTAGTGAAGCATCGAAAGTTCCTTGGTCGTTGCTTTGTGCTGAGGTCGGCTTTCCATTTGTGCCTTTAAGCTGAGTTTCACCCAGGAAAAAGATAATAGTGTCGTCAGCCCCAAAGTGTTCTCCATGTACCTGTATAGCTTGACCGGCAGCAACCGATATTGTTTTCGCCGCAGACATTGTTGTTTTTGTCGTTTTCATACTAAGTGTTGGATCAGCATTGGTGTTTAACGATGCAGCAGCTGTGTCACCTAATCCACTAGAGTATGTTGAGAAAACGTATATACCGAGTACACCAATGAGACAAACAAGTAGAGCGGCAGGGAGCCAGGACTTCAAACGAGAATTCTTTCCATCGTCTCTATTTTTGGGCAGAATAATCGCGCGCATTCTCGCGAAGCTATGTTGCATTACTAATAGTGGCTCTGGTACCAATGCTTGACCGCGTGAGACGCCAGTGGCAGGGCCTGCTTCGTCATGTTGACGATCAAGCCAACTCTGACGCCAGTGTTGTGCTGCTTTACTCGTAGCTTCAAGGCTCTCAACACTAACAGGTGTATCGGGTAGTGCCCCCAATCCCCATTGCAATGGCTCAAATGCAGACTTTGCAGGCGCGTATTGTTGGTTTGGTGGTGTTGAGGTACGCGTTATCTGCTCTGGTGTATACCCTGCCCCTTGATTTGGGCGTTCCCGTACCTGTCCTTGCGGTGTAACTGGTAATGGTTGCACCCAGTTAGAAGGTCCTTGTGGAGTAACTGGCACTGCAGGACGTGATAGAGGCACATTCTGCTGGAAGCTTTGACTCGCTGTATTCCCTTGTTGCGGAGTCGGAAGAGGCGGTATCATTGGCACCTGCATCGGTTGTAGCGAACCATTGTTTCTTTGCTGTACAATGCTTTCCTGTGGATGCGGTGTGGCTGGTAGTGTTGATTGTGGTGCATTTGGCGGTGTTGATGTACGTACAGGCACTTGCGGTACAAATGGTGCGGCACCAGGAAAGTTCTGCTGAGGACCTGGTATATTTGTATGAGGTTGTGATTGAGTAGCAGGCTGCTGCGGGACGTGCTTATATTGTGGCTGTATCGTGTGCGTTGGTGGTTGCTGCGATTGTTGAGGTGGTACTTGTCGTTGCACTCCTTGCACAGGAGGTGACATAGACGCGATACGTGCGTTTGTCTGATTGAAACCGCAACTCTTACAAAAGCGGGCATCCGCTGGAAGTTCAACATGGCACTTCGGACAACGATACATAGATACTACCTTTTTCTTATGAAAATTTATGAGAGCTTTCTGACAACAATGCTGGTACCTGCTTCTGTGCAGTCAAATATGTAACGTGTTAGTACATTGATATTCACGGATTGTACCCGTTTGTCCTAGTTGAAGAGGCTCTACGGGCGCGTTGTGGAGAGAGTAAGCGCATAGGATGTTCTACAAGTGAGACCATCAGCCGAGCTTGTACCACAGGAGGTATGTTCCATTCTTCCGTTCACCCTATGCGCTATAAAGATGTTTCGGGTGAAGCAAATGAGTAGGGTGTTCACCTGATATTCGCTCAATTCTAATCTTGACATCAAAAAGCCTTGACTATCTCTAAAAAAACGCTAAAATCTCTATAGAATATTTATTATGCTATAGATTTATGAGGTTTGCATGCATATCGTCGTTGTTGGAGTGGATCATACTACTGCATCTATTGCGCTACGCGAGCGTCTCACATGCTCATCCCGTCAAGTACCGCATCTTCTTGATATTGCAAAAGAGAGTGTCCAAGAGTGTGTTCTGCTTTCCACATGCAACCGAATAGAGTTGTACGCCGTTTGTACAGAAGTACATTCTGAACGCGAACACCTGTTACGTATTCTGAGCGAGGAAAAAGAGGTTGCACTCGAAGAACTTGTGGCACATTGTTACACTCTTGTTGATGAACAAGCTGTGTCTCATCTTCTCGGTGTCGCATGCGGTCTTTATTCTCTCGTACCAGGGGAACCGCAGATACAAGGACAAGTAGCGGAGGCGTTAGAGATTGCGCAAAGTGGAGGCTTTGCTGGCCCTATTACATCGGCACTTTTCCGTGCTGCACTCGTTACAGGCAAGCGTGCGCGAAACGAAACGGCAATAAGTCGCAACGCGGCCTCAGTAAGTCACGTCGCGGTGCAACTGGCACGTCATCTTTTCCCAGACTTACATAAAGCTCATGTCTTGCTGGTCGGGTCGGGACAGATGAGCGAAGTTGCCGCACGGAACTTGCTCGACAACGGCGCACAGGAGCTTGTGATTATTAACCGCACGCATGCAAATGCGGTTGATCTGGCACAGACGCTTGGTGCTACACATCGTAGCTTCTCTGACCTTTCGGACGCACTTGTAGATGCGGATGTTGTCATTAGCTCGACAAAAGCTCCACATGCTCTTATTACACCTGAACGTATGCAGCCAGTGCTTGAGAAACGCAATGAGCGCTCTCTACTTCTTATAGACATAGCATTGCCACGTGACGTTGATCCAGAGGTCGGCGCACTACCACATGTACATCTATACAATCTCGATGATTTGCAAGCGCAGGTTGAGCGTGGCATCTCGTTGCGCTTACAAGAAGTTGAGCATGTGCATACAATTATCTCTGAAGAGGTTGTGGTGTTTGATCGGTGGTTGTCCTCTCTGAGTGTTACAGGAACGATAAGTGATCTACGTCAATCCATTGAGGTACTACGTCAACAAGAACTGGCGCGGGCTATGCGTTCTCTGGCACCAACTCTTTCTGAACGGGAAGCCGTCGTAGTACAAGAACTTACGACACGTCTGGTAAACAAGATACTTCATGCTCCTACGCTACGGCTCAAAGAAGCCGCGGCTGATGGTCAGGGGCATGCGTATGCGGAAGCACTACGCTATCTTTTTAATTTGGAAGAAAATCATGAAGCGAATAACGATAGGAACACGAGCGAGCAAACTCGCCATGACACAAACACAGTGGGTCGCCGAACGATTACATCAGCTGTGGCCCAACCTTGATATAAGCATTGAGCAAATTCGCACAACGGGCGACCGTGTGACACAAGTACCCCTCTCACAAATAGGTGGAGATGGTGTATTTGTGCTTGAAATCGAACGTGCATTGCAGGAGCACCGCATCGATCTCGCTGTACATAGTCTCAAGGACCTTCCAACGCTACAACCGGATGGTTTGCGTCTCGTTGTAGCGGGTCCTCGTGAGGATGTACGCGATGTCCTCATCACGAATGCAGCTCTTCATCTTCATCAAGATGAACTACAAGCGATGTATCGGCAAACGAAAACATCGTTGCGCATCGGAACAAGCAGTCTGCGCCGTACAGCACAGTTACGCGAGTTTTATCCTAACGCAGACATTTCTTCGATACGTGGTAACGTCGATACACGCTTGAGGAAGCTTGATGCTGGTGAGTATGATGCTATTGTGCTTGCGGCGGCTGGTCTGCATCGACTGCATTTGGAAGAGGGACTTGTTAGTCGTATGACCTATCTTCCCGCCGAAATAATGATGCCAGCTCCTGGACAAGGTGCGTTGGCATTAGAGATACGTGACGAGCCAGAGTTATGCGACCTGCTCGCACCACTCCATGATGTAAAAGCACAGGCAGAAACAACTGCTGAACGTATGTTTATGCGTCGTCTGGGCGCAGGTTGTTATCTGCCTGTTGCTGCACATGGTATGATTTCAGATGAAGTGTTTATGTTGCGTGCCCTCGTGATAAGCTTAGATGGGCAACGCCGTATTGCTGTACAGCAGAGTATTCCTTGGACAACAGACATGACGGATGTACACGCTGAGCAACTTGGTGTGAGTCTCGCGGAAGAAGCGTTAGCGCAAGGTGCGTATGCAATTGTACATGAGATAGATACCATACGAGAACAGGAGCAACTGCATGTCTGAACCGCCAGTTGCTACACTCCCACTACAAGGAAGACGTGTTCTCGTGACACGTACGCGTGAACAGGCGAGCGTACTAAGTGAAGGTCTGAGAGCGTTAGGGGCGATACCTGTAGAATTTCCTACCATTCGCATCGTACCTCCATCAGACTGGGCACGGTTAGATAGTGCGTTGAAGCACCTCTATCTCTCTGACTCTGATATGCAAGCAAGTAGTACTTCCTATATATATGATTGGTTAGTGTTTACGAGCGCGAATGGCGTGCATATCTGTCTACAGCGTCTACAACAGCTTGGCTATGATCCGAGTGCATTGCAACACATTCGTATAGCTACGATTGGACCAGCAACAGCCGAGGCTCTTACTACATATGGTCTAACTGCTGATATCATTCCCGATGCCTATGTTGCTGAGGGTGTTGCCGAAGCGATTATCGAAGATGCTCGACAACATGGTATAGTGCTTAATGGACAACACATTCTGCTTGCACGCGCTGCTGAGGCACGAAAAGTCCTGGCGGTGATGTTGCGTGAGGCTGGGGCAATTGTTGACGATGTGCCTGCGTATTATACTCTCACCGCAGCGGTTAACGATGAGCGAGGTCGCGGTTTGTGGAATATGTTGCAGCAACGACAGCTTTCTATTATCACCTTTGCTAGTTCTTCCACCGTGCGCAACTTTATGGCATGGGTGAAACACTGTGAGGAGGCAACAGGTGCAACACTTGTACCGACCTCACTTCCTACTATCGCGTGTATCGGTCCTATTACCTCACAAACCGCGCGTGAACTTGGTCTGACCGTGGCTGTTGAAGCCAAAGAGTTCACCATTGATGGTCTGCTTGAGGCGATTGTAAAATATGAGGAAAAATTATCATGACAGAACAGATTATCGTAAACCAGAACGAAGTTACCCATCTTGAGCCATCGCCAGCACCTGCAAAACCAAAGGCGAAGCAACCACGTCAATTAGTGCGTTTCACATTTTATAAGCTTGATCCACAATGGCAACTGCTTCCCCTCGATGTTCGGAATCGTGGCAAAGAGGAGGTGAAGCGACTCTTTGATGCACATGCAGAAAACGCGCTTATTCGTAGCTTTGGGCTATATGGCATACGTTCCGATTGTGATTTCATGCTTTGGCAAGCGACGTATGATATTGAGGACTTGCGTTCTTTAAGTAGCCAAATACGTCGGAGTGCAATGGGACCTTATCTACACGAGACGCAAGCTTTCCTGTCGATGACCAAGCGTTCGGTCTATGTTGGTAAGAATGCACGTGGCGCACACGATCCACGCCTCGTGATTGCTCCTGAAGACAAAAAATATCTCTTTGTCTATCCTTTCGTCAAGACGCGTGCATGGTATGCCTTGCCTGCTGAGGACCGCAAACGCATGATGAATGAGCACATCCGCGTTGGCTTGACGTATCCTACTGTGTCGCTTAATACGACCTATTCGTTTGGTATTGATGACCAGGAATTTGTGGTAGCCTTCGAGACGGATAACCTTGCGGACTTCCTTGATCTTGTACAAGAACTCCGTGAGACCGAGGCCAGTATGTACAC
>CAXUHF010000010.1:0-14052 GCA_964250765.1 uncultured Ktedonobacteraceae bacterium | reverse complement strand
GCATACACGGAAAGCAACTTGACGCTTTCTCGCTCACACACGCTTTTTGCGGAGGCCCAAACACTGCTTCCAGGTGGGGTCAATAGCCCTGTACGTGCCTTTCGTGGTGTTGGCGGAGAACCTGTCTTTATCGACTCCGCACAAGGGCCATACCTCTATGACGTTGATGGCAACAGATATCTTGATTATGTGCAATCATGGGGACCAATGATTCTGGGCCATACTTATCCTACAGTCGTAGATGCCGTGGTACAAGCAAGTCAGCGTGGTTTCAGCTTTGGCGCGCCAACACAGGCTGAAAGCGAACTGGCGAAACTTGTTATACGCAATGTTCCCTCAGTTGAAATGCTTCGCTTTGTCAACTCCGGCACCGAAGCGACTATGAGTGCCTTGCGTCTTGCACGTGCCTATACTGGACGCGACAAGATTATCAAATTCGCGGGCTGCTATCATGGACACGCCGACATGTTGCTAGTGCAGGCTGGCTCCGGTGTCGCTACGATGGGCTTACCCGATAGCCCAGGTGTTCCAACTGAAGCAACAAAAAATACGCTGACTGTTCCATATAACGATAGTGCCGCTGTCGAGCAACTGTTTCAAACGTATCCTGACTCAATTGCAGCCATCATCGTCGAGCCAGTTGCGGCAAACATGGGTTTAGTCCTGCCGCAGCCCGGCTACCTGGAAACGTTACGTCGCTTAACGCAAAAATATGGTGCACTGTTGATCTTTGACGAGGTGATGACAGGCTTCCGTTTAGCACCAGGAGGCATGCAGCAGCGAGCAGGTATCACACCTGATATCACCTGCTTTGGTAAAATCATCGGCGGCGGTCTGCCTGTCGGAGCATACGGTGGACGACGCGACATCATGCAGCAGGTCGCACCTCTCGGTTCGATGTATCAGGCGGGTACATTGTCTGGAAATCCGCTCGCAATGGCGGCAGGCATCGCTACCCTTACTGAACTGAGTAAGCCAGGACAGTATGAGCGACTTGAGCAAAAGAGTGAACTCCTTGGCGAAGGAATCACCAAAGCGATTGCCGATACAAAAGCCGATGCACAACTAGTCCGCATCGGGGCAATGTTCTGTCTCTACTTTACAAAAGACCCTGTAACTGATTATGCCAGTGCGAAGAGGTCTGACACTGCTCGTTTCGCGCATTTCTTCTGGCACATGCTTGAACGTGGCATCTATCTGCCACCATCGCAATTCGAGGCATGTTTTATCTCGCTTGCACTCGATGATGCTATGCTCAATGAAACTGTGAAACAGATTGAGCGAACACTGCGGCAGGTCGCGTAAGAAAGGGTTTCTAATGGCAAGTTTTCCAACAATACGTATGCGACGCACACGCCAGAATGAGAAACTACGTAGCCTCGTTCGTGAAACGCGCCTAAGCGTAGATCAGTTGATCTATCCGTTGTTTATTGCAGAAGGTTTACAGGAGCCACGCGAAATCGCCTCTATGCCGGGCATTATGCAGTGGCCTGTAGAGCATGTCGGGCGTGAAGTTGAGCGTATCGCTAACCTTGGTATTCCAGCCGTACTTCTGTTCGGTATTCCCTCCGAAAAAGACGAGGTAGGTTCACAGGCATACGCTACACAAGGTATTATTCAGCAAGGCATACAGCGCATCAAAGCCGAAGTACCCGATACGCTTGTAATAACTGATGTGTGCTTGTGTGAATATACTAGTCACGGACATTGTGGAGTTATTCGCAACGGCGATGTGCATAATGATGAGTCATTGAGCCTTCTTTCGCGTATGGCACTCTCGCACGTCGAAGCAGGAGCTGATATCGTCGCACCTTCTGACATGATGGATGGACGCATCGGCACTATTCGCCATGCCTTAGATGAGCATGGCTTCAGCCAAACGCCCGTTATGGCCTACTCAGCCAAATTCGCATCAGGCTTCTATGGTCCCTTCCGTGAAGCCGCCGACTCTACACCACAATTTGGTGATCGTCGCTCCTACCAAATGGACCCTGCAAATGCACGTGAAGCCCTACGCGAAGTTGATCTGGATATCGCGGAGGGTGCCGATATAGTGATGGTGAAACCAGCTATGCCCTATCTCGATATCATCCGTCAAGTACGCGACTCCTGCGACCTCCCCATCGCAGCCTACAATGTCAGTGGTGAGTTCTCCATGATCAAAGCCGCCGCCCAAAACGGCTGGATCGACGAAAAACGCGTGGTGATGGAAGTGCTGACAGGCATCAGGCGAGCGGGTGCGGATATGATAATAACGTACTTCGCACCTGACGTGGCGAAGTGGTTGAGGGAAGAATAGGTGTCTAAACATGGGCAAAACCTGAGTGACAAAAAGTCTCTCAGGTGCTAGCAGCACAGACAAAGGCGACCTTATTCTCAAGATCGCCTTTTTCCCCAAACTTATTCTAGACGGTACATATTACAGAAAGTGGTACCTAACGACCAAAACGTCCCGCGAGAAATCGACATAGGCCCGCGAAAAGCAGCGCTTTGCTTCCCTCTCCCATGACTGCTGCAATAAAACCAAGAGTTACCCCAACAGTTAGTCCAATGCGTCCTGCTGGATGGCGTATCATCTTTTGAAATGTGTTCAAACCTTTTTCCCTTTTCCCCTAACTAACATGTGACATTCGTACTCGGAAAACGTTGTTAATCATTATAGTTGTTCTGCTATTAAAGTAACACAAAAACTACCTGTTTGCCTATGGAATGCCGTGCAATTTCCGATTGTTCTCTCTAAAGTGGACATTTATGTAAAGCGGACATAACCCAAAAATATTGGTACTGATATCCTGTTACTATTCTAATTACTATTCCGTTTATCTCTGTTATAAGACACCTTTAAGGTGTCTTAAGAATTTTCTAAGGTTTTTCAGCACGTTCTAATTTTTGTTTTCTTAGTTCTCACAGAGAGTGTTGTGTCATGGTTGGGATGAACGACAACAATCGCACTTATCAGCCTATCAATTCTTACGGTGTCATTGGCGATTGTCATTCGACGGTGCTTATTGCACCTGATGGCTCAGTAGACTGGGGATGTCTACCAGACTTCGATAGCCCTGCTATCTTTTGCCGTCTGTTAGACTCGGAGCGTGGAGGGTACTTTCAAATAGCCCCCACAGACAACACTATTCCAGGCTTTCAACGCTATTTGCGTGGAAGTAACGTCTTACAGACACGTTTTGCTAGTACCTCCGGTGAGGTAGTGTTAACCGATTTCATGCCAGTGGAAACGCTAAGTGCTTGGCCCTACCGGGGTATGAACAACAATACATGGACGCGTGAAGATGGTTCTTGCCATTGCCTCGTTCGTATTGTGGAGTGTACACACGGTGAGTTGCCTGTGACGATGACCTTACGTGTCAGTCCGAACTATGCAGCGTCGCCTTGTGAAGTATCACTCGCGCCAGACAACATAGGGGCACTTATCTCTGATGGCAAACAGCATGTTGGTCTTGCAATTGTGGGTGCAAGCCTGTTACCTTCGTATTCGATGCATATAGCACAAGGCGCGGAGGAATGGCATCCGTCAGTTGTTGCACACGTTGTATTACATGAAGGGGAGCGACTCCTTTTTGCGGTAGGTATGGGTCGTAGCGCACATGCTGCACGTCGGCTTATAGAGCAAGAGTTGCGGCAGCGTAATTTTGACGCCGAACTCGCTCAAACACTTCATTGTTGGCGCAAATGGCTTGCTAACTGTAGTTACCAGGGACCATACCTGGAAGGGGTACAGCGTAGCGCACTCACGCTGAAGATGATGACATATGCGCCTACAGGCGCGATCGTTGCTGCTCCTACCACGTCTTTACCGGAAGACATTGGCGGGGTACGTAACTGGGACTATCGTTTTACCTGGTTGCGTGATGCAACCTTTACATTGTATGCACTTAATGTGCTTGGCTTTACGGAAGAGGCTAGAGCATTTACACATTGGTTACGTCGCCTCTCTTACGCGAACGGCGAAGACCTGCAAATCATGTACGGCATTCGTGGTGAACGCGACCTGATGGAGCAAGAGCTGGCGCATTTAGATGGCTACTGTGGCTCACGTCCAGTACGTGTTGGCAATGGAGCGGCAGATCAGAAGCAGCTTGACGTATTCGGTGAAATTCTTGATTGTATCCACATTTATCGTCGTCAAGGCGGTTTCGAGCGTTATGGTGAGACGCTTGAAGGTCCCTTATGGTCAATGATGTGTACACTGGTTGAGCATGTCTGTGCCCACTGGCAAGAACCCGATAACGGCATCTGGGAGGTGCGCGGTGGCTTGCGTCACTTCGTCTACTCAAAGGTCATGTGTTGGGTTGCCCTTGATCGTGGTATTAAAGCTGCTGAACAGTTACATCTTGAGGCAGACCTATCACATTGGCACATGGTGCGTGACCAGATACGGACCGATATTCTATCGCATGGGTATAACACCTCGCTCGGAGCATTCACACAGTCGTATGATGATACGGCGTTAGATGCCTCAAACTTGTTGCTGCCTCTCGTTGGATTCATCGCACCTGATGACCCACGCATGCGTTCAACTGTAGACCGCATCATGGACAAGCTCACAAACAAACAAGGCTTTGTTTATCGATACCATGCTGAGGATACCGATGATGGCTTGACTGGTGGCGAAGGCACATTCACAATTTGTACTTTGTGGTTAGTAGACAATCTGGCGATGCAGGGACGCATTTCCGAGGCGCGTTCACTCTACGAACGTGTCTTGAGTTACTCCGGTCGTCTGGGTTTGTTCTCCGAAGAGATTGATCCACATGGCACAGGGTCACTAGGAAATTATCCACAAGCGTTTACTCATATCGCACTCATCAATAGCGCGACCAATTTGCGGAAGGCTGAAATCCGCATGGCTGAGCATCATACAGACCCAGTTATGGCAGCAATCACCTATCAAAAATAGGTAGTTGATGTAACACTCGTGAGAACAGCAAGCGTCCCTCCTCTTTTTTAAAGAAGGGACGCTTGCTGCTTTTACTTTACGTGTGTGAGATACTATAGAGAAATAGGTCAACAAAGGAAGAATACACTGTGTCTGTCAATTATCCCAGTGCGAGCTTGAAACCATATAAAGAAGAAAGTCTTGTCAGTGGTCATGCATGGATTTTTTCGGGAGCACTCCAACAGCCTCCCCGTTGGATAGAAACAGGTGGCCTCGTCGATGTAAAATCATCCAAGGGACAATTTGTCGCGCGTGGTTACTATAACCCGCAGACCGATATTGCTATCCGCATCTTGACGCGTAACCCAGAAGAGGCGATAGACGCCGAATTTGTACGAGATCGTGTGCGCCGAGCGGTAGAGCTACGTCGCGTCTTTCAGCCAGAGCAGACAAATGCCTATCGTCTCATTCACTCTGAGGGTGACGGTCTGCCAGGGCTGGTTGTAGACCGTTTCGCAGACATTCTTGTGATGCAGATACATACGGCTGGCATGGAGCGATTACGTCCACTGCTCATTGAGGCTTTGCTACAAGAAACAGGAGTCAGTGGTATTCTGTTGCGCAATGATAGTATGTCGAGGCGTCGAGAAGGCTTAGAAGTCGAAGAACCTGTAGTCGTAACAGGCGAAGTATCCGAACACATTCTCATACGTGAGAATGGTGTACAGTTTCTTGTTGATCCCTGGCAAGGACAAAAAACAGGCTTTTTTCTCGATCAGCGTGACAAACGCGAGTCATTGCGCAAATATGCTCAAGGTAAACGCGTCCTGAATTGTTTTAGCTATACTGGTGGTTTTTCACTCTATGCAGCACTCACGAATAAAGACACGACTGTTACAAGCATTGATATCTCTAGTCCAGCAATAGAGGCATCGCGCAAAAATTTTGAGTTGAATAGTCTCAACCCCGACGACTATGAATTTCGTACAGCCGATGTCTTTTCATCCCTTGAAGAGATGGTAGAACATGGCGAACAATTTGATGTTGTGGTACTTGATCCACCAGCGTTTGCCAAAACACAAAGTGCGCGCAATAATGCTCTCAAAGCGTATCGTCGATTGAACACGCTAGGTATGCAGGTATTGCGACCAGGTGGCATTTTGCTTACATGCTCATGCTCTGGTGTTGTTGGCATGGACGATCTTCTGGGCGTACTA
Source organism: uncultured Ktedonobacteraceae bacterium (assembly GCA_964250765.1). Lineage (GTDB taxonomy): Bacteria > Chloroflexota > Ktedonobacteria > Ktedonobacterales > Ktedonobacteraceae > JBBQVS01. The sequence continues at coordinate 7,941 of CAXUHF010000010.1, read as the reverse complement.
TCACAAAGCGCGCAGCGTTTTCAGCGTCCCGTGCAACTACTTGAGACTTATACGCATGGTGTCGATCATCCAATTAATCTTGCCATGCCAGAGACAGCATATTTGAAAGCGGTGTTTTGTCGCGTTTAAGGAAACATAGGAAGTCAGTGTTATGCAGAGTGCAATCGAACGTTGGCATGAGATACTTGATGCGCGTGCAAGACAAATGGATGCTGCATATGCGCATCTGGGACGTACAAGTGCGGACTTTTGGGAGCGTCGAGCTAAGAACTATCATCGCTCAACACAGGAAACTGTAACTAGCGACCCTCTCTATCTCAAGCTTCGTCAGGAAGTGACGCGAGACACGACCGTGCTTGATGTAGGAGCAGGAACAGGTCGTTTCTCGCTTGCACTAGCTCCATATGCTCAATATGTTACGGCTGTGGAGCCAAATGCTACTATGTTGAATTACCTTAAGCGAGATGCAATTGGAGAAGAGTTGCCAAATATATCTTTACTCTATACAAGTTGGCAGGAGGCTCCAACTGATTTGAGTGCGGATATTGTAATATGTAGCCACGTGCTCTACCCTATCTGGGATATAGATACGTTCATCACGAAACTCCGCACTGCAACGCATCGAGCCTGCTATATCTACATGCGTGCAGTTCACTTTGACACAACCACCAGTTCGTTGTGGAAGCACTTTCATGGTGATGAACGGCGGCCCGCTCCTGGCTATATTCATGCGCTGGATGTCCTTTTTGAGATGGGTATCTATGCTGATGTTGAGATTGTGCGTATGCCAGGAGGCTTACGCTATCCCTCGCTCGATGGTGCAACGGAAGAATTGCTAGAGCAACTTATTCTACCTGATGACAAGCAAACAAGAGGTGAGTTGCGACGACTGCTAGAGATATGGCTTATAGAGCGCGATGGAGCTTTTATACCACCTGTTGATACACAGACAAGTGCCATTATGCGTATACATCCCTAACAAAACGCACCGCTTGAGCAGTATCATAACATCGTAATCTTTTCCCTGAGCGAGACAAATGCTGTGAGTATATCTGTTGTAGAGGTCTAATTCTATTACACCCTTGTGAGCAATGAGCAATATTGGAAGAATGTATAAAACATTTCATCAATTCCTTCCACAATGTTGATTGCCGAGAGGGTGTAATAGAATTAGACCTCTACAGATTCTATACTTAGACGATTGCCTTGTCCAGGCTTTTGAAGAAGGAGCCGAGCGATCCCTTGGTGAAGCTCTCACCGATAGGGTTGTTTGCGATTGCGATAGGGCCGCTTAGGTCAGCATTCGCATCGTACTTCAGTACAGAACCGTCAGCCTCATCAAGAATGTTAATGTTGCTGAGTGCATTGATTGAGCCACCCGTTCCTTGACGCTGTACCTGCAACGTGAGGTTGTTTGGTGCCTGCCTCTGTGCAATGTTAATAACTACGTTGTATGGTCCTTTTAAACCTGGAAGGGGTGTTGAAATGCTGGCCTTGATGCTATTGGGATCAAGGTATTCAACGTTCTGACAACCCGGAATACATTCTTTCAATACCGCAGGGTTAAGAATAGCATTATAGACTTGTGCACTAGAAGCTTTAAATTTGTGTGAGCCATTGAGTTTCATATTTGAAAATCCTTCCTTGCCACATGAAAATAGAGTAACGTTTCTTCACACCCTTGAGAGCAAGATATAATATGTCCATGCCAATCAACGAATGCGTTGGTTAGGTGCCTATTGTAGCGTTCCTGACCCCTACTTGCAATACTACCCGTACTATTTACCCAATTGTCCTTTTGCATGTAGCAATGCATTTTGTGCTCGCATGATTTTACCTAAATCACCCAAATGTGCTATCTACACGCATGACGTATGAAAGATATGTTATACTGCCTCTGTTTATTTCACCTTGTATCTTTATGCGCTGGTAGGACAGAAAAGATAGTGTCTAAATAGGGAGAGCAAGAGTATTTATGGCATTGCACGAAGAGCATGATCCTCACGCGAAACAGTATTGGCAAGCTAGACTCGCACGTGAGCGACAAAATATTTCGGAGTCAGTTGAGGAAACTCTTGCCGATTCATCATCACAAGAACAGTGGTCAGACGATGAGCAACAATATATGTCTGTAGATCGTGCGCTTTCAAGTACTGAACTCGTTCCCCCGCGCCTGAGTTTACAGTCAAAAGTGCAACCCTCTGTTCGTCCAGCGAGCTTTGTACAGTCGGTCACGGCTGAAATCGCAGCACAACAGGAAGGAGCAAAGGAGAGAGAAGAGTATCAGAAACCACAAAGTACAAACATATTAACTCGACTCGCACAGCGATTGACCTCATCATTTGCGGCTATTGTGCAACCTTCTGAAGAGCCTATCTGGATGCCAACACGACGCGGGCAAGATGAGTCTTTTCCACAAGAAAGACATCTCGCACCTCTTCCTTCTACATATGCTGTAGCACCGATTGAAAGTGTGCAGATGCCTACAGTAGTTGAAGCGATTCCTGCAACACCTTCCCAACCAGCATCTCCTCCAATAAAAAGTAATCAGCGATTAGCGGGGCGCACTACAAAGGTGCATTTACAAACTACGCCAACTTCTAAGACGACACCATATCCTAGAGAAGATGATATCTATAGTTGGAGCAGAGAGACGAATGAGCCTCTACGGGAACCACTCACTGTCAATGTTCGCTTTCGTGAAAAGGTGCAAGAAGTTCTTTCTACTGAGCAGTCAATTGAAATAGCGTCTGGTAAAGAGATACATGTTCAGCATGAGACACATACTGAGACAAGCACCATGTCCTCTTCCAGTGCTGATTGTACGTCATTCTTTGGTAACGGCACATTTGAGAGGGGTCAAGGTGAACTTATGGTGAAAAACATACATACGGTAGCAACCAGTGTTGTACATGTTACTCTGACTTCCAACCCTGGACCAACGCTCGTTCAGTATATTTCGCTTCATCCAACCGTGGGCTTTACGCTTCACTTAACCGCACCCGCTACCACGAAGACGACGTTTAACTATGTGCTTTTTATAGACACTTCAGTATTATAAAGAGCCTTCGATTTCCCGTTGTAAGCGTCTAAAGAAATTCGCCATGTAGTCATAACGTTCTCGTGCTAAGACACGGCCTGTCTCAGTAGTCATGCGTTCGGGGAGATTGCCAAAAAGCAAGCGAAACTCGATGCTTGGCGAATAGTCAGGACTTCTACGCAATGTACGTACTGTCAGTGGGTCAACTGGTTCACGGACATCAGGTGGTAGTTCCGAGTATATTTTCTGATGATAGAGACCTGTAATACAGTAGAGACGACCAATACCAATAGCTCCAAGACAATCAATTTTGTCGGCATCGTACAGAATGCGACCCTCTAATGCAGAAGGTAGAATGCCACCAGTCATGCGGTGTTCACGGATAGCTTGTTGGACTGATGGAATAGCATGCTGTGGAAACTGTGTGTTCGTGAGCAAGTCTACCGCCATCTCAGCCCCAATCATAGCATGATCGCCACCTTGCCGACGTTCACGCTCCTGTCCAATATCGTGCAAAGCAACTGCCGCCCAGATGATGGGCAGCTCACCGCCTTCGCGCTTTTGTAGCGTATCTGCTAGAGCCATAACGCGCACAATATGATCATAATCATGTGAGGCATCACCCGCATCTTCGCGTTGCATTGTCTCTTTTGTGAGAGCAAGGAGCCAGGAACGTAGAAGAGGTAGCTCATTCACTATCGGTGTCATCGCTTTCTATAGAAGGCAGCGTGACCACGAAACAACTTCCCTCACCATATTCACCGCTACTCTCAACATGAATAGTCCCACAATGAAGATGAAGAAACTCAGCAACAACATATAGGCCAAGTCCAACGCCTTTTGTTTTGCCGCCATCTACGTTTGGAGCGCGATAGAAACGCTCAAAAAGATACGGTTGTGCATCTTTGGGAACACCAATACCTCTATCTGCTACACGTACTTCCAGGAACGTGTTTCCTGTCTCCGCCATGTAATGTTTTAGTGTAACCGTAATAGACCCACCATGAGGACTATATTTTATAGCGTTTTGTAGCAGATTGCCAAATATTTGCTGAAGCCGTGCACGATCCCCCATGACATAGCACAGCTGTTCATCAAACTTTGTAGCAAAAGAGATGTCATGAAGTGTTGTTGTTGTGCTATGCTTAACGACCTCTTGTTTGAGTAGCTCGCTCAGGTTTACGCGCTCTTGCTTGAGTGTGATTTGCCCTTTATTTAAGCGTGTAACTTCAAGAAACGTGTTGACGATATTGGTAAGTTGATGCGTTTGCTCCTCTATTGCTGTAATACTCTCCTGCAATTTCTCGCGTTTTGGCATCTGTTCAATACGTCGCATAATGCGCTCCATCATCTGACTATGTGCTTGAATGATGGTGAGCGGTGAGCGAAATTCATGTGCGGTAATGGAGAGAAACTCGTCTTTTAGTGCGTTAGACTCACGCATCTCAGCCTCACTTGTGCGTGCGATTGTCGCCTCTGATTGCCATCGTGCCTGCTCAATAGCTAGACCCGCAAAGCGTGCAATACCTTCTGCTACCGTCACGTCCCATACGGTAAACTCGCGCCGTACATATCGTGATTGAGGAGAGTCGTCTAGTTCATGTCCGTCTTGTGATGCCGCACGGTCGAGAATCATAACTCCCAGGAGTTGTTTGTTATGCATGAGTGGCGCGACGAGTACTGTATCTGCATGTAGAGCTTCATCTTGAACCGTACGATGCTCTGGCGGAATGAGAGTTGTGTGACCCGCTGCAAGAGATGCGTGTGGCTCTTTTGTCGTTTGTATGTCAGGCGCAAACCAGAATTGCTGCTCTATGTTCCAGTACGCGTTGGGCTGCTTGGAAAATCCGATGGAGAGCAACGGTGTAAAGAGGTGTCGCTCCTCGTCGTATAAATGCACAAAACCACGTTCACAGTTCAATGCACTCAATGTCATTGTAAGAACACGGCGTATCAGTTCTTTGATATCTGTAATGCCAGCTAAGACTTCGGCAGCGTTAAGCATCACGTTTAATGCTCCCCGAATACGTTGCTCGACACGGACTTGCTCTGTAACATCACGGAACGCACTTACAAAACCAACATGATGCGACTCGTCATCATGAAGGGGTGCAACATTCACTTCGACGGTACGTTCAGAATTGTCCGCTCGTCGTGTCACGAAACGTTCGCCACGAATATGCTCTCCGCGCAATGCTCGTGTTAGTGGAAAATCTCCGTAAGCAATTGGTGTACCACGCAGCGTATAGGTCGGGTAACGCTGTAAAAATGTAGTGAGATGTTCTTTCGAGTAAAGCGGCATACCTAAAAAATGTGAGGCGGTCTGATTGTTTACAATAATCTGACCGTTTAAATCGAGAACAACGACTCCTTCCGTCATTGCGTTAAATATGGCGTCAATCGTATTAGCTCGTTCAAGAGCGACTTTCGCCACCTGATTTGCATTTGTGAGTAACTGATTCTTCTCAATTGCAAGTGCACACTGTGCTGCGATATCCTGTGCAAAAGCAAGATGACCTTTCGCGGGCTGACGTGTCGCTCGGTTATAGTTTACAAAGGCAAACCCAACACAATGCTTTTCTTCGAGAAGGAGCGTATTTTTCTTTTTGCGTTTGCTTCCATTTCTTGCACCCGCGATAAGTGGGACGATCAGTACATTGCTTAAACCAAATTGCTGGTACCACTCTTTCTCAATTCCTGTCACCTGATTCTGCATAAAAAAGCGTGGTGTCTCATCTTGAAGAGCCTCACTACAACAGGGTAGGTCCATCAGCGCTGGCGATGTTGATGTAGATGATTGAGGCGCAGTTGTGCTTGCTAGAAGTAGCGCACCATTGTCCAGTAGCACAATAGTCCCTCCATCGGCTTCCAAACCGCTGACGAGATGCCGTGTAGCAATGCCTAGCACGGTTGATAGGTCCTCGTTTGAGTTGACGGCTATAGCCACTTCGTAGATAGATTGAGCGCGTTTGATTAGGCGCTCTGCACGCTTACTCTCGTTTTGTGCTTGTCGATAAATACGTGTATTGTCAATTGCAACAGCTGCTTGTTGTCCAATAGCACGTACAAGTTGCTGTTTTTCCTCAGAAAAGACCTCAGTTTTTCCTGGGTTATCAAGCGACATCAAGCCAACAATGCGTCCCTCGCGTCGGAGAGCTACGAACAAGACAGAACGAACAAAAAACTTCTCCGAGAATATCTGCATGTCAGGCTTGGTACTTAGGTCCTCGGATACGACTGGATCGCTGCTGTTTGTCAAATGTTGTACAAATGGGTCTTGTAAAGGAAGAGAATAAGAGTACCAGAGACGGTCGCCAGCTTTAATCATTTTTTGGTGAAGATCGGGTGCAAAAAGAAAATATGTTTTAGGCACAAAAAGATTGCGCGCCTCCTCAAAAAGCCAGATCGCACAGCGTTCAACCTCACACACCTCTGTTGTGCGTTTCACCAGCACCTGTAGAATATGAGTAAGATCAAGCGATGAGGCAAGAAGTTCTGATAGCTCACGTAAGATTTCGTATTCACGTAATGCTTGTCGCAGTCGTATATGCTCCTGTTCACTAGTAACTAAAGAACTATCACTCGGCATGTTATCAACCTCTCATGGGAGCTAGCACAAATACATGTTGATAGGAATTCAGCATTATAAAAAAGATAGGTGGATGTTTGTCAAAATGTATGAACACGCCCCGTTGTTCATCGGGGCGTTTGTATACATGGAAGTGTAACAGATGGAATTAGTATGCGTCAAGCCACATGACCTATTGAGTGCAATGCTTGTGTCAATACATATGCATGATATAATAGCTCTGCCTCTACAATGAAGTAGAGACGGTAAAAAAGAACGTTCTTACAAAAAAGATATACATCTAATAACTTCAAGCGTGATATGGTACAAGGAGACCTTATTGCATGACAATGAGTATTGGTATCGACTATAACGTTGGTGTGTGGAAAATATGTCTTACCGAAAATGGACAAATGATAGAATTATGTTCGTTTGCAGATAGTGCCGCAACGCTTGCCTATATCGAGGGTCTCTGTGCTTTTTATCCAGAGCCAATAATCGCACTCTCTTCGACATTGGAAACTACGCTCTGCTCATTACAAACGCTGCTTATAGAGCAAGAAGACCTAACTACTACCCCTGACATGGCTGATTTGCACATGTTTCTCATGACTATAAGCTCTCTTAATGCAAAAAATTTCCACTTACCTTCATTGAAAAACCTAAAGAGTGTGCCACGTTATCGCAAGCATAAACACAAAGACATGGGGGATGCGGATAAGTTGTGTTCAGTAGCGACTCTACTATATCGTATGCGTCAGCAAGAAGCTACATGGTCCGAAATGTGTTTCTTATATTTGGAGGTAGGAGAGGATGAGAGAAGCATTGTAGTGATCAAAGACGGACGAATTGTTGATGGTATGACTGTTCGAGATGATATGATAGTGGACGATGACGAGGATGAGCAAGAACGTGAGCAGGCATTTTGGGAGGGGTTAGCGGAAGATGTGGCTGGTTTGATGGCAATCCATCACTTTGAAGACATCGTTGTGATCGACCGTCGCTCCTCTCTTCAGGAGAAACTAGATAAAAGCACTGTTGTTGATCGTTTAGGCGATACGTATCAATTTTATCTTTTTCCCCATAGCGAGTCTGAGCCAGAAGGTTTTGAGACTGCAATAGGTGCCTCACTTATTGCGGAAGGGCTATTTCGCCCCAGTCTTGCTTCAGAGGTCGTAGAACGTCTACAAATCAAATAATGTTCCACCACAATTTATACGGCACCAAAACCAGGGTGCTCGCAAGGGGAACGCCCCTCCCATACACGTTTCACCTTCATGTATGGGAGGGGCGTTCCCCTTGCGGGCGCCCTGGCCTCAATCAAGTAAAGACT
>CAXUHF010000009.1:36877-73563 GCA_964250765.1 uncultured Ktedonobacteraceae bacterium | reverse complement strand
GGACCTCTGGTAACAGACGCAGCGAAGCGGCCCTAATGACCGAACGGCTTCTTTCACTAGAATAATCGTATCTACAGGGTTAAACGATGATATGCACGTGTTCCTCTGCTTTGTACTCTTGCAGTACAACAGGGCGTTCGGCAAAATTGAGGTAGTTATTCTTTTCAGAAGTGTACAATCAAAAGAGACAAGCAAGTGGGCAGATATCGTTCATACTATATCTGCCCACTTGCTTGTCTCTTTTGACTAATACCGCAATGCTTCCGCAGGCGCAATTTTACCAGCTTGCCATGATGGTAGGATCGCGCCGAGGAAAGATGCCAGTAGTGCAACACCTACAATGATACCTAGTTGATCCCACGGAATGGAGAAGGTGAGACCTGTTTGGAATTGCTCGAAGAAGTTTGCCGCGAAGATATTTTGAGCAAGTAATACACCGAGTAACAGACCGAGAATACCACCCAATGCTCCTACTAGAAACGATTCGAGCAGGAATGCGCCTTGTATGAGACGACGCTTACAGCCTAGAGCACGCAACATACCTATCTGTTGACGACGTTCGATAACCGCACGTGTCCCTGTAATCGCAAGGGCGGCAACTCCCAATAAGAGCGTCATACCAACAACGCCTAACAACACATCACTGAGCAAAATACGTGGCCCACGTACTGACCAGATAGCATCCTCCAGGACAGTCGTTTCTAAACCATCATCAAGAAATGCAGAACCGAGCGCGAGTGAAAGTGCGCGTTTGTCTTGTCCAGGAGCAACTTTAAAGTAGTAGGTTTGTGCGTTGGGCGCATTGGGGTCAAGTGTAGTGTTTCCAATACCTTGTAGATCGCTTGCGCTGGCTGCAATGCTTGCGCTGCTATAGGCAGAGCGTGGAATGTAAAGACCAAAGTGGGAACTATCGCTATTATCAACCACGCCAATGATTGTCAATTTAACTGATTGCTTGATGGAGAGTCCTGTAACCCATACAGGAACGGCAGCAAAACTTGTATCCCCTTGATAGACACCATTGACCGAGAAAGTGTAATCTGCGTCAAACCCCGGCGGAGTCGTAGGAGCACCGACCGCGTTCGCTGATGGTGACGATGGATCATACACTCCTGCATTACTTGCAACATTGGGATTGTATGGCAACGAACTACTATCAATGAGAGCATAATCTGGATGTGATTGTAGAGCTTGCCAGACGGCATTATCGCTCTCAAAGCCCTTCGCGCGTGCGGTAAGATGTAGTCCATCGCCCTGTAAAAAGCCGCCGCTGATAACCTGTGCTGGATAAAGTGACCAGCGTGGTGCACCCGCACTTGGCTGAATCATGCCCACTACCGTTGTGTTGCGCACACCTATGGTGGAAAACACGTTTGGATTGATGCCGTGTTGTGCAAGTGATGCATTTATATTCTGCAACGGCTTGAAGTAGGCAGTAGCCTGAATATCATAGCCACCTGTTTGCGTGTTGATATCGGCATACGAACTTTGTGTTGCGTTCGTGATAATCGCCATCACTGTCATGGCAAAGACTACCAGACTAAACATGACAACGTTTAGCCCTGTACGTAGTCGTCTATGGAGAGGATAGGCAGAGGCGAGTCTAGTCATCGCGTAGATGCTTGGGAGTCGTGAGCAGAGTGCTAGTAGTGGTCTCACAATGAGTTCAGCGTTGACAACGATGGCCCAAACCGAACCCATGACCATCATCATGCCTGCAACGAAAAAGACCTCGATACCGCCTTGAAAACGTGGTAGACCAAGCTGCCCTAATGCATCAAATGGTAGTGCCCAATACGCCGCGATAGCTAACGCAATAAGCGTTGATACAATACGGTTAAGCACCTTAGAGACGACTTCTATGCGTTGAACCTGATCTGGAACAGTAGGTTTTTTAATAGGTGTATTCGTTGCCTGTAGGGACCGATTTATCACGTCCTCGTCGGCAATTGATATACCAGAAGGACGTGATAAATCGGTCCCTACAGGCACTTCTTCTCGTAAATCTCTCTTTTGAAACTCCCTACCGTTGAAAGTATCTCCTCGCGGTTGCCTTCGTCGCTGTAGTAAGCCCGTACCAACGCGATAAAGCTGTAACAATACGGCTTTAAGAAGCAATCCCCCACCAATAGCAAGGAGAGATAGGCCAAGTGAAAATGGAATAATGAGAGCTTGTTCTAGTCCAATCTGTGTGAGCCAGTAACCAGCAAAAAGTGGAAGAAAGCCTAGTAAGACGAGTGAACGCACGAAGCCAATACCTGTATCAGGAAGATGCTCTAGCAGGATACGGCGTGCACGCCGCAGGTTAGCATGAGGTCGCTTTGTAAGCGATTGTCCTAATTGTTTGAGCAGGTCGAAAAGGCGTACACCGAGTTCACCAAGCGAGAGAGCATAATGGCTTGGCTCCGGCAAATCACGCATGGCTTCCACCACAGTCATACGACTGACGAGCCAGGAGGAGATTGCAACGGAACAGAAGGTAAAGATGACACCCAGGCAATAGGCAATAATCAAACTACGTGGCTGAAAGGTGAGTTTCAAGGGAAAGTTGAAACGTACCAGGACTGGGCCGAGAAAGACAACCAGCAACGCTCCTATCCCAATACCTGACGCTAGCCCAACGATAGACGAAAGCACGTCATAGATAGCACCCTCAAAAAGAAACATCAGGATGAGATGCCGCCGTTGTACGCCAATCGCACGTGCCATTCCCATTTCCGCACGACGCTCGGCTGCTAACAAAATGAAGATGAGGAAAATGAGTAGGAGACCAATTGCAAGCGCAAAAAGACTAAAAAGACCAAAGATACGAGAAAAGATTTCCTGGGCATTCTGTGAGTTCGTCACGCCTTGTTGTTTGACCTGTATAACGTGAACACCATGAAAAAGTTGCTGATTGAGTGTATCCGTCACGCTGTCTGACGCGCCAACACCACCACGATTCGCAATAAAGACCTGACTAATAACGTCATTATTACCTTCAATATTTTGAAAGGTTTTCACATTGCTTAGTAAAAAAGGATTGTCCCCAACGAGTCCACCATTTTGTACGATACCCACAATGTGCATCGTATAACGTTGTCCTGACCAACGTTGGGCGTAGAGGTAGAGAGTGTCACCAGCATGGGCATTGAGTAACTGGGCAGCAGTCTGGTTAAGATATACCTGATTTGTTGCGAGACTGGTCGTGGTAAAACGTTTCTTGCTATTCACATCCTGCATCCCGCCGAAGCCTTGCTCACTTCCTGGAATAATGCCAAGGGCTGTAACGTTTGAGCGTACCTGACGTGATGTTTGATCTGCTACCAGGAGGTTTTGTTCACGCAGTGCCGCGCCTATCGCGGTGATATCGCTATTGTGTTTGTTCTGATCGAGCAATGAGTAGTAGACGCCATCGCGGTAAAGACCAAGTGGGCTACTTCCGCCTTCGATAATTTCATCAATATTGCCATAGTTATAGATAGCTACACTCTGCACTGCCGCAGTAATCACATCACCTGTCGCCAGGACGCTAGAGAGGAGCGTTGTTGAGAGCATAAGCGCGAACACGATCAGCAACATTTGCAAGCGTCGGCGCGGAATATTGCGCACTCCTATCTTGAAAAATATCTTGTTTGTAAGTGCCAAAAGGAGTACACCTATAACAATAATGAGAGTGATGCTTACGAGAATTGTTGTGAGTGTGTCAAGAGGGATACCAAAGATTTGCGTCATTTCGCATTTTCCTGTAGAACCTGATAGAAGATGGTGGCAATAGCTGCATAGCCTAATGCGTTAGGATGGAAACCATCATTGCTAATGTAATCGGGATGGTTGGCGAGGTCTTGCCAACGTGTGTACAAATCCACGAGTAGCGCATGATGTTTTTGTACAAGGGACGCAATAACTGTATTATATGCCGTGATACGTTCGTGAAGTGCTTGTGCGTTTTCTGTTTGGAAACGTGGTAAGACTGTAACATCGGGTACGTTTGCTACTGCAATGCGTGTATGTGGCGTCAATTGTTGTAGACGTGTGAGGATACTATCCATACTGCGTGTGTAGTCGGTGAGCGATACATTGTCAGCAAGGTCATTCACGGCGAGCCATATAGTAACGATGTCAGGATGGCTATCGAGTGCGATGGGCACTTCAACATTTAACGCACTATCAGCATGAACACCAGGAATACCAAGATTGATAAGGTGGACATCATCTCCTAATTTCGTGGAAAGGTCGGCAGGCCAGCTTTGCGTTTGTGGATCATCTGTGCCAATGCCATAGGTGTCTGAAGCTCCTATTGCCACATAGGTGAGACGTGCTTTAGCGGCTTGTTGCACCACTGGATTATTGGGAGGAGTCGTTTGCCCTCCTGAAATCGCGCCACAGCTTGTAACGCAAAAAGCTATAGCACATAGCAGTACAAAAAAGGTAAAGCCTGTGTGCTGTTGTCGACCCAACCATCCACGTAATGAGAGTGCCTGTTTTCTGCCTAACCGATTATCGAATTGCTGCACTGAGTATTGAGATGAGACAGAAAAGCACCACAAAGACGATAGTGGTATTGAAGATGAGACGCTCTACGCCACGCCGTGTTTTAAACACTGAACCCGCGCTACTGCCACCAAAGGCACTGCCAAGACCAGCACCACGAGCCTGTAAGAGAATAAAAATGATAACGGCAACACAGAGAATGATCTGAACGATTCTGATTGCCGGAAGATATGCGCTTAAGACCAAGAATTTCCTCGCTTTCGTGTGTAGAGATTGACATACACACAGCATCTGTTTCCAACCATTGATGCGATTATATCATAGTGTGCCATGATTGTCACCACAATTCAATGATGTATCCTGTACGGGTCTGCTTCAGCACACCCTGTTCGCCATACACAAATGTTGGAGGACAGGGTGTGCTGAAGCAGACCCGTACAGGAGTACTTCGGCTTCTATATCATGAAATTTATAGAATTTAGGATGCGTGTGCTCGTTCGTGGCAGGTTGGACACAGTACGATGAAGTGTTGTGGGTTATAGCGATCAAGCAGATTTGGCGCGATATAGGTTGTGTGAAGTTGTAAGGCATCGAAATGCTGGTTACATTCAGGACAGGTATTGTTTGCTTGCGCGCTTAGTGAACGCTTCAAATTGCTCATCTGCGTGACGTGAATGGCATCCAGACTGACATGAAAGAGCAAGCCTGCAAGAATGAGACCTAGTGTGCGCGAACGCAGACGAAGCGCGAAAAAGAGCAGAGTACCCAGTACAAGCGGATGATGGAGCAGGCGGGCCTCCATAAGCTGAGGTGGGTCAGCCTGATTAAAGTAGCGCATTGCAGCACGCAGGCTGAGCGTACGATAAGCGACAACATGCCAGAGATAGTGGTCAACATCAATCAAAATGCTGGATGCAAAGGGAAGCCAGATATCTTTTTTAAGCCAGGGAAGTGCAATAATGGCGGCTGCCGTTGAAAGTGTTGCATGTTCTTTTGGACGCATAAAAATTTTCTATCTTTCTCAAAATACTAGGTAGTACAGAGGTCCCTCTCTGCCTCAATTGCTGTAATATACACCGTTTTTTCTACTTTGTCTTTCTCCTATGAACCTAACGTCCTACTAAACTTGTGTTTTCACAACAACATTGATATATTTGCAACCATATCTTAACCATATCTTATCTTTTTCCACAGCATCAAGATGATACGCTATAAAACAATGGTGAAGGGTTCATTTGATGTAGAGCTATGTGGAAGCGGAATACCAGAAAAAGAAAATAAAAAAGACTCTAAACTATTCTGGCAAAGGAGACGCCTTCCATGGCAACAAGGGTAGACATCGTAAGTAGTAACACTAGCAACGGAGAGCAGCAGAACCTGCATATAACACAGGTAGACGAGCAGGTAGAAATAAGTGACGAGCGGGTGGGCTGTAGTATTGGCATTATGGCATATAACGAAGAGGCTAATATCGCTCGTACTATCAACGCTGTTCTTAAACAAGAGGGGCCATCTATTCGTGTAGAGGAGGTGATCGTTGTTGCAAGTGGTTGCACTGATCGTACCGTCCCGACTGTCGCAGAGATCGCGTTGAAAGAGCCGCGTGTTCGTCTTTATATACAAGAGAAGCGCGAGGGCAAAGCATCAGCTATCAATCTCTTTCTGAAACAAACAACGAGCGAGGTAGCGGTTTTAGTGGGCGCGGACGTGATTCCAGAAGAGTCAGCTCTTGAACATCTCTGCTCACCATTTCTCGATCCTAAAGTCGGGATGACGGGTGGTCGTCCTGTTCCTATCAATGATGTATCAACATTCATGGGACACTCGGTTCATCTCTTATGGCGCTTACATGACCGTCTAGCTCGCACTCATGCGAAACTTGGCGAAATTATTGCGTTTCGCACCATTGTGCCAAGCATCCCTACTAACAGTGCCGTTGATGAAATTTCTATACAAGCAGTTATTTCGCAGCTTGATTATCAATTACAATATAGACCTGAATGTGTTGTCTATAACAAGGGACCTCTTAACGTTCGTGATTTTCTCAAGCAGCGCAGACGTATCTATGCTGGGCATTTGAAAGTGCGTGCCCAGCAGAATTATGAAGCTTCGACAATGAAGGCATCGCCAATTCTGCGCCAGCTTATCGCCTGTCGCGACTTCACAATGAGTACACCCAAGCAGGCTGCATGGACGACTGGAACCATTCTGCTCGAAAGCTATGCACGTGTGCAGGGGCATTATGACTTCTGGCGTAAGCGCGAGCACCATATTTGGCAAATGGTTGACTCGACGAAAGACCTGGAAGCGGGTCAGCGTAAGATGCGCCGTATCTGCAACGCGCAAAGTGTACTTGTCTTTCGCTTCACACTTGATGGCGCGTCTGGCAATGACATTCATCGTGAACGTGAGGACCGCGAGGCAACTGAAGTTGCACGCAAGATGCTCCCATTCCTGCGTACACGTGTACGCAAAGAGGATAAGCTGTCAATCAATGGAGCAGGCATTGTGACCGCCGTTATTCGTGCCGAGCAGCACGGAGCCGAAATCGTGGCGCAGCGCATTAAGCAAGCCGTGGAGTCTACACCAGTACGTGTTGGAGTACGTAACCGCGAGGTCAAAGTGACCGTTACGTACAGCTCACTCACATTCGCCTCAAAAGCCTCTGATGGCAGTGTGCGTGTAAGTGGGCCTCTCGTTGATGAGTCCATGATTGCCGCACTAGCTGCAAGCGAAGAATAAAATATATTCGAGAACAAACGAACGGGATGTAGCTGGACGAGTCTAGCTACATCCCGTTCGTTTGTTCTCGAATAGCCTACACTCTATCAGTATGTCATTATAGAACAATATGAATAGAAAACTCGTGCTTTCGATTTTCGCAAAGAACTGGAAGCAAGAAGACGAGCATCTAAAAAGCAACTTACCAAAACGAAACAAGCAGAGGAAGGTGGGCAACAGTCACTATTTTGACGTTATACTTGTGTACAAAATCAAACAGTATTTGTACACAAGTACGCGTAAACTGCTTGAGATCGTCGAGCGTGAGCATGTAGCACTGGTCATCTTCGGTCATGATGGTCAACAGTGGCAAATGCTCAAAACGGTACCTGCATATTATGGATGATGAATTATTTGTAACACGTCAATTGTAGGGACCGATTTATCGCGTCCTAGGTGGGGTTGGGGTGGGACCACGTTGAGGGAAACGTATCTTCGCCGACACATTGCCCTACCCCACCCTCAGGACACGATAAATCGGTCCCTACGTGGGCAACAACTTGAAAAGCTCACGACGTAGCAGCTTACCGGAAGAGTTGCGTGGCAATTGCTCTACGATATGAACAGCATGAGGTTGTTTGTATCGTGCGAGGCGTTGTGACGCATAGTCCATCAAATCACTTGTGCTGGCTCCGCTTCCATCCTTTAGATGGACAAAGGCAATAGGCACTTGTCCCCATTGTGGATCGGGTTGTCCACATACGCCAGCCTCGGCTACGTCGGGATGTGAGAGCAGAATGGCTTCGATTTCTGCTGGATAGACGTTTTCGCCACCGGAGATAATGAGGTCAGAGCGACGGTCTAGCACATACAGGTAGCCCTCTGCGTCCAGATAGCCGATATCACCTGTTGCTAGCCAACCATTGGAAAGGGCACGTGCGGTGGCTTCAGGTCGGTTAGCATAGCCAGGAGTAATTGTTGGGCCTTTCAGATATATCTCACCTGCCTCGTCTGCCTGTACTTCTTGACCATCATGTAGAATGCGGAGTTGAACGGAGGGCAGAGGGCGTCCTGCCGAACCAAGCTTCCGTAGGGCGTCTGCGGGGGCGAGTGTTACTGCCTGTGAGCATGTCTCAGTCATACCATAGGTTTGTACAACTGGAATGTGTTTTGCGGCACAAGCCTCCAATAATGGTCGTGGTGCGGGACCGCCGCCAAGCAGGACACAACGTAACGCGGTTGAATATACACTCTTTCGCTCATCCAATGCTGCAATCATACGCTGCAACATCACCGCCACGACTGAGATAATCGTCACATGTTGCTCTTGAATGGCAGTATTGATCGCCTCTGCGTCGAATTTTTGTTGCACAATCACGCTAATTTGGTAGATCACGCTGCGCATGAGAATAGAGAGGCCACCAATGTGAAAAAAGGGCATACAGGCCAGCCAGCAATCGTCGGGCTGGTGTCCAAGATTGAGTGCCGAGCCAATTGCGTTCCACCACTGCATGCCATACGTAATAATTGCGCCTTTGGGTGTACCAGTTGTACCAGAGGTATACATGATTGCCTGTGTCGCTTGCAAATCAATAAGTGTGCGTAAGGGAACATCTGTCTCCGATAAACTGCTCAATGCAGGAATGTTGTCCGTTTCAATGTGTGTGAACATTGCTTGTGACAGTTGTGGAACGTTCTCTACAATCTGCATGGCTAGAGATGCGTGTTCAGTGTCGTGGAGTAAGAGCGTCACATGTGCATCTTGTACTTGCCAGCGTAACTCGTTCAGTGTCAGACGTGTATTTAAGGGCACAAGAACCGCGCCTAATCGTGTCAATGCGTGAACACATGTCACAAAGTACAGGCTATTCGCTGCTAACAGTGCCACTCGACTACCTTCGCCAATTTGTAGAGTAGCAAGTTGACGTGCAAGACGGGAAGCTTCTCGGTCTAGTTGTGCAAAGCTCCACTGGATTTCGCCATATCGAATGGCGAGATGCTGTGGTCGATTTTGTGCACAACGGGTCAGCCAGTCAGGAAGAAGAGTGTCAGAAGTATACATAATTATTGGTTCTCCGTCCGTTATGGTGTAAGGGCTTTCCATAGTAAATTAAGATAACCTTGATCGTAGGGGCCATAATTCATTACGCCCTCGCCCCAATTGAATAGAATAGGGCATAATGACGTGTTTGATAAAATAACGCGGATATGTCAACTGTAGGGGTCTAATTCTATTACACCCTCGTCGGCAATAGACCACGTGAGCAGAACATTTGCAACGTTTCATCAATCCTGTGGACGGGATCGATTGCGCACAGGGTGTAATAGAATTAGACCCCTACAGACGTTTTCTATCCTGATTATTTGGTGAAAGGCGATAATTATGACCCCTACAACAGCTCATCAGGGGCTGCTATACGCTTGCAACGCCTCTTCATCCAATGTCACGCCTAAACCAGGAGTCGTTGGCACTTTCATCATGCCATTGAGAATCACAAACTCTTCACGAATGAGATTATCAATAAGCAAATGTTGTGTGGCGAGACCACATTCTAGCGTGACCTCTGGTGACGCTGCTACAAGATGTAACGCGGCGGCTAAGCTTATACCCGACTCAATTGTCGTTGTAACCACGCACTTTATACCGCGCTGTGCTGCCTCAGTAATAATCTGTCTGCTTGTGTAGAGACCACCTGCTAGTTGAGGTTTGATAATCAGGATATCCGCAGCACCATAACGCATCACACGGCGTGCGCTTTCCAGACTATGAATAGCTTCATCTAAGGCTATTGGGATAGAGATCGTGCGCTTGAGATGTTGCGTGCCTGTCAAGTCGTGACGTGGTAGTGGTTGTTCGACATATTGAATCCGATATGGCACACACTGTGAGAGAATCGTCTTTGCTTCTGCAAGCGTCCATGCCTCGTTTGCGTCAAGACGGAGATGAATGTCAGGACCGAGAGCCGAACGTGCTGCCGCAACACGCTCGACTTCTACAGTGGGATTATTTGTGCTCCCAACTTTCAACTTGACACAAGAGAAGCCGCGTTGTTTCGCGCTTAACGCGGAGACAAAGACATCTTCGACAGATTGCGCACTGATAACCGCGTTGACTGGTATGAGAGGGCGAAAAGGTCCATCAGAGAGCAGCATACCAATATCGTAGCCGTCACGCTTACTTTGTATATCGAGTAGAGCCATCTCTAGCCCACAAGCAACACTACTTGGCATGCTCTGTATAACCTGCAATGCTGTGTCAAGGGGGCTTTCTCGTAGGCGCGGAATGGCCTCGGCTAGTGCCTCACATGCTTCGGTCAGCGTCTCGCCGCCAAAAGCAGGAAGTGGAGCCATCTCGCCAATACCGAGAAGACCTGTATCGGTTGTGAGCGTAAGAATTGCACCTTCGCGCATAGCCATTTCACCATGAGCGGTGTTGAAGCTTTGCGCGAAGGGTAGGCTATAGGTTTGCCAGTGTATGTCGAGAATTTTCATCGTAAAAGTTATGGCAAGCGTGGGAAGCGCGAGAAGTCAGGCTTACGCTTCTCTAAGAATGCATTCTTGCCCTCTTGTCCCTCTTCAGTCATATAGTACAGCATGGTTGCATCACCTGCTAGCTCTTGAATACCCGCGAGACCATCGGTGTCGGCGTTAAAGGCCGCCTTGAGAAAGCGCAACGCAAGCGGACTCTTTTCCAGAATCTCTTTTGCCCATTGTACTGTCTCCTCTTCCAACTGTGCCAGTGGCACAACAGTATTGACAAGGCCCATATCAAGTGCCTCTTGAGCGTCATACTGGCGACAGAGGTACCAGATTTCACGCGCCTTTTTATGTCCAACGATACGCGCCATATAAGTAGCACCCCAGCCAGCGTCAAAACTACCTACGCGTGGCCCTGTTTGTCCAAAACGCGCATTATCGGCGGCGACTGTGAGATCACACAGCATATGTAGGACGTGCCCACCGCCGATGGCGTACCCTGCCACCATTGCAATCACAGGTTTTGGTAGATACTTGATGACCTTTTGTAGGTCGAGTGCGTTCAGGCGTGGCACTCCGTCACTGCCAACGTAGCCGCCGTTGCCACGTACGCGCTGATCGCCACCCGAACAAAACGCTTTATCACCCGCACCTGTAAAGATTACCACACCGATCTCCGGGTCTTCACGGCAGATATTAAAGGCTTCGATCAGTTCGGTGAGCGTCTCTGGTCGAAACGCATTGCGCACTTCGGGTCGATTGATTGTGATTTTGCCGATACCTTCGGCCTTATCAAACAGAATATCGGTATACGTTTTAACGGTGTTCCACTCTATTGACATGAGAAAACTCCTTTTCCTTATTCCGATTGACAACGACACTCTCGTGTCTATGCTTCGCATCAGTCAATCGGAGATGCAGTCTCCTTATTCCGATTGACAACGACACTCTCGTGTTTCGTATCAGTCAGTCAGAGATGTAGTCTTGCAAAAATCTATGACGATTTGGTCAAATAGTTCTGGCTGTTCCAGATGAATTGTGTGTCCAGCGTTAGGGACAATGTGTATTTGCACATTCGGCAACGCTTGTGCCATGTGTTGTGCGATTGCGCAGAACTTTGTATCAAGTATACCAGCTAACAAGAGGACAGGGATAGTAAGTGTTGTCAGTCTCTCTTGCAGTGCTGGCTGCACACCTGTTCCAACGCCACGCAAACTATTGGCGAGACCTAGAGGTCTATTTTGTACACGTTGCTCGTGAAGCGTTTGTTGTTGCTCATACGGAAGACGTTGCTGACTGGCAAAAAGTGGCAAGTGTTCCCAGTATGTGACAAAGGCTTCTATACTCTCACGCTCGATTCGATCTGCAAGGTGCTCATCACTGCTCTTACGCTGTGCACGTTCTGATGGGTCTGTCAGACCCGGAGAAGCACTTTCCAGAATAAGTGCACGAAAAAAACCAGAGAACGCTGTGTAGAGGGCAATACGCCCACCCATCGAGTAGCCAAGCAGAATAGCCTCGCCCTTTTGCACACCTAACGCATTCAGTGCCACCAGTATGTCCGTCTCACACTCCCCTATGATATAACGTTGTGGGTCCGTTGGTGCGTCCGATTGTCCGTGTCCCAGCATATCCAGTGCGATGACGCGAAAGCCGTGACTTGCTAAGATGTTCAAGTGATGGCCCCAACTTGCGGCACTACCTGTAAAGCCATGAAGGAGTACAATAGGTGGCTGGTCTATTGAGCCACGTTCCTCAATGCCTATTGAAACGCCATTGACGTGTATGTGTGTTGCCATAATACAATACCTGCTTGTAATACATTATAGTAATTAATGTAGGGGTCTAATTCTATTACACCCTGTTAGCATTCTACAACGTCAGGAGTCATTGGAAAGCATGTATACGTTCTCAAGCATTGTAGAATGCTAACAGGGTGTAATAGAATTAGATCCCTACAGAGGTTTTTTATCAAGACAGTTTCATTATTTTCTAAACAATCGGCTTCAGTGCCTCCGCGACACTCCGCCATAATTGGCGATGCATACGTACATTGCTTTCGCGCTCCGTCACGACCTCGACGATGTGTAGTCCACCATTCTGCATGCCACGCTCTACGGCTATACGGAACTGCTGCCAGTCAGCAACGCGCTGATAGTGACCATTATAGAGAGATGCCGTGTAGCTGTAATCTAGCCCAAGCGGTGTGCCAAAAAGTTGCTCGAAATGCTCTGGATAGTCGGCCTGTGGCAGAAATGAGAAGATGCCGCCGCCATCGTTATTGACGACGATAATCGTCAAATTGAGTTTGTGCAGTTTAGCGGCGAGCAAACCGTTCATGTCGTGAAAAAAAGAAAGGTCTCCAATTACAAGGACATTTGGACCGTTGCTAACCGCGCTCGCACCTAACGCACTCGAAACGATACCATCAATCCCATTAGCACCACGATTTCCCATAATGCGTAGTGTATTACTCCCCCAGAAGAACGTATCCAAGTCACGTACCGGCATACTATTTCCTGTGTAGAGCAATGCATCCTTTGGTAAAAGCTGCGCGAGTTCGGTAAAAACACGTCCCTCAAACGGCTCCGTAAAATCCTGAATAGTTGCTTGCAGAGCTTCTCTTGTATATGTATCAGCTTTTTGCCACGTCGATAACCATGCTTCTGTAGGGACCGTTTTACCGGGGCCTTCTTCGTAAATCGCTATCGAACACGCACGCTATAAATCGGTCCCTACGAGGGCTTCACATAAGGAAACAGGGTCAACATGAAGCAGTTCTGTTGCGAGTTGCGTTGGTTCCTGCCAATCTTCGTTGCCATCAATGACGATAAGCGGGCATGAGGGATAGCGTTTGAGATAGGTGAGCACGGGCTTGGCGGTTGGCATGGCACCGAAACGTAGTATTAGGTCTGGTTGCATCTTTTCCACAAATGCATCTATGCGCAGAAATGCATCGTAACTTGTGAGAACATGTCTCTGGTGGGTCGCACTCATACTACGCATCTGTGAAAGCGGGTCTGCAAGTATGGGATAGCTCGCGTGTTGCGCTACTTGTACAAGCGGCTCTAAGAGCGAAGTATCCTCTTGTGGTCCAATGATAATAAGTCCGCGTGTAGCTTTTTGTATAAGCTCGATAAGATGTTCAACAATCGCGCTATCGGGTGTACTCTGCTCTGTATTGCGCACCACGACATAGGGCGCATTATTGGGGCGTCCTAGCCATGCAGCTGTATCCCGCTCTGAAAATGAGGGTAGTGGTTGATGAGCGATGGGCGTGGGCGTGAGCGGTTCACGTAATGGAAAATTGAGATGCACGGGACCTGCTGGTATCGCTGCAGTTAAGGCAGTAGCCCTATCTGCTAGTGTGCGAATATACCGTAAGGCTGCATCTGTTGCTTCTGGTAGTGCAGCATCGACGGACCATTTGACGTGCGAACCATATAAGCGTGTCTGGTCGATAGTCTGTGGAGCACCATTTTCACGCAACTCGTGCGGACGATCAGAGGTAAGCACCAGCAGAGGAACATGCGTCAATTTTGCCTCGACAATCGCGGGAAAAAAGTTCGCGGCGGCTGTACCAGAGGTGCAGAGCAATGCGACTGGTTGTGCTGACCGCTTCGCCATGCCAAGTGCGAAGAAGGCTGCGGAACGCTCATCGACATGCATCCATGTGTGTATTCCTGGTTGTGCTGCAACTGCTAATGCAATTGGTGTTGAACGTGAACCAGGGCAGACGACGACGTTCTGTATGCCCGCACGTTGTAACTCATCTACGAACGCACAGACATAGGCATAGGTAGGATTCGCCGCATTTTGAAGAAGCGGTGATATTTCTGAAAGGTATAACATTTCTTTCTCAATTCTGCTCGCCCAGCCCTCGGAGCATTCCCTGTAGTTTTAAGCAAGACTCCGTGTATTCGCTTTGTGGGTCAGAGTTGCCAACGATACCACAGCCAGCGAAAAGCGTTGCCTCATGTTCAGCAACTAGACCAGAGCGGAGCGCAACCGCGAATTCGCCATGACCCCCCGCACCGATCCAACCGAGTGGACCCGCGTACCAGCCGCGATCAAGCTGCTCGATCCGTCGAATCATGGCAAGTGCTTCCTGGCGCGGAAAGCCACCAACGGCGGGCGTTGGATGCAGGTCTGCCATCACGTCAAGGATGCAGCGACCCGGCAATAGCTCACCAACTATAGGTGTCTCTAAATGTTGCACATTCTTAAGTTTGAGCAAGGAAGGAGTATCGGATACATGCACTGCGCTACAATGTGCAAGAAGTGCCTCACGTACCGTAGCAACGACAACCGCGTGCTCGACACCATTTTTCTCGCTTTGCAACAACTCGGCACCAAGTTGTTCGTCCTCTTCCTGCGTTGTACCGCGTGGAGCAGAGCCTGCGAGGGCCATAGTATGTATCTGTCCATTCTGCGCTTGCACCAGTCGTTCCGGTGTTGCCCCCACGAAGAACCGCGTACCGCGTTGCATTGCGAAAATGTATGTTCCTGGATAGCTCTGGCGCAGTCTGCTCAAAACGGCACTTATATCAAAAGACGTTCCTGTCTGTGGTGTAACCTGTATACTGCGTGCCAGGACCACCTTTTCAAACATATTCTCCCGTATATCGTGGGCGACCTCCGCTACTTTTTGCATCCACACTGTGGCTGGAAGAGCCTCTTCTACGTGCAGGGGAGACCGCAAGGGTCTCCCAGCCTCTTCTGACGCTTCAATCTTTACGATACTTCTTATAGTCTTTAGCAAATGGTGTGTCTCGTTGTTGATGTTGCGAAAAATCTGCTTAATGTCATCTTCGGTATGAAGGAGTATGTTTATTGTGAGTGTTGTAGAGTTTTTGCTATATCTTAGTAAGAAGCGGGGCAGGATAAGTAAGCCGTCGGGAAAACCTGACCAGAGTTGTGTATGCTGGTTATCGGGGTCGAAGGCGAAACCGCCAAAGAACATCGGCCCACGTCCATATACTGTGTCAACCTCTTGCACCGTATCTACTGAGGAAATCACTGCGTCTTGTTGCAATGTTCGCCATTGTGCTGCTGCTTCTATAGCACTAGTTTTGCCCATTGTCTCAATTGTAGTTGTGGTTCCGATACCGATAAGCGCGTTTTGTTCAGAGGGTTGTTCCCAGAAGAAAACTTCGCCAAGTCCCGCTTGCTGAGCACCCGTAAATGCAGCGATGGTATCGTAGTATTCAACTGGAAATGTGAAATTGGCAATGATGTCTTTATGTAATTGTGTCGCTCGTGTTATAGCCTGCTGTAGGGTTATGAGCAATTCAGGTGCATGACGATCAAGGAATGTATTTTGCTCTGCAATATGTTCATGAATAAGTGTATTTGTCATAATAAGCATCTATCTGTCGTATAGAAAAGCGACAATTTTATCGTGCAAGATTACCGAATAACATTCGGCAATCTACACCTGTAATAAGAGAAGATAATCTTTGTAGGGGTCTAATTCTATTACACCCTGTTGGCAATCGATTCCGTACATAGGATTGATGAAGCGTTTCATATGTCCTCCAACATTGTACATTGCCAACAGGGTGTAATAGAATTAGACCCCTACAGAGGATACATCTCGTAGTTCTGTGTATATTGTAGGGCGTGTGAGAAGATGATGCAAAAACGCGGTTAGAGTTTTGCACGTTCGTATTGCGCCGCCCACGGAAAATCGTATCCAAGTTCACGGGCCGCACGAAGAGGCCAGTATGGATCACGTAAGAGTTCGCGTGCAAGAGCCACAACATCGGCTTGTCCACTCTGGATAATCTCGTTGGCTTGCTCTGGCTCCGTAATCAGACCTACAGCCGCTGTTGGTACACCGCTTTCACGCCGAATCTGTGCCGCGAAGGGAACTTGATAGCCAGGAGCAACGGGAACTTTTGCTGTAGACACGTTGCCACCAGTCGAAACGTCAATCAGATCAACGCCATGCCCTTTGAGCGTCTGTGCAATCTCAACACTATCCGCGATTGTTAGCCCACCCTCGGTCCAATCGGTTGCGGAGATACGTACAAAAAGTGGTAAAGAATCGGGCCATACCTCACGCACAGCGTCAGCAGTCTCTAACAAAAAGCGCATACGGTTACGTAGAGTGCCGCCGTACTGGTCAGTACGAGCATTGGAAAGTGATGAGAGAAATTCATGGAAAAGGTAGCCATGTGCGCCATGCAATTCTATGACCTGAAAACCTGCTTTGAGTGCTCGTTGTGCTGCGGCACGGAAACTTTGCGTGACCTCGGCGATCTCTTGTTCTGTTAATTCCTTTGGCAAGGGATAGGTATCGGAAAAGCGTTCATGGCTGGGCGCTATCGTTTCCCAGCGTCCATCTTCCACTGAGACCTCGCCACGACCACTCCACGGACGATAAGTACTAGCTTTTCGGCCCGCATGAGCAAGCTGTATAGCGGGTACCGCTCCCTGTTCTTTTATGAAAGAGGTGATGCGCGAAAGCATGTCAATGTGTTCGTCGCGATAGATTCCGAGGTCTTGCGGCGAGATACGCCCTCGCGCCTCGACTGCTGCGGCTTCTGTCATGACCAGCGCAGCACCACCAACCGCGCGACTGCCTAAGTGAACAAGATGCCAATCAGTGGCAAACCCATCGGTAGATGAATACTGGCACATGGGCGAAACCATGATACGGTTGCGTAAGGTAATATCTCGTAGTGTCAACGGTTCAAACAGCGAAACTGTAGACATGTTGAATAAACTCCTCTGTATTCCAGAAAAAATGCGAATAAATAGTATGTACTACAGACAACATCTGTAGAAAGACATGTTATTCCTTGATTTCTAGTACTAGACGAAGTACAATGTATTCCATATATTCCCTGAAAAAAATTAAGGAAGACTGTAAAAGAGATATAGTAAGAAGTAGTGATGAGCGTGGAGTGAGGATATGAGAGAGGAAACCAATGATACAAGAAACAATGCGGATGCCAGTTGGGGAAACCTTACGCCAGATGCGTCGTCAGCAAAGCCTCACACAAACAGATTTAGGCGGAGACCGTTTCTCGAAGTCGTACATCAGTGCTGTTGAGCGCGAGAAGATCGTGCCTTCCTATGAAGCACTACACTTTTTCGCGGAACAGTTAGGTGAGCCGAGAGACTACTTTGAAAAGTTATTCTTGCAAAGTGAAGGCAGCAAGTCTACTGCTACCAACGCGCAATTGTACACATCCAACGAGCAACTGGTGCAAGAAAAAATATTGCCTTTGCTCGACATTCTTTTGGAAGGTAGTGAACTCTATACATTACCTTCCTTCGGTGATTTTGCGCCATTAGCCTCTGATATTGCCACCAACCTTTCGCCAGACGTACAAGGCCGTTATGCTTTCTTACTAGGATTGATTGCACAACAAAAGGAAGATTTTCCAACCGCGCTCCAATTGTTAGAGCAAGCGTTGACGCTTGCTCCAGGAAAGTATCGTCCTGCTATTCTTGATGCACTGGGCACAAACTATTATTATGTGCAGTCTTATTATGTTGCAGTAGACTATCATGAACGCTCCCTTGCAATCTTGCAAGAGTTAGAAGATGCCGGAGTGGAGAAAAAGGAACTTATGGCATTAATTGCGCTCCGCTTGAAGGTGGAATTCCACTGTGGCAATGATTATCATGCTTTAGGAGTACATCAGTTAGCACGCGAACATTTCGAGCAGGCACGCCTACAACTTCGTTCAGCACACGATATAAAAACAGCAGGACAGCTCTATCTCAAGTTAGGTTACTGCACCTATGCCGACGTATATCACCGTACAGCACTTACATATACTACGAATGCTGCTATAGATGAGACAGAGCGCGAGTTTCAGCGTGCCATCAGCTACTTTGTACAAAGTAGAACACTCTATCAAGTGAGTAGTGACCGTCTTGGCGAGTCGAGGGCACGTCTTTCACAAGCAATGGTGTTACTTGATTTAAGTACACGACGACGGCAAGTTGCGCAGGAGAAAGCGAATACGACGGGTAAGATGCCGTCTATTAACTGTGCTTCTCTCCTCGACGAAGCTGAGGAACAGTGTCGTCAGGTTCTCCTGGGATGGGAACCCGATGCAACGTATCCTGTAAGTGAATTAGAGATAATGCTCTATACTGCTCTAGCATATCTTATTCGTGTAGCTGCGCAACGTGCGGCTATCGCACAGATGAATGAGTATATAGACACAGCAGAACGCGAACGTTCTGTTGCTACATATCTCTGCAAGCAAGTAGTAGATACGCTTGTGAAACCGAACTTTCCCTGGACATTGATACATGAGATTGCAACGTTCAAGGAAGGCTCTATCGTTAGCCACGATCAAACGTTGCCACGAATACCGGAACCTGCCCTGCACTCAAATGTATCGCTCCGTCAAGATATAACACGTTCTGTTGTGTTGTTTGCACTTGGTGAGGTCGCAGAAGTGTTGGGACATGCCGCGACACAGGAAGAATACGCCGAAGCGTGCTATGAGCGTGCCAACCAAAGTTTTCGTGCCGCACTCGATGCATATCATCTGGTCGTTCCTGTGCAAGAGCGTGATAGAAGCTATCTCTATCGCGTCTATCAGCATTGTATCGACGTGTTGCAAGAGCGCAAACAGATGAGGCCGGAAACAGAAGAAAAAACCAATTCGATGCTCTTACATTTTCTCAAAGACGCTTTACAAACATCTTACATACCAACCTTGTAATTCCAGTAGGAATGTTGCATACTACGGTTGTGTTAGAAAATCTCAAAGAATTCTATGTACTATAGTTGGTTAAATGGAAGGGTACCATGCAACAAAACAAGGAAAGGCAGGGGATGTACAGACCAGCAGTGGCTATTGCACAAATCACTGCACGACATACGATGGGGCGTATAGCGATTACTTTGGCAGACAACCCAGAATGTGTATGTGGTATGGCAAGGCGTGTTGGCTATACAGGTACGCATGATAATGATCTTGCTATTTATCGGCTTAAAGTCAGAGAAAATGCGGAGTCCAACGCTACTATGCTTCCCACATTGTTTGTTGTAGATGAGGGCTTATTTGTAGATTATGATGTATGGCAAAAAAAACGGGAGTGTACAGCAGATTAAAAAAACGCTTGTGATGGTATTACCATCACAAGCGTTTTTTTAATCTGCTGTACACTTGCTATACTACTGTTGCTTGTTGTGCCAATGGCAGAGTAAAGTAGAATGTACTTCCTTCGTTTTGCGTACTTTCCAGCCACATGCGCCCGCCTTGTTGCGTAACGATCTCGTGTGCAATGTACAGGCCAAGACCTAGCCCATCGGCGCGTTCGTGCGAACTCGCACGGTAAAAGCGGTCAAAAATGTGCTCTTGCTCTTCCTCGCTGATGCCATAGCCCTCGTCACGTACCGCGATAATCACAAGGTCAGTTGTATCTGTTGCATAGTTCATCGAGACCTCGACAGGTTTGTTCGCGGGACTATATTTGAGTGCATTGCTTAACAAGTTATTCAATACTTGCTCGACACGCGCGACGTCTACCGTGCCAATAACTGTATCGGTGCTTGTCGTAAATTCAATAGAGTGTTTATTGTTATCGTCAAGCCTGTGTTGCTCTATAACACGCTGCATAAGTTCTACGATATTAACTCCCT
The DNA here is from genome assembly GCA_964250765.1 of uncultured Ktedonobacteraceae bacterium. Lineage (GTDB taxonomy): Bacteria > Chloroflexota > Ktedonobacteria > Ktedonobacterales > Ktedonobacteraceae > JBBQVS01. The sequence continues at coordinate 53,273 of CAXUHF010000009.1, read as the reverse complement.
CAGTTGTATGTATTTCAAATACCTTCCCACTTAAACGAGTCACATCCGTCATTTCGCCAACCATTGTGTTCATTTTATTTGTCTGATACACGATTCTATCGAGATTGTTGACCCACTGTTCAAATTGTCCACGCTGACCGTCTTTGTCACTCAATTGGGTTGCGTGCTTCTTAAGACTCCTGAGCAGAATTTGTGCGTTCCCTAAAATGGTTGTGAGTGGAGTACGTAGTTCATGCGTGGTAAGCGACAAGAAATCATCTTTGATAGTATCGAGTCGCTCTAGCTCGATACGTTGCTCCGTTTCATCCCTTGCATAGATAATTACACCATTGACATGCCCATGTACATCATGTGAAGGTACAAGCGTATAGACAAAGTAGGTTTCGTCGTGCTCGTCTTGCTGTTGCTGTGATGTGATATGTGCGCGTGGTAGCGTACGAACCTCGTCCCGTTGATAGACTTCACGCGCCTGTTGAATGAGTGTCATGCCTAGTTGGGTCTTCCAGAACAACTCCATTACTTCATCTACTGGGCGGCCTTGAACAACGCGACCTTCAAGCATATATGCATAGTTAGGATTGAATGCCTCCACGACTAGATTGGGGCCACGCAATACGAGAATATAAAAAGGGGCTAGCTCGACAATCTCGGCAAGACGTACACGTTCGCTATCAAGTGTCTGGGCAACCTCTTGCAGTTCGCTGGTACGCGCTCGTAACTCGTCGTTAGTGGTTTCTAGCTCTTCGTTGGTGGCTTGCAGTTCCTCGTTATTGGTCTCTAGCTCTTCGTTAGTGGCCTGAAGTTCTTCGTTGGTGGTCTCAAACTCCTCAACGGTGGCCTGCAACTCCTCGTGTGTCAGCATCAGTTCTTCGTTGGCAACCTGCAACTCTTCATTTGCATCCATGAGTTCTTTATTGACGTAACTGAGCCGCTTATTGGTCGTTCCCAACTCGTTCATGAGCTGTGCTTGCTCAGACTGTGCAGATTCTAGCTGCCGTCGAATCTGTACCTGCTCGGTGACATCGCTTACACTAATTGCTGCAAATTCGGGAGTGTTTGCTTCTACCTGCATGAGGGCTAGCGAGAGGCTCAAAAAGCGTCCATTTCCACCGGAGGCAACTTCTAATTCTATCTCAGGCAGCATAACGGCGTTGCGTTCGCGGAAGACTGCATCAATGGCGGTGCGCGTCACCGAATAGGGAATACCTCGCACCGTGTGCAAGAAATCTTGGTCGTTGGTCACATCTCGTAGACCTAATAAGCGACGTGCTGCACTATTCGCCGTGAGTATGCGATAGTTGCGATCTATCACAACAACCCCGATAGGTAGGAAACGTAGCAATAGCTCGTTGAAGCGTCGTAGTTGTCCATATTCGGTTGTTGCGAGTGGTATATCTTGTTCGTGAGGTATACTCATGCTTTTGTTTGAGCGGCTTGTGACGCGCCCCTCCAGACGAGGTGTTGCAATTTCTGGCATATGTTGTCGTCGTACTGAGGGCAAAACATTTCCTGTACAGCGATATACCTTCCACTGTTTATTAACAAGCTCAAGATACGATTGAGCAGGACGCACAGTCTCAGCTTTTCCAAGAAAGAGATAGCCATCAGGGGAGAGCGAGAAAGCAAATTGGTTTAATACATAATCTTGCAATTCAGGCGAGAAATAAATAAGGACGTTACGGCATAATACAAGATCAATGCGTGGAAAAGGAGCACTACGACTTAAATCTTGCTGTCCGAAGATAACCATTTGACGCAGTGTTTTTGAGATGCGGTAGCCTTGATCGACGTGTTCAAAAAAACGACTCCGATAGTCTTCTGGCATACCTCTGAGCAAAGCATCTGAATAGATGCCACGGCGGGCAAAGGTAATTGCAGGCTCATCGAGGTCAGTGGCGAAAATTTTGATACTCCATTCAGGCAATTCGGCACCTAACATATCGCTGAGTAGCATGGCAAGAGAGTATGGCTCTTCGCCTGTTGCACAGCCAGCCGTCCAGAAACGAAGTACTTTTTCTTGTGCGCGTGCCTTTTCTATCAGTTTCGGCAAAATTTCGTTTTTGATGTAGTTGAAGGCTTCGGTGTCGCGGAAGAACTGCGTGACATTGATGAGGAACGCCTTAACTAGCTCTCCAACCTCCTCTGGATAGCTTCGCAGGTATTCTGCATAATCACGTATAGTGTGAACGTGTGTCACCGTCATACGACGACCTATGCGACGTAAGATGGTTGATGTTTTATATTGACGAAAGTCAACACTGGCCTGGTGACTCACCAGTTCAAGAATTTCGCGCAAGGTATCCTCGGTACGCTCTTCTGTCTGTACGATGGTGACTCCTAAGAGGAGGTTATAGAGCAAGGGGCCAATATTTTCAATTTTCACTTCAAAATCTACAATAGTGGGGGGCAGTGCAAGTGGCATGGATGGATAGCGCGCCGTATGTGGGTCCTGTACGATAATAGTGCCACCCGCGTTTTTGACATTAACTGCACCCGCCGCTCCGTCTGAACCAGAGCCAGTAAGAATCACTGCTATTAAACGGTCTCCATATACTTCTGCAGCACTAGAAAGTAAGGCATCTATGGATGGACGTGGATGCTTGGCGGAATCTTCTTGCACCTCGACATGATGGTCTTTTACGAGGATATGCCTATTTGCAGGCACAACATAAATCTTTCCTGGCTCAAGCTTACTACTCGACGTGACCAGGATAACAGGAAGAGTAGTGCGGCGTTGCAAAATATGATCAAGGTTACTCGGACGATTTGGATCGAGGTGTTGAGCCAGCACAATAGGCACTGGAAAATCCAAGGGCAAGGTACTCACAAGAATAGAAAGTGCCTCAATACCTCCCGCCGAGGCTCCTACAACCACGAGATCGCCAACAGTAGATTGTGTATTTTCAACATTACTCATGATAGAGAATTCACCATTTTTCCAGTAAACCAACTGTAGTTCAGCCAGGGCGCCCGCAAGGGGACGCCCCTCCCATATAACGGAGTTTCTCAAGTACGTTCGCATATGGGAGGGGCGTCCCCTTGCGGGCGCCCTGGCCTCTGTCACATAACGATTGACGGACTACTACAACCATTCTTCAATCCGCGCTATTTTCTTGTCGAGTATCATCTTCTTGTGGTATAGGGATTGCTGGTTCGTTTTTCTGCAACGCGGACATAAGTAAATCAACACGTTTTTCTGCTTGCTTCTGTCGCTCTTCAAAACGATGTGCCATCAAGAAACGCCCATCTTTCCGCGACTGTTCCGCCATTTTTCGCGAAATACTGACCTGCTCTTCTAACGTCTTTAGTGCAGTCCACATTGCTTCTTCAATAGCGTCTGATTGTTCCGCCATCATGCTGTCTACAGAGAAAGCGTGACCGACACGACAGCGAAAGCGTAGCAAGCTCTCGTCTTGTATTTCCCATAAAACACCTCCGCACTCTGGACACGAATACTGTGACGGCGTACCAACACGAGTGTCGTTCTTCTGACGTGAGAGGTCCATTCTTGCCAAGCTTAATTCATTCTGCATGTCTTCAGGTATGGACTGTTCCATCGTTGTGTCGACCTCCATAGCGACGAGGTTGGCAACTTTGGGCGCAACATCGGCAAGCGGCAACACATAATCGACATCGACGTGTTCTACCGCGCTTCGTGGCATACTTGGGTAGAGTGCGTCGTCTGGGTCTTGCACAACTGCAATTCCTCCTAGTCGCTTGATGGCTAATAAGCCAGCAGTGCCATCATCTAATGCACCCGTGAGGACAATGCCAACAGTTCTGGGACCATAGGTACTCGCGGCAGAACGGAAAAGTACGTCAACGGCTGGACGGTGACGGTTCTCTTTGGGGCCGCGCACAACACGTATATGTCCTTCGTCGAGCAGCATATGGTGGTCCGGTGGCGCAATGTAAATATGTCCGTGTTGAATGTGTGTACCATCTGTTGGGTGTATGGCAGGAAGCGAACTAGAACGGCTAAGTATCCTGGGCAACATGCTTGGACTTTGTGGTGGAATATGGAGTACCACAAAGACTGCGGCTGGTAGACCTGCTGGCAGCTTGCTTACAAGCTGTACAAGTGCCTCGACGCCTCCTGCTGATGCTCCAATAACAACAATATCGTGTCCTAACGTCACTTCCTTCCCTCCTCCATCCAGAATAAAAAACTTTTGACCAATATTATACAGTTTTTTGTAGAGAAGGACAAGAGAGGAAGCGTACAACGCTTCCTCTCTTGTCCTTCTCTACAAAAAACTATTGTTTCTGCCCACAGGCGAAATATAACGAAAAATAGCAGTGATTGTTTTCCCACTCTCTGCGCATGGCTAGAGACATTCTATCGTATTCTGCAGAGGATATTTTGAAGCGTTCAGTAATCTTTGGCTTCACAGCCTGGTTATAGGAAACCATATCGGAGGCAGTCATATTACCCAGACGACCACCCCAATTCCCAACAGGTAAGTCTATCCGATACATTTGTATGTTTGTCAGCTGAGCACCTGCGAGAAAATTTCCTATATTCGCACACACACGAGGATCGATGCCACGCATACGTGCTACATCAAATCCCCATGCTGTCAATTGTTGCATCACTGGCCCTGGACGATGTATGATCAGGTCCGATTCTACCAACTCAACCCATCCTCCTGGGCGTGTGACACGCGCCAGTTCTTGTACCGCATGGTTCCAACCATTAAGGGGTAATGCCATGTGCAGAAAGCGTTGATGCACGAAGTCAAAGGTCATATCTGGAAAGGGAAGTTCTTTAAGAACGTTGCCAGCTATAAATCTATAATTTGTAGGAATTGTATTGCCCTCTTTCGAGGCTCGAGGGTCAACATCCAGGCCAAATACTTTTGTGCGCGGAAACTGTGCCGCCATTTCATGTGCCCAACGCCCAGTGCCACAGCCAACGTCGAGAATGCCCTTTGGGTCTTGGATAGGCGCAACATAATTGGTTTGTGTCGCATAGCGGACCAGGAAATGCTGAAAGTCGAGTCTATTGATCTCACGCGCATCGTTAGGCAGAAAATACGGAGCATTACGTGTATCTATCTGGTTTTCTGACCAAAGAAAATTTTCTTCGGGTCTATCCAGAACGGCCTGTCCTGCTCGTTCTCTCCCACGTCCTCCTTGAAACCAAGAAAGCCATTTCATCACTACTGTACCGTCCTTCTATACACTTACGGCGCCTTAAAAATAGACCTATTTCTGTCATCCCTTACAGGTGATAGTATCAATAAAAATAGTTACGTGTCAACAAAAATAAGAATATTTCTACAAACATTCGTAGAGTGATGTTGAGTAATATGTATTTATTGTGTTTCTTACGCTCACATATCTATGATTAGATACAGTAGTAAAAATGGGTATAGATAAGAAATTGTGGTGATAGAGACTAGCCTATTTGGGTAGATAACGTAACTGTAGGGGTCTAATTCATTACACCCTTTTCGCCACATACAAACGTTTGCAGGACATAGCCAAGCGTTTCAACGTCCTCGAACATTACATATTGCCAACGGGGTGTAATGAATTAGACCTCTACAGTTACGTTATCTACCCACAAACCTCTCGTAAGCGGATATAATAAGGGAAACACCTTTTCTAGTGAATGAAGGAGACATCAAATGACGACTCTACGTGGAGACCATGCTCCGTTGTGGGAGCCATCTGAAGCAACGCGGCAACAGGCGAATATCACGCAGTATATGCACTGGCTTGCGGATAAGAAAGGTTTACACTTTGAGACGCGTAGTGCGTTATGGCAATGGTCTGTTGACTCGCTTGAAGATTTCTGGGCTTCGATCTGGGACTATTTTTCTGTGAAAGCTTCTCAACCGTATACGACGGTCCTGGCAGAAAGGAAAATGCCGAGTGCATCCTGGTTTGAAGGTGCTGAACTCAACTATGCGGAACACGTCTTTCGGAATGCTTCATCTGATCGTCCCGCGCTCCTCTTTCGTTCTGAGCGTCACACGCTACGAGAAGTATCATGGGACGAATTAGCTACAAAGGTGGGGTCTATCGCCCATGCGCTTCGCGAGCTAGGAGTACAACGTGGCGATAGAGTGGTTGCCTACATGCCTAATGTACCGGAGACTCTGATGGCGTTTCTTGCTTGTGCGAGCATTGGTGCTACATGGTCAAGTTGCGCCCCGGATTTCGGTACAAGTACCGTGATTGACCGTTTCAAGCAAATAGAGCCGAAGATTCTTTTCGCCGTTGATGGCTATCAGTATGCTGGCAAGACATTTGATCGACGCACTACCGTTGCAGACCTCCAGCAAGCGTTGCCAACAATCCAAAAAACGGTCCTCTTCCCTTACCTCTTTGGCGATGCGGAACCCATTACCCTGGCAAACAGTGTTGCATGGAGCGAACTGCTGACGCATCCGTCTTCATTGACGTTTGAGCAGGTCCCCTTCGATCATCCCCTCTGGATTCTCTACTCTTCCGGTACAACAGGTTTGCCGAAGGCGATTGTACAGGGACACGGTGGTATCCTGTTAGAGCACCTGAAAAGTACTTCGTTAGAACTGGATATAAAAACGGGTGATAGATTCTTCTGGTTCACGACAACGGGATGGATGATGTGGAACTTGGTCATAGGTGGCTTACTCGTTGGAGCAACCGTGCTTATGTATGATGGGAGTCCCGGCTATCCAGACATAGGTACACTTTGGAAGTTTGCCGAAGATACAGGTATGACGCTTTTCGGCACCAGTGCAGGCTACATTGCATCATGTATGAAAGCAGGTATTACGCCGGGGAAGACATACAATCTGAGCAAGATACGCGAGATTGGCTCTACTGGTTCTCCACTTCCACCAGAAGGTTTCCACTGGATTTACGAAAACGTGAAGCCAGACGTGTGGTTAGCTTCTATGAGCGGAGGGACCGATGTGTGCTCCGGTTTTGTTGGCGGTTCTATTCTGCTGCCCGTCTATGAGGGCGAGATACAAGCGCGTGGACTTGGCTCAAAAGTTGAGTCATTTGATGAGCAAGGGCAACCACTTAATGATGAGGTGGGCGAACTGGTGATTACCGAGCCAATGCCCTCTATGCCGCTTTTCTTCTGGAATGATGAGGGTGGTAAACGTTACCTCGACAGCTACTTCGAGATGTATCCAGGTATCTGGCGACATGGCGATTGGATTCGTATCACGCCTACGGGAAGTGTGGTCATCTATGGACGTTCCGACTCTACGATTAACCGCATGGGTATCAGAATGGGCAGTAGTGAGATTTACCGCATCGTCGAGGGCTTTCCAGAGATACTCGATAGTCTCATCGTTGGCGTCGAACTGCCAGGAGGCAAGTATTATATGCCACTCTTTGTGGTGTTGCGTGATGGTGTAGTCCTGGACGACAGTTTGAAGGCACGTATCAAAGAGCAACTAAAGCGCAATGTATCACCGCATCACGTTCCAGACGAGATACTCCAGATTGCAGAGGTGCCACGCACACTCAGTGGCAAAAAGCTTGAGGTACCAGTAAAGAAGCTGTTTTTAGGTATGCCCGTCGAAAAGGCTGTGAGCATGGACGCAATGGCAAATCCGCAATCCATTCAATACTTCATTGATCTGGCGAAAAATAAAGACATCTTGAAGGAGGCGAGGTAGCCATGCAGATTGAAGAGACGATAGACATTCGTGTCGGCGAAAGTTTTGATCTGCCAACGATAGAACAGTATCTGCGGAAGCACATCGAAGGGCTGGGCGAAGGTACGCTGCAGGTGCGTCAATTTCCTTCCGGTGCCTCGAATCTGACCTACCTACTACAAGTCGGTGCGTGGGAAGGTGTGTTGCGGCGTCCACCATTTGGACCTGTACCGCCAAAGGCGCACGACATGGAGCGTGAGTCTGGCCTACTGCAAAAAGTGCATCCAGTCTTCTCGCTTGCCCCCAAGCCCTATGTCTTTTGTAACGATTTAAGTATCATGGGCGTGCCATTCTATGTAATGGAACGCAAACGCGGGGTGGTGCTGAACGATACCTTTCCGCCAGGAGTGACACCGAGTGAAGAGATTGGGCGCGGTATCTCGTTGACAACCGTGAATACGCTCGTACATATTCATGGTATTGATTGGCAAGCGGCAGGCTTAGGTGTGCTGGGGCATCCCGAAGGCTTTCTAGGGCGACAGGTGAAAGGCTGGATTGAACGTTATGCGCGTGCTAAGACGGACGACATAGCGCAGGTCGAGCCGCTCACACAATGGCTTGTAGCACATACACCGTCGAGTCCCGCGCCATCGCTCATTCACAACGACTTTAAATTGAACAATATGCTGTTCAGTCTTGAAGACGTGACACAAGCCACCGCTGTGCTGGATTGGGAGATGGCGACAATCGGTGATCCGCTCTTCGATCTCGCCGTCTCACTATGCTACTGGATTCAGCCAGATGATTCAGAGGACTTGAGAGAGGTTTTGCCAACGGTGACAACCTCGCCCGGATTTCTCACACGCGCACAATTCATTGAGGCATACGCGCAAAAGAGCAGGCGCGACATCTCCTCGATGCAGTTTTACATGGCGTTCGCGTACTTCAAACTCGCCGTTATTCTCCAGCAGATTTACGCGCGTTGGAAACGTGGACAGACACAAGATGCGCGCTTCTCCATCTTTGGCAAACGTGTACACACTCTTGTCTTGCATGCCGCATATCTAGTGGAGAGTAACAACGTGTGATGACGCTTTTAACATTTTTATATAGTAACAATGTAGGAGTGTAGTATTGAAAAGGACGGCATGCGATGTAACAAAATAACGAGAATACGAAACGTTCGTAGGGGTCTAATTCTATTACACTCTGTTGGCAATTAACCATGTTGCAGGACATGTTGGAATGTAACATCAATCCTTGTCGAATGGTTTATCGCCCCGAGGATGTAATAGAATTAGACCTCTACAGGTGACGTATCCTCATGAACTTGTTCATTGCATCACTGTATCCTACCTTGTGACCTGACAAAAATCAAAGGAACATATTATCTATGGCTTTCCCTGCATATCCTATAACTGACCGCCAGAAAAAACTCGTTGGCATCGCAAGCGAACTAGCAACCACTTTTGCGAAACGTGCGAACGAGAACGATTGGGTGGGCAGATTCCCTCTCGAAAATTATAAAGACTTGCAAGTGTCGGGCTATCTGACGCTGACCGTGCCGCGTGACTTTGGTGGCTGGGGTGCGGACCTGCTCGAAGTCTCGCTGGCCCAGCAACAACTGGCTCAAGGTGATGGAGCAACCGCGCTTGTAATGAGTATGCATCTTTCGCATGTCGCAAAGTTAGCCGAAAACGTGACTGGTCCTAACGCCTTTTTTGAGCGTCTCTGCTCTGCGATTGTGAACGATGGCGCGATAATTAATGCCGCAGCAAGCGAACCCGCGACGGGTAGTCCCAGTCGTGGTGGCAGACCAACCACTCTTGCACGTCGTCAAGAAGACGGTTCATGGATTGTGACAGGTCGTAAGACGTTCACAACAGGTAGTCCCGTCCTCTCGTTCTTCATTGTCACCTGTAGCATCGAAGATACGACAAGCCTTACACCTTTAAGTGCTGATCGTGGTTCGTTCCTGATTCCACGCACCGCACAGGGCTTGCAGGTCAAAGACACCTGGAACTCGTTAGGTATGCGCGGTAGTGGTAGCAATGACCTGATTCTTGATAATGTGCATGTGGACGCGGACGCATTCGTGGATGAACAAATCCCAATAAATCCTGCTTCTCAAACTCGTCTCGCTGCATGGGCATTTCCTACGACTGCCGTGTATCTCGGCATTGCTACGGCAGCACGCAACGAAGCCATTGCCTTTGCTCGTAAACGTAAGCCAACTTCGCTCGACAAGCCCATTGCTAGTGTGCCACATATTCAGGAAAAGGCCGCGCATATGGAGCTAGCCCTATTGCAGAGCCGTGCTGTGTTCTACGGTATCGCTGCACAGTTTAGCGAGGACCCAAATAGCATACCCGCCAGCCAGTTTGCCGCCGCGAAATATATAGTAAGCAATTCTGCTATAGATATCGTCGATACCGCGATGCGTCTGATGGGTGCGGCGAGCCTCTCCATGACGATGCCAATGCAACGCTACTACCGCGATGTACGCGCAGGCTTGCAGCATCCACCAATCGACGATGCCGCGATCTCCATGATTGGGAAGTACGCGTTGGAGGAGAAGTAGACAGGACAAAAAACATGCGTGTCATGATGTGACACGCATGTTTTTTGTCCTGGTATGCATCTGTTTTATTGCCCACCCGTTGGCATATATAGCCCGTATACATCAGAGGTCGCGCTGGTTCGTACCATTTGCTGGTAGCCACCGAGTTCAAGCCATAGAGCCATCTCTGCCATGTTGGGCTTGCGTTTTAACACCTCTTCGACACGCTGCTCCGTCCCAATCATGGCGGCACACACCTCTTTGCCTTCTTGATACACAAATATCCAACCAAGATAGTCATGCGGACGTGTCAGTAACAGGGGTGTCCATGTCGGCGGAAAGCGCAATACTGCTTCATCGCCTTGTCGTGTGCTAAGCCACGCCGCGTAATAGTGTGGGATGCTCAGAATTGCCTCAAACCGAATGGAAGTGATCGGGTTCCCTTCGAGTTCAACCCCATTGAAAAAGGAACGTATCAGCATTTCACGCTTGTACTTGTTGTCTTGCTCCCGCGTGTTCTCTTCGGAATGCATATGGTAATTTGTCCTTTCATCAAACTCTGTAGGGGTCTAATTCTATTGCACCCTTTTTGGCGATCTACGATGTTCATAGGACGTGTAAATGCTGGCATAAATGCTCTCGTTTAGATGGTTCATTGCCCACAGGGTGTAATGGAATTAGACCCCTACAGAGTTGCGTTTAATCGGACACTGTACAGGTCCGAGATTTTTGAGGCGTATCCCCTGCACATTGTCAAAGGTATAGGTGTATCGTCCGTTCGTGCGTACTGAGAAGGACGAGAGGATATAGACCGCTTCTATGGGGTAGACGCTAATACCGTGCTCCATCCAATACACGACACGTGGATGAACCTTCGCCGCCTGTGCCACCTCGAAATAGCTTAGATTGTAGCTTTCGCGGAGTTGGCGTAGCGTTGGCAAGCTATGACGAAAGAGCGGAAACGGTAGAGTATTCTGCTCTGTAATGGGACGCTTGTACATAGAATCTCCTTGTGTTAGTAGCATTTCTGAGTATGCTATACTATCTCAAAACAGCAAGAGACAGAAGCATAAATGTTTGATAAACATGCAAGAAAATTACTATTAAGGCTTCATAGTGTTTCATTCTTGCTTGCTCTAGTATCATTATGAATGAGAATAATGGGAAAACAACGGATATTCTGTGAAAGAATGAGAAGGTTCTATATTGCAAATGCTGGACATGAAAAGCAAATAGGGAAATTTGAGAAATGAGATACTTTGGAGCATTTTTATCTAACTTACGTAGTAGCGCAGACCTCTCACTTGAAGAACTGGCAAAGTTAGTTGGTACGAGTAGAAGCACGATATCGCGTATAGAAAACAATGAGGTTTCTCAACCATTTAAAGGGCCAATGCGCAAACTACTTATCAACCTTGCGGAAATACTATGCACATCTACAACAGAAACCGAAAGATATTTAAACTTAGCGAATATCGACCGTTCGCTCTTAGCTGAAATGGAAGAAATTCAACTTGGTTTAGCCCCACATATTGCAAAAGGCTCGTCTCACGAAACGAATGACCTTGAAAGAGTAGAGCAAATCTACGAACAACTTCTCAAGAACCTACAGAAACGGGAACAAGAATTTGGTGTTATTAACGCTCCTCCAAATCTGAAATTGAAAGCGCAAGAATACAGTAACGCTTTACAGGAACTCAGAAGACGACTTGACCAAGAACGTAACCGAAATAATTCTGAAAACTTACTTATGCCGCAAACTATACAAAATCATACTCACTATGCAGAAACAATAGGAGGGAGAATAGTGGTAGGAAATCAATATGGAGAAGAAGCAGACGCCATTCTCAAATCTCACAGCTTATACACATTAGCCTCAGATAATGCTCGATGGCTTATGGAGCTAGCAGAAGTAGAACACTTCGCCGTCGATGACTGCATCATTCTTACGAACAGCGAAAACTTTAAAGGATGGGAACTCCACGATATACAGACGACCATTTTAACGACTCAGCAGCCCATACCTGATGACCTAGCCGACATAAGAAAAGAAAAGCTATCCGCAATTGAAAAACACTATTTCAACGCACCTCATTATAGACTCGTTTCGGCTTCACCCGCATTCAGCGAACTAGATCACCTTAAAGTTGTACTAGCCCCCATTGGATTCTATGACTACTTCAGCTTAAACCCATTCTTTGACGAACCACTCTTAAAAGCGTTAGATGGTTCACAAATTTCTATACGCCAAAAGTATGGTAACACAGCCCTTACATATAGTTCCACCGATATGGGTACATCTCTCATACCTGCACCAGTAAGCGTCCAATGCGTAGTAGTTACAGAAGATCAACAAATCTTACTTATGCAGCGTTCTATGTCCGTTGCTTTCTACCCAAATCACTGGTCGGCCTCATTCGAGGAAACGATGAATGCCCCAGCAAATAACCGCGAAGGTGTCCCCATACAAAAAGGCGATAACGATTTCTTTGCGACAGCAATCCGAGGACTAGACGAAGAGTTTGCAATATCTGAATCCGCAATAGAAAGTGTGCGAATACTTTCCCTAAACGTCGAATATCTCACGCTCTCAATAGACCCAATAACTATCATTCAGCTAAATATCCCATCGGAAGAAATTCGACAAAGCTGGCTTCTCAGAGCAAGACACCGAGAGGAAGCCTCTAGGCTTGCATTACTACCAGCAGAATTGAACAGCGTAGTCGAAAAGCTGGTGAGCAAAACGGTGTGGCATCCAACATCCCGAATGCGCCTTATTCAATTTCTCTTTCATACCTACGGAATTGAGCAAGTTGCAAAAGCAATCAAGGCAAAGAGAGAAACAGCAGATATAGCCTATTAGAGCCATCTACTAGTCTATACCTTCAACACCATTGGCTTATGATTGTTACGTCCTGTTCCAAACGCGTATGGTTAGCGAACGTAGAAATGCTAGCACCAACGCCCTCATCTAATTGGTCAATCTCCAACAGGGCGTAATGAATTATGGCCCCTACAGCCGTTTTTTCCTCAAAAACCTCTGTTGAAGGGGCGTCTCGTATGTCAATTGTAGGGTCTAATTCTATTACACCTTGTTGGCAATGAACCATGTTTATGGAAGTGATGCAACGTTGCATCTGTTCTCCAATGCTGTGAATAGCCCACAGAGTGTAATAGAATGAGACTCCTACAATTCAACATGATCCAAACATTACTGTTTCCGCAAGAATAGCCAGCCCTCACACACACCAGCCAATGCCCCGATCAGCAAAAACAGGGCTTGGTGCTGTCCTCCTGTCGCGGTGTTGGCGGGCAGGAAGATGCCACTATTGAGCAGGAGGTAGGCGAAGAGGGCGAGGACCGCACCGACGAACGGACGCGTGAACCATGTGATGATGACAAAAACAGGTGCATCGACTGGCTGCGCGATACGTCCTAGCGTAATGATACTACTGACGCAGCCACCTAAAAGACCGTAGATCAGGACAAGCCACGGAACGCTGAGGAGCGTGAAATGTTCGTTTAAAACGTCATTTGCGATACCTACGCCTTGCACAATAGCGAATGCAAGCACCGCCAGCAGAAGGCAGAAGAGATAGAGGGCAAAGGCAACAAACCAACGTTGAGGATATGCCTTGATTGGTACACGTTGTACCTGACGGATAAGCGGTGATGTATCCTGGAGGCGTACAGATTTTTCTAACTTCTTAACAGGTAGCACAAGCGGTTCTGTCTGTTGCTCCGTTGTGGGAGTGAGCAAAGGTGACGATGCCTCTTTTTGTGAACTCTGTGCAGAAGGAGTATCGGGTATAGCTGGAAGTATAGCGAGATGCGCCAAATTTTTACTATAGGCATCAGGCAACTTCTGCTTTTTGGCAATCGAGGTGAGACGACGAATATAGACATCCAGGGCATCGTATTCCTTTATTGAGAAAGGTTGAAGCGTCGTGGTATCTTGCCAGATATAGGTGATACAGGAGAGTGTACGATTGCGATAGCTTTCTCGCACTACCACATGCATCGCCTGTATGTTGCTTTGCGGCTGCACATGCACGATGTCCAAAAGTGCAGGTTCACCACCTCGTGCTTGCGTCAGGGACTGTGGAACGCGATATAGTACACCCCATACTTCGGCATCAGGCCGCGTATCAGGAACGATAGTTGCCACTGTTCGTTCTCCTCCGCCCGCAACTTCATAGCTCCCCACGAGCAACCTATAACCTTTCAACATGGCTGGACCATAGAGCAGTGCGAGGCCGTCAAGTCGTTCTGGTGTGTTCAGGAGCGTATTATCCATTTCAAGACCGTACTCGAAAAGCCACGCAAACGTCTCCACTTCAGCAGAGGTGTCTTTACTAGACGTGGGCAACTCTTCCGATTCGCTATAGTCATCTGGTTCCTCTGGTAATGGCGGTGCAGACGGTGGCTTTGTAGGAAAAGCTGAGACGGTAGAGAACGTTCCATGAGTATCTTGAGATAATTGTTCTTCTGGTAATTGGCTTGGTGGTATTGTTGTCATCGTGTTATACATGAACGGGCGGGGAGTGTTGCCCCGTACAATAGGCGTGCCAGGAACAGCCTCTCGTTCTGTCATCTTTTGCTCGCCACTACTTTTCTGCGTATCCACAATCTCTTCCTCCATATATACCCTGTGTTTTGCCTATCCATTAAGCTTATGTATAGGATACTGAAAATGTGTAATTTCACCAAATGGATAGGACTGTAGCCTACGCTTGACCTTGACACGATGACTTGCTATGCCATACCGTAACGATAGAGAAAAAATTATCGGTAGGGACCGATGTATCGCGTCCAAGGATGGGGGTGGTGAAGGGGCAACGTGTCGGCATTGATCTTCTTCCCCAGCATGTGCCCTTCCGCTCCCATCTTTGGACGCGATACATCGGTCCCTACCACCAAAATGCATCAAGTCCTGATGTACAGAAGGAGTAGCAATACAATGCAATATAGACATTTGGGGAGTGCTGGAGTACGTGTAAGCGCGATTAGCCTGGGTAGTTGGCTGACGTATAGCGATTCGGTGGAAGAAAAGACCGCGATTGACTGTATTCATACAGCCTACAATCTGGGTGTTAATTTCTTTGACACTGCGAACGTATATAATCGTGGCAAGACGGAGGCTGTTGTTGGACGGGCACTGCAAGAGTTTCCACGCGACTCCTATGTGCTGGCAACAAAAGTGTATTTTCCGATGGGTGATGGTCCAAATGATCGTGGTCTCTCGCGCAAGCACATTATGGAGCAGTGCAATGCAAGTCTGCGTCGTCTGGGAACGGATTACATCGACCTGTATCAGTGCCATCGCTACGACACCGAGACGCCGCTTGAGGAGACATTACGTGCCCTTGATGATCTGGTCTCACAAGGTAAAATCCTGTACGCTGGTGTTTCGGAATGGTCGGCGGCACAAATCGCTGATGCCGTTGGCATTGCACACGAACAACATCTGCACAAACTCGTCTCTAATCAGCCAGTGTATAATATGCTGACACGCTATATCGAGCAAGAGATTGTGCCATTATGTGAGCGTGAGGGCATCGGACAAGTTGTTTTTTCACCACTTGCACAAGGTATTCTCACTGGTAAATACAAGCCAGGACAGCAGCCGGAGCAGGGGACACGTGCTGCAAACGAACAGCAGAATATGTTCATGAAGGACCTCATGAGCGATAAGACGCTTACCGCCGTACAGAACCTGCAAGAATTTGCGAAACAGCACGGCTACACTATGTCAAACCTTGCCCTCGCGTGGATATTACGTCAGGAAAATGTTAGCTCCGCAATCATCGGTGCCACGAAAGTGCAGCAAGTTGAAGAGAACGTCAAAGCGGCGGATATCACCCTCTCCGATGATGTGCTCAAGCAGATCGACAGCATCCTCGGCGATACAGTAAGATACGATAGGGCATAATTCAAAAGGAGATTTTTATCATGGAAATGAGCGCACGTAACCAACTAAAAGGAACCATTAAATCGATCAAGCATGGAGATATCATGGCAGAAGTAGTTATTGAACTGTCTGATGGTCAGCAAATTACTTCGGTTATTACGGACGATGCCGTCAAGTCGCTTCAACTGCAAGAGGGTAGCCAAGCCTTAGCGATTATTAAATCTACAGAGGTTATGATTGGCAAAGAAAGCTAACAAAAAACAAGAGGTGGGGGGGGGGGGGGGGGGGGGTTGGGAGGAGGACGAGGGTTTTTTTTAA
>CAXUHF010000009.1:11748-36867 GCA_964250765.1 uncultured Ktedonobacteraceae bacterium | reverse complement strand
CAAAACAAAAAAAATCAACAAAAAACCGGGGGGCGGCGGCCGCCCCCCCCCCCCCCCCCCCCCCACCTCTTGTTTTTTAAAGAAACGTCTTTAGGCGATAGTTACAAGGTGTGTATTGAACCATTGGCTGGCAAGTTGCGCTATCTTGATGACGCCCTCTTTTGTTGCGAAAAGCGATGTGCCAGCGTCAACCTGCTCGAAGCGTTTCTCTTTAGGAAGATTTTCTAGTGCGTGCTGGCTTTGTGTGACTGCTTGCGAGTTTTGTGTTGCTGCAATAAGCAGAGTAGGAGCTAGTATGCGTCGCAGATACTCTTCCGCTCGATCAAGCGTACCGCCTGCCGCCACAACTGCCGCCACAACGTCTGGTCGCTCGGCTGCTGCAATGAGTACGGCTGCTCCTGTTGCGCCTGCACCGAAGTAGCCAATGGAGAGATGTTGCGTTTCGTCGTTTTCCAGTAGCCATTGTGCAATACCTGCGATACGTTGTTCCATGATGCTTGTGTTGAGACGAAAATAGTCTGTTCCCTCATCTAATTGCCGTTCCTCTGAAGTGAAAAGGTCCACCAGCAACGTCGCAATATCATCTTGAAAAAGAACCTGTGCCATTGCAAGTGCGGTTTGGTGTGAGCCGTCTGCGTTCCCTTCGATGCCATGCGTGAGAATAACGAGACCATGTGCATCTGCTGGCAGATGTAAGAGACCTGCAAGGGTTACAGCTCCTGCCCCCACCTGTATAAGTCGTCCATTTTCTGCGCTATCTGTTATATTTGTATTTTCTGCCATTTATGGATATGTCCTTCCTCTGCTAGTGTCTCCCATAGGGGCTATAATTCATGACGCCCTCGTTTGGCCTATAATGTGAGGAGAGGGCGTCATGAATTATAGCCTCTACGCTGTTTTCTCTATCCCTATTACGTATGATAACCCCTGATTATACTCACTCAGCAGTTTCTAATACTTTAAACGCGTAATAGCAGACTTTTATGAAACCTTCTCTCTCACTAATACGTGAACAAAGAGGAAGGTGTGTTATGAATATACACTACTCATGATCAAAAAATAATACTGATAGTTTTTGAGCGTGGGTGTTTCTAACAGTAGTAGCACCCGCGCCAATAATACTAAAAAATATGGAATGTAGTACTTAGGAGGAAAAACATGGCATTAACTGGACGTACAGTAATCGGTGTCTTCGATGAGGCAGCAAATGCAGATCGCGCAATCGACGCGTTGCAGGCCGCAGGTTTCAGCAGTGCAGACATTCATCACTCTGGTCGCAGTACAGGCAGCACAGGCTCTACAGGTGGTGGCTTCTTTGCTGGTGTGAAAAACTTCTTTACTGGTGATGACACCACGACAGGCACAACAGGTGGTCATGTTGCCGACGATTTGACAAACATGGGTGTCTCTAACGACGAGGCCCAGTACTATGACAACGAGTACAACAATGGTCGCACTGTTGTCTCTGTCAACGCTGGTAGCCGTGCTGAAGAGGCAAAGACAATTCTGGATACAAACGGTGCATATAACTATGCTAGCCGTCGTGGTGGTACAACCAGCACAGCTTCCACGTATAGCACGACCTCCGGCACACCTGACACTGGCTATGCTGATGCCGCAACAACAGGTTACGCAGCAGGTACAACAACAGACAGAACAGGGTACACCAACACGACAAACACAACAGGTACTCGTAATGCTGATTATGCGAACGAAACTGATCAAGAGCGTACTATGCGCTTACGTGGTGAGCAGTTGAACGTTAGCAAGCAGAATGTACAAGCTGGTGAAGTAGACCTTCGTAAGGAAGTCGTATCACAGCAGCAGACGGTTAACGTACCTGTTACACACGAAGAGGTCTACATTGAGAATCGTCCTGTAACTGACGCCACCGCCGTTGACAACACACCAATCGGTGAGGGCGAGGACATCCGTGTTCCAGTCAGCGAAGAGCGTGTCAATGTCAGCAAGGACACCGTTGTTACGGGTGAAGTTTCCATCGGCAAGCGTGCCGTTCAGGAGACACAGCAGGTGACAGACACAGTGCGCCACGAAGAGGCTCGTCTTGACAAGACCGGCAATCCTCTCATCGAGGGTAACGATGTCAACGACTTGAACTCGACACGCACTAATACAACAACTGGTACCAACTACGACAACACAGACACCCGCAACTCACTCTAGTATTGAGTAGCGAAGACGAACAAGAAGAGGAGCTATGCCAATTGGTATAGCTCCTCTTATTTATCTTAAGAGATTATGACGACAGTCCTGTTACAATACGTATAAGGTTCTAGTAGGCCCAAAGCAACGTGCCTGTTTTTGCATCTAGTGCGTAAGCAGTTGAGTCGGAAGAGGTAATATACTCGACGTTCTGTACAAGTATAGGCGGGGTATTTGTTGAATATTGGTTAGTATACCGCCAAAGCAGCGTACCATTCTTTCCATTAAGTGCAAGTGCAACACTAGAACCATTCACATAGAACGCATCGCTCGTTGCACTGATATACCATGAGAGCAAGAAGTCGTGTGATTTGTAACTCCAGAGCTTGTAGCCCGTTCCTGCATTCAAGGCAACAATATTACCAGTTCCGTCAGGAGCAATATATAAGGTGTTGTTGAAAACGGTAAATGCTTCAAAGGTGTATCCGGGCTTATAGCTCCATAACGTACTTCCATCTTTTGCATTGCGAGCATACACAGTAGTAGAGCTACTTGTGTATACAACATTATTGCTGATGACGTACCAGACAACAGTTGTTCCAGTCTGATGAGGCCAGAGCAATACTCCATTTTTTGCGTTGAGAGCAAGAAAGAGAAAGCCGCTAAAGCCTAGATTCTCGCTCACGTATACCATGTTGTTTGCGACCGTTAGCACTACTTTGCCACCGCTTCCTACATGAGGCATAGCATAACGCCAGAGTACTGTTCCAGTACTTGCAGTGAGCGCGTAGACTGTTCCATCGCTATTTGAAGCAGTTGAATGTACCGCAGCATACACTATGCCATTAGTGATTGTTGCAATAGAACCTACCGTACCTACTGATGTTTGCCAGAGCAATGTTCCGCTTGTAGCATTTAGAGCGAATGCGGTTCCATTGTTTGTAATAAAGTAAGCAGTAGTATTGACGACGGTACCAGCACTCACAGGAGCGTTTGTCGTATAGTGCCAAGAAAGATTTCCATTTAGAGCATTGAATGTATCGACTCCATCATTTACTCCCGCGAATACAAGACCATTTGACTCTGGTGTAGACCAAAGTTGAAGATTCAAAAACGTCGCTGACTTCCAACGCAGAGCACCGGAAGTAGCATCAAGAGCATAGAGAGTGTTCGACGCTGAAAAGTACACAGTCCCAGAAACGAAATGAAGAGAGTCCGCGTCAACGAATATTCCTGGCTGAAGCGTATATTGCCATGCGGGCTTTCCACTTGACGATCTCATTGCATAGATGGAGTTGAACGAACCCGAAATGCCGTAATAGACATTTCCTACTACAACATCGGATGGATGAACAACATTTGATATATGGAGTGTTCGTGCAGGAACTGCTCCGATTGCATGAGAAGAAGGTGCTGATAGGGAAAAAGCGACCATTGCACTAAGCATACAGAGGATCGTACAGAATACTGGAACTATACTACGTTTTCTCATGATATCTCCCAACTAGATTGTACTTATACATCTAAGTACATAGATAGTATAGAATATACATAGAGAAATGTTGTTGCTTGTTCGTCAAGATCAGGTTGCAAGTTGTTCCTTTACGTTATCGTTTCTTAACGAAGAGCATATGAAAGAGACATCGTAACCTGTGCCTACCTCATACGTATCTTCTAGTAGAGAATATAAACAGACACAGAAGAGGTAGGACTACACTTTGGCTCACTGTCTCAATCCGCATATTGCGGGGGGGCATGATAACCCTGATGGCGTGACGTGTTGCCTGCGTTGCGATTTTTTGGTGCAGGGGGCGCACATAGGCATGTATGAGGTGGTCGCGTTTATTGGCGCGGGCACCTTTGGCTATGTCTACAAGGTGCGCGAACCTATGCCGTTGAGCCGCCTGCTTGCGCTCAAGGTATTGCGTCTCGATCAGTCGAGTACACAAGCACAAAAGAGCTTCATGCAAGAGGCACGCCGCATTGCCACTATGCAACATCCCAACATTTTGCCTATCTACAACTTTGGACGGTTGGAGAATGACCAACCCTACTTCGTGATGGAGTATGCCCCACAAACGATTAGCGATATCTTCCGCTCCTCCGATGGTAATAAGCGTTTAGCCTTTGCGGAAGAACTGGTTCCCTATGTACGTCAAACGGCGGACGCGCTTCAATATGTCCACAACATGAAGATGGTGCACCAGGATGTGAAGCCGGGGAACATACTGATTGGACGTAGCGGACAGGTGCTCCTCTCAGACTTCGGAACAACGCTCTATCTCGGCACCTATACGCATGCGTCACTTGGTGAGGTCACGGGTACTGCCGCCTATATGCCGCTTGAGCAATGGCAGGGCAATCCACGCCGCGACTCCGATCAATATGCATTAGCAATCTGCTGCTATGAATTGCTCACTGGTCGCACACCCTTTACATACAAACGTTTAGAAGAGATGTGGAATGCGCAGATGTACGAGCAACCAGCGTCACCGCAACGCTGGAATCCACGTACTCCTGTTGAGGTTGCCGCTGTGTTGTTGCGTGCGCTCTCGAAGGACTATCACCGCCGCTATAACAGTATTACAGAGTTTGCCGATAGCTATACTGATGCGGTACACATAGCTCAGCAACGCTATGTCTGTCAGCACTGTGGACAACAAAATCGCACGGGTGCGCAGCGTTGTGCCTTTTGTGGGGCTGATAAAGATGACCGTGCATGCCCCTATTGCGATACACAGGTACGCTTTGGGCAACGGTGTTGTTCCGTTTGTGGTCGTCTCACGTTACCACAAACACTGGTTGTCCATAGTCCCCTTGTTGGTGTAAGTGTCCATCAGGATAGATATACAATTAAGCGTGTCCTCAAGCAATCAGAAGAGACGCGTGTAATGACTGCGGTTGCCACCGATGCGCAGAGCAACGAACAACAGGTGGTGCTGAAACGCTGGGAATGTGCTACTAGTTTGGCACAACGTGCGAAGGATATTGCACACTACGAGCATGTGACCGAACCATTAGCAAAATTGCATCATCCGTTTGTGCCAGCCGTACTTGACCGTTTTGCCGAAGGCAAGCACTACTATATGATCGAGGCATATGTGGATGGTGAAAGTATCGAAGAGCGTTTGCAAAAGTTGTTGCGCCCCTTAGAGGAGCGCGATGTGCTAGGGTACATGAACAGTCTGCTCAATGTGCTTATTGCGTTAGAGCAACAAGGAATACAGCATTATGATATCTCGCCTGCGAATATTATGATTGAGCAGAAACGCGGACGTGCTATACTGACAGGGTTTCAGATGCCACCACCGTCCCAGGAGCCAGGAATACGTGTGTCCACAACCCGAAAGCGCACAACGCGTAAACTTGCCATCTCGCCCTACTTGCCCATCCAGGACAAGCCCTATGATCAGCGTACAAGTATCTACATGCTGGCGGCGACGATGCATCACGCACTGACAAACATTGCCCCGCCCCATTATCCCACCTACCCGCCTGTACGCATCCTTAACCCGAACGTATCTCCCACATTGGAGGCTATCCTGGGCCGCGCCTTATTGGAAGAAGCTGCGTTGCGCTACCAGAGCTATGAAGCGATGAGACGCGATGTACAACGATTGTTGGGACATTAAATATCTTGCCTTTTTGTTCTCTAGATATCCTTTACATTACGCGTTTCAAGAAGGGTAGTTTTACCCAACGCTAATAAGCCAATGGCTGCTGCTACAACGGCTGATATGCCTCCAATGAGTAGACCAATGCGAGGATTACTGTGATCGGCAATAGCACCAATGATCGGACCTCCGATAGGCGTGGTGCCTGCGAAGGCAATGGCCCACAGTGCCAGCACTCGACCTCGCATACTTGGTTCGCTAGTCAGTTGCAGTGTCGTATTGCCGATTGAAATGAATAGCACTGATAAACCGCCGACTACTATGAGCGTAAGCAGCGCGACAGGCAAATTAGGCGCCAGTGCAGTTAACATTAAACTGACGCCAAAGAGTACTGCGACGAGTACCAGTTGTTTTTGACTGGCAACGCCGCGTCCGGCTGAATAGAGGCCACCACCAATCGCACCTACGCCCATTGCTACTGTCATGAGTGAGTAGGTGGTGGCATTACCGCGCAATGTTACTGTGGCAAACAACGGCAGAATCACTGGAAACTCGTATGCGAACGTGCCAATAATGAGCATCATTAACAGCGTTGACTTGAGTTCCGGCGTTTGCCAAGCGTAACGTAGGCCAGCTCTAATTTGGCCTGGCTCACGTTTTACTGGTGCCGTTGGGACTAATTCGCTTGAACGCATTGCAAAGAGCGCAATGAGCACTGCTATGTACGAAGCTGCATTGACCAAAAAGCAAAATCCAATTCCAACAGTGGCTATGAGTACGGATGAGTACGGCGGCGATTGATGGACCAATAATTCGAGCACCATTTACCATGGTCGAATTGAGTGTGATGGCATTCTTCAATCGATCACCACCAACCATTTCAATCACAAAGCTTTGCCGACTGGGGTTATCAATGAGGGTTGCCAGTCCGAGACCAACAGCTACGGTGTACACCATCCAGACTTGCACGGCACCAGTGACCACCAATAAACCAAGTGTCAGTGCCAGGATGCCCTGTAAGCTCTGCGTAAAGTACAGCACGTGTCGCTTATTGAAGCGGTCAGCAATCAGGCCACCATACACACCAAACAAAAGAACTGGTAAAAATTGTGCTGCAACGACTAGTCCAAGTTGTGTGCCGGAATGTGTTAGCTTCAGCACGAGCAGCGACAAGCTAACCGTCTGTATCCATGTACCACACAATGAAAGACCTTGACCAAAGAAATAGAGTCGGAAATTGTATACCGCGAGCGACGAGAATGTCCGTCTGATTGCCATCTGCATGACTAATCCTGTCTATGTTCTGGTTAGAACAAGTATTTATAAAATGTAGGGGAGACTCGAACCGCATTCGGGGAATGATAAAGGTAGCGGTCTCCCGGTTTCTAACTCACACTACACGAAATTAGGTTCTCCCATAGTTGCTATACATGCACCCGATGGTTGTTGTGTAGGTGTATCATCGAATGCTGAGATGATACTGTTCACGCAGGGGGCACTGTATTCCGCTCCGTGACCAAGACCAGGGAAAAGAAAGTAGTAGCTGTTCTTGAGCGTCTGTGCTGCTAATTTACCATTCGCTGGTGGGGTAATGGGATCGTATTCGTCGGTGAGGACAAGCGTTGGAATAGTGCTCACAACGGGCTGTTTTTGAACGGCGGGAGCTTTTTGGACATTCCAGATACGGCATGAGTCGTACTCTTGTTGCAAACTATTTTTTAACGCAGGTTGAATTTGTGGAGCGACACCTTGCATCGCGCCATTAATATCATTCTGTGTAAGAAAACTCCAGTCCTCATTGCACTCATCTGAGTAAAACATGCCATCGCTGAAGGTATCGTCAAACTCAACTGCTCCATATACTTGAGATAATATCAAGTAGTTGTGGTCGCGTACCTGATAAATCATCTTAGGTAGTGCAGGGATAATTGGCGAGGCATACAGCGCGCTGAACAGGACAAAGACAAAATCGTCACCTGCCATTGCCACTGAGTAAGTCTTGCCAGTGACCGCATTCGTTGTTTGAAAATGCACAGGGTTGGCGTTCAGGTCAGTGACAAGCTGATAGAACACACTGCTCAGTTGTGGATATTGTGTTGCACACTGTGCATTGGCTGCACAGCCTTGAAAAAGGACATTGAAGACCCGCTGTGCCGAACTGGGTAGATCGGTGCGATTCTCCTGTGGTGGATATACCGAGTCCAGAACGACGCTACGAATAACCGCTGGATAGAGACGCATCGTTGTAAGGGCTAGTCGTGTCCCATAGGAGACACCGTAGAGATTCACCTGCTTGTATCCCAACGCTTGAATCAAATCGTGCACGTCTGCGGCATTTTCCAATACATTGAATGCGTTCAGGTCAACTCCCGACTTTATCAGGCGGTCGTGACACGTTTGTAATGCTTGTAATTCCATATGTTCTGCGTCGGTTGCGCTTAGATGAATATTGAGTGTGTCATATTGCAACTTCAACGTTTCGGGACACTTGAGCGATGGTGTGGAGTAACCTGTCCCACGCTGGTCAAACATAATCAGGTCGTGGTGAAACACGAAGTCTGAGAAATTTGAACTAGTGATATAGTGTGCCCAGTTGTCTAATGATGGGCCGCCTGGTCCACCTTCTAAACGCACAACGGGCGATGGATCGTTCTGCACATTTGGCGACTTAAAGATTGCGACAGCGAGTTGTACGTTTGCTCCGCTAGGATGTTGACGGTTCTCTGGTACTGTGACGTAGCCACACTTAATCTTTTGTCCATTCACTATGCCCGCGCCTAGCTGAAATGGACAATCAGCAGCGCGAAAGTTTGCGGTTGGTGTAACTGGTTGCGCCGACGACTGTGTTGGTATCGTTGAAGTTGGTATCTTTGTAGAGGGCGTTGGACGAGCAAGTACCTGTGAAAGAACCACGATTAAGACAAGGGCAACGACTAAAAATACTCCTATAAGTGACAGGATCAGCGGAAATGCTTTTGAACGCGTCTGTTTTAGGAATGATATTGGTTGATCTTGTATTGGTGGCGTATGAGGTAGTGGTGGAAACGTCGGTTGCGCTGGTTGGCTCACCGACGAATATTCATGATAGGGGACATCCGCTTCTACATTATACGGTAGCTGTTCGTTGTTATGATTCGGGTTCTCTTGCAAACGACACCAACTTCTTCTATCTATACAATGTCCTGTACGGGTCTGCTTCAGCACACCCTGTTGGCATCGCACACGTTTGAGGTACGAAGAGGTGTGCTGAAGCAGACCCGTACAGGATATTATTTCTTCCACTCTTGTCTATAGATGGATACTTATACATTGGGTTGTGGATAACAGGCATTACTCGCTTGTTTTTTCGTGGCAAGCGTAAACGATGTATCTTTCCCTAGAACGCTATCTATGTGTAGTCCTTGTGTTTGGAGTATAGCACAGTTTCCGGGTGTGGGAAGTACAGTCAGGTCTAGTTCAGGAAATGTTCCAGCTTGCCTTTGTACGAGTAGATTATATGCACTATGCCCGATTGGTGGAACATACCAGGAGAGTGTGACGGTCATGGTACAGTTTTTGGGAATGACGACATAGCCGCCGAACATAGCACGCCCAGGCTCATCGCTTGTCATGTTGGTTGGTGCCCCAATAGTGTCGAGTGGATGCCATTCTCCTGTATAGTTGTCATTAAGCATAGGAGCGGACGCGCCAGCATCGTATTGACCGGCGGCACACACCATTTCGTCATGCTGGTAGATGCCGTTTTGTTTGCAAGCATCCAATGGCCCTCCACAGAGTGGAGTGCCAGTATCAAAACCGTCTCCCCCTAAAAACTTCGCAGTGGGCGGTACATAGACGCGCACATAGTCACGATACGTATCTAAGCCATAGACAAAGCCAAGCTGATTATAGGCAAGCTGCATTTGTAGCTGATGCGTTGCACCACCGTTGGGGTCAAGTGTCACTGTATCGTGTATCGTAGTTTTCACGTACTGCGAAGCCTTGCTTGCACTTACATTTGTCTGTACAACGTACAGACCGTCGTGTGTTGTCGAGCGATCCACTTGTGCCGCGTCCCCGTACTGTGACAGCAAGCCTTGCAGTTGTGTATTTGTGAGGTAGACTTGTAAGTCCTTTGTCTTCATGTCTTCAAGCATCTGCTTCGCTAACGCTAAGAGCATCGTTGGCGACTCGTGCCGCACCGTATCCATCAAAGTATGCGCTACCAACGATGTGAATTGTTTGCGGTCCGATGTCGAGGTATTGCCTGACGAAATGCGAATTTGTTTGGCGATGCCTGCATTATCGAGTTGATAATAGTGTAGACGCGCCTCTAAGTTCTGTGAGGTGATGGTTTCATTATAGGACGGAATACGAATAGGCCCTGTCACCTGTAAGACATGCTCAATCAGAAATGGCGTAAACAAAATGACTCCATCGACCGAATGATGAACTTCGCGGTTATACTCGTTGATCGCAATCTGTGCCGAGGTCGGAAAATCGGCGGAGAGATTTGAGTCGCGTAACCCCCAGTTGGCGAAAGGCCACCACGAACGATAAGCACTTGGCGCTTGTTGATCTGTTGTCGGACTATTATCCGCATACTCGATAAGCGAAATATCACGAAGCGAGAAGGGAGCGAGACGACCACCTGCAATATGCAGTTCGCCATATTGACCAGTAAAGCCGCCAGTTGGACGGAGTTCCGCACGGTCCATCGTTTGCACAAGAAATGTTCTTGACCCATCGACACCAAGTAACCAACCCATTGCGCCAAGTAGTGAACGTCCCTGTACCAATGCTGTCTTGACCTGTGGTAAAAGCTGGATCAGTTGCTGCACCTGTTCGCGTTGATGTGCGCTTACAGGCAGAGCGGCAAGTGACATTCCCTGTGTCTGCTGCTGAATATCGTTGACATAGGGTAGCACAGCATCCAGCGTAGACCCTACAAGAGAAAGGTCGGCAGAGGTGACAAGCGGAGTTTGCGAGGCATTCAATAACGGTCCCCGAAATTTGGGCGCAAGTACCATTGCTGCCTTGATAACGACCTCTCCAATATCCGTTACGTCCGTTCCAACCTGACTTGCAGCACGCGCTGACGTGATTTCAGGACGGTATTGCGGCAAATATTGCTCAACAACTGGGATGAACGAGGTATGATCAAGCAGGGATTGTACTTGCCCGAAGTCGCTGTGCGCGGCATCTAGTTCTTTTTTTGCTTTTAGCAGAGTTGTTGCATCGAGTAACTTCGATGTGCTTGACGAAGTGCTAGAGGTGCTTGTCTTAGGCGTAATAAATATCGACTTTAGATTAAGGAGATGTTGTACGCCACTAGAGGCGTGACTACGTAGGGCTGTATAGGTTGAGTATGCCTTTATGCCATAGAGTACACCCTCGACTGTGGGAGCAGTAATACCTGCAAGCAAGAGCACGAGTAAGAGAAGCGAGGCAACTTTGTGACGTGCCATTCGTTGGCGTAGCGTTATATGGGTACGGATAGGGGACGTGGTTACAGCCGAAATGGGATCAGTCGTTGGTTCAAAGCGTTGCTTCTTTTGTGGCACATCTATAGGTAGCACAGAAAGGTCCGTAGGTGTTGTGGAGTCTTGACGTTCAGACGAGTCAATTGCTTCTGTATCAGTCGTGATATGCTCGGTGAGAGGTCGAGTTATCTTTGTCGTGGATTGCTCGCTTACTATCTCAGCAAGGGGTTGAGTTATTTTTGACGTGCATTGCCCGTTTGTTGACTCGGCAAGAGGTCGGGTTATTCGTGATATATGTTGTGCACTTGGTATATGAATGAGAGAATCAGTAACAACAGGGAAAGTTTCACCCTCAGCTGATGTATTGGACATGTGCGACCCCTGGAAGATACAAGCAGAGCAATACATCCCCCGTGAAGTATTGTGCTTCTTATGTTTGTGTTGTATTTGTCATTATATACGAGAGTATATCATTAGTATAACGAATGAGCATAGTTACAGGTTTCATAAGGCTGCTGTGCTTCAAAAATTTATGCTTGTATGAAGCTATCTGTTATACCTATCTCGTATAGTAGGTAGAGGGTTATCTGCGATGAAAGGAAAACATAATGGCATTGGCATGGAAGATTGATGAGGGTACAACGGTCAAATTGAAGGACTATGATCCGGGTCATACAGACAAGCATGTCGATCATGACTCGGCTCAGGGTACATCTGAGCATTTGAGTAGCGAGTTGAGCAAGTTGCAAGAACTCCTTGCGGCTGCACAACATCATAGTATGTTGATCGTGTTGCAAGGCATGGATACAAGTGGGAAAGATGGCACAATTCGACACGTCTTCTCGTCCGTTAACCCACAGGGATGTGAAGTTCATTCGTTCAAGGGACCAACTCCAGAAGAACTACTCCATGACTTTCTTTGGCGCATTCATCGTGTCACACCCGCGCGTGGCATGATTGGTGTCTTCAACCGTTCACATTATGAAGATGTGCTGGTGGTGCGTGTCCATAACCTTGTGCCAGAGGATGTGTGGAGCAAGCGTTACAAAGAGATCAATCATTTCGAGAAATTACTGACCGAGAGCGGAACGATTGTGCTCAAATTCTTTCTGCATATTAGTAACGAAGAGCAGAAGCAACGTTTATTAGCACGAGAACAAGACCGTGATAAGGCATGGAAACTGTCTGCAAGCGATTGGGCTGAGCGCAAATACTGGGACGATTATCAAACTGCCTATGAAGATGTGCTCAGTAAATGTAGTACAGAAGAGGCTCCGTGGTATATTGTGCCCGCGAACCACAAATGGCATCGTAACCTTGCGATAGCGCAAGTGGTAGCCGACACGATGCAAAAATACAAGGACGAGTGGCAAACAGATTTAGAGGCTCGTGGTCAGAAAGAACTTGCCGCCCTGAAACAAATGAGAGAAGGGTAGTATGCTTGCAAGAGGCCGACACGTCGGCCTCTTGCAAGCACATTATCTTTTTAGCCTCCTAGCTTACGTGTGGCTTTGCCACGTGCACGAGCGGGTGGTGGGTAATAGGCAGGAATGGTGGTGGTGATGTCACCAATGCGTAACTGTACTTGCAGGTAGCGATTCGCGGGCTGATGATAATGTGCGAACAGCATCAGCCCATGTTGTGCAATCACATCAGCGTCATCGGTATGATGAGTGAGCATCATCTGTCCACCGAGCGTTTCCTCGGCGGATGTGATCACCATCTCCTCGCCCTCTTCGCCCATCATCAATTTTCGCGTGTCACGATGAGCTGTACGGCTAGGCCAGAGAATCAACGCGACTATCTGCCCCTTTAGTCGTTGCTCTTTCAAGCGTTCTCCAAGGTAGTCTGAGAGCTTACGAATGGCAGCACACGTCTCATCAGCATCGGCGGCATGATGAAAGCGCACCCGTGCATTCTGGCTGAGTGGTGGTGCATCGGGCACCACTAAACTTGTATCTTCGCCAGAAGCAACTTGATAGACCCAGATGCCGAGCCGTCCTAGGCGACGTGTCACACCCTCTTCAGTTAGTGTGGCAACCTGTGCAAATGTTGTAATGCCGAAATCGCGTAGATGCGTGACCAGTTCCGCAACTGCAACGGGGTCAACCTGCTCACTCTTGCCCTCGACCTCTGGTGGGCGTGAGTTATTGCCTTCTTTTTGCTCATCCAACTCTGGAAAGGTGCCTGGACTGCCGATGCCTGCTGCACGTAGTTGTAAGAGCAATGCAAGCGGAAGTGTCTGTACAAACGAGGCTTCGCGTCCGGGTGGAATATAGAGGACACCCTGCCGCCCATCTTTTCGACTCATCAAGGCCGCAAGTTCTGCTATTGCTTTCCCGTTAGCAACGCCGATTTGTGCGGTTAACCCCATTTCAGCGATCTCGGCACACAGGCGCTCCGCAAGGGCGACTGGAGAGTCAAACGGAATTTCACAACCACGCAAGTCAATAAAGGCGTCTGCGATTGGAATGGACTCGATGATACGCGAGTAGGCACGATAGCGTTCCCGTAAGCGTTGTAGAATTGGCTGATATCTATCATATGATGCTGGCATGAAGCGTGTACGTGGCGCGAGACGATGGGCGCGACGAAGCGGCATACCCGGAGTCACGCCTAAGCGCATAGCGGCGGTCGAGGCGTCGATGACGCGTCCTGGCTCGTTGGGACGACCCGTACCAGTGCCTACTACAAAGCTTTGCCCATGTAGTGATGCATCAAACATCTCTTCCAGCGTACAATAAAAGTGACGAATACGGACATGCATGATTCCTTGTCGTAGACGTGCGCGTTCTGCTGCACGCGCAACCTCTTGCATGTTGATGGATGAGGGAGGCAGAGTTGGTGCATCGGCAAGTTGACGTTCAGGATGATTAAATGCGCGTGCTGTCTCATCGGTAGAGTGGCTAGTGCGGTTCTCATTGGGTTGTTGCATAGTTTATAATCTTCTATTATTCGTTCTCGATAGTATACAGCATAATATAAGCAATTTTCATACGTTTATGAGAATAAACGAGTTGTAGTCTCTTTGTTTGCATCTAGCTGTTGAGAACGTTAATGCGTTTTGTTCCCCCCTATTGTGCTACTCAATCGTAGGGCTGTCAAGTGTGCATTTAGTGGGCAACATAGATGAATGTAATTAATGAGATTCGATAAAATAATGTGGATAGGTGGAATGTAGGGGTCTAATTCTATTACACCCTCTTGGCGATTGTTTCCGTCCACAGGATTGGTGAAGCGTTTCATCTACTCTTCAACATTGTAGAATGCCAAGAGGGTGTAATGGAATTAGACCCCTACAGATATTTCATCTAGGAGAATTGTTTATGTCAATGAAGGTAGAACCTATCGCACTTACAGGCGAGATTGTACGATTAGAACCACTACGAAAAGAGCATGCGGAAACTCTTTTTCGTGCCGCACAGGACTCCACTATCTGGTCCTATATGCCATATAATCCCTCTATTTCGCTGACCGCTATGCACGAGTGGATTGATGGGGCACTAGGGGCGCAAGCCAACGGAAGCGATGTTCCATTCGTTATTATTCAACTGGCTACTGGCGATGTCGTTGGTTCGACTCGCTACCTTACCATTGTCCCGCGAGACCGAGGATTAGAGATTGGCGGAACATGGCTAGCACAATCAGTACGTCGTACTGCCGTGAATACAGAATGCAAGTACCTATTGTTGCGTCATGCATTCGAGACATTGCGTGCTATTCGCGTACAGTTCAAGACGGATAGTCGTAACCTTGTCTCACAACACGCCATTGAACGTCTTGGGGCAATGAAAGAAGGCATTCTGCGTAACCATATGATTCTGCCCGATGGCTACTATCGCCACTCGGTCTACTACAGTATTCTGGATACCGAGTGGGCGACGGTCAAGGCCAATCTGGAAGACAAGATGTTACTCGTGCGCCCCAATCTCGACTAGTCTGCCGATAAAATATCTCTGTAACAAAAAGGAATGTTGAAATCTGTAGGGACCGATTTATCGCGTCCTCGGCACGAGCGAAGCAATGTGCGCATCTCCTTGATATTTACCGGATGCACCAATTATCGCGTCCTCTTCACGTTTCCATTGCCGAGAAGGACGCGATAAATCGGTCTCTACAGGGGAATTGTTAGCACATTATGCCCTTCGCGACCTGATTGAACGAGACGTGACACAAAGACTTCGACGGCAAACGGCTTTTCATAAAGCGGACGT
Source organism: uncultured Ktedonobacteraceae bacterium (assembly GCA_964250765.1). Lineage (GTDB taxonomy): Bacteria > Chloroflexota > Ktedonobacteria > Ktedonobacterales > Ktedonobacteraceae > JBBQVS01. The sequence continues at coordinate 21,414 of CAXUHF010000009.1, read as the reverse complement.
TTCATTTCGTCCATAAAGAAGATATGTAGGCGTTCGCGGCGTCCACTAGGGCCATCCGAAAGCGTCTGCATTGGAATGAGTACCTCGGCAGCGAAACCGTCACCAGGCATGTGCACATCCGCACGTTGCGCGACGTAGGCGTAGTTTTGAAAGATAGCTGATCGCACCTCGATATGCACGATCTCGTCACGAACGATTGCACTCAAGCCAACGGGCTGAGTCCCTTGTTTCGAGCCTGATGGAGCGGCGGCTACCTCGCGTCCCATCAAGTGAATGCGAATCGTATAGCCTTGATTTGGCTGTACACGCAATGGCGTTTCAATCAGGGCCGCTGCCGTTGACGTATGCTGTTGTTCACCAAGTAAAAAGCGTTGGAGCCGCTTAAAAAACGATATACCTGTCGTGTCTGTTTGGGCTTCAGTTGAAGAGGAGTCTTCTGCCGGACGGGGTTTTGGTTTTAGCGCAGGTAAAACGCCCGTAATTCGTTCTGTAAAACGCTGTAGTAAGGGTACCTCACGTGTTGTACTACTTATAGGTACTGGTGTGGCTCTCGGCATTGGCTCCGGTAATGCTTCATCTATAGATGGCGTCTCGTCTTCGGGTGTCTCATTCTCTTCTATAGGCTGTGGCGTACTGATCACCGAGTTGAGCAGCGCATCACGGATGTGAGCAGTGGATATCGTGGGGGTGTCAGCAATAGCTTCTCGTGCCAACACATATCCGTCCTGGACACTTTCCTGTCCTACCTCAGGTTGGTTGAATTGCAAGCGCGCAAGTTGCGATTGTAAAGACACGATAGAGATTGTTACCTCCTCAGCGTCATCCTTTGAGTCTATCGTCTCTTGTCCGTTCATTGCCGTGCCGCGTTTGCCGTTTTTTTGTGTGGTAGTTCTGGGGTGTACTCTATGTGTCTCAGAAAACTGCTCAAGTGCTAGCAGCAATGCCTCCTCCATCTCTTCGACGCGTTGAAAGCGGTTAGACATATCGGCGGAGAGTGCCCTCATTACAATAGCTTCGATATTGCCTGAGATACGTGGGTTCGCTTCGCGCAGCCCATGCCACGGTCGTTGCGTCGAGGTCGATTCGTCGGGAGAGGAACCTGTGAGCAGTAAGTAGAGCAACGCACCGAGACTGTAGATGTCTGAGCGCGCTTCCACTGCATCAAGACGTGCCTCTGGTGCCACGAACGGACCCTCATTTGTACTGCTCGATGTTGTCAACGAGCGTATAGGCGTGGGAAGCCATGAGACAGCGAGTGCGGGAACACCATTATAGGTCGCATCACTAACTACAATTGTCGTAGGATCAAGATTACCTAGCACAATATCTAAATTGTGCAAATGCCCAATAGCACCACTAAGACGATACAGCCATGCAAGGGCTATTTGTTCGCTCGGAAGTCCAATGCCACTTTGCAGCAGATCGTGTAGAGTGTGTGTAAAAGCCTTACTACTTCCATGCTGAGCATCTTCAGGAAGTGGAAAGGGCCATCCTCCAACAGTAAAGAGATGCTCCTGGAAATAGCGCAGGTCGATAAGCGGAGTCACATCAGGGATATGCTGACGCCGCAACACATCGTACTCGTGCTGTGTCGCTTTGACTGCCTGAGACTTGGCATCGTCATTCAAATCAGTGATATCTATATTACGAATGACAACAGGACGGGAATGCAGTGTGTCCATTGCCAGAAACACTTGTGTACAAGCATCGCGGTACAAAAGAGATGTTATACGATAGCGTTCAGTAATATCTGCTGTATCTGGTAGTGTTGCTTGTAGTGAATTGCTCTGGACTCGTTCACCACAAGTACTACAAAATGTTGCCTGTGGAGGCAAAACACTATTACAGTGTGTGCATCTCACATCATCGGAAGCATCCTGTGTCGTTGTTGTTTGCGTTACACTCATTGCAGTCCGTGCCTTTTATCTATTAACAGTGGATGGGGTATCCAACGTAGAGTATATCATAATCATTCAGAAAATTATATCTAACACTAAAGAATACGTCCTAAATGGCGTTCAAGATGTATTGTATTCACTTTTTTCAAACGTGTTATAAGGGAACGAAACAGAATCCATGCTCTTTCCCCTTGTCACAACCCGTTTGTTTTGCTAGAATCGCAAGTGGGAACATATGTACCGCTCTATTGCTCGGTTTTTGTGCCGTGCTACGGATGATACAATACTTATAGGAACTATTCAACAAGGATGTAATATTCTCTTCCTCTCTCATGAGATTTGAAATTACAGTCCAACGTCATGTGGAGGGTTATTTCGTTATGGACTTTGCCACCCTTGTCTTCTGGATCATCGCTGTGATCCTGGTGGGATCAGCATTGGCGGTGGTAGGTCTTCGTAACATCGTACACAGCGCGTTGGCGCTGGTTATCGTGTTTGCGATGGCTGCTGGTATCTATGTCTTGCTCAATGCCGAATTTATCGCTATTGTGCAAATTCTCATCTATGTAGGTGCGATCACTATTCTTATTCTGTTCGCAATTATGTTGACGCGCGTTACGGGTAAAGAGAGTACAAATCCCGTGAGCAAACAGTGGTGGCTTGGAGCCATCGTGAGTATTCTCGTTGGTGCAGGCATCATCTATGCCGAGATGAACAGCGCGCATGCTGTAAGCAATGTTGGTGTTTCGAGTCCGTTGCCGGGAAATGTGAGTAATGTAGTGCGCATCGGGCAGCTTCTCTATAGCCCAACTGGATACAGTTATGTACTCCCCTTTGAGGTTGCGTCGCTTGTATTGCTCGTCGCAATCATTGGTGCGATTGTCATCGGTCGGGAGGACTAGTACATTATGGGACTTACACTTAATCATTTTTTAGTACTCGGTGCCATTCTTTTTTGTATTGGACTCTATGGCGCGATTGCTAAGCGTAATGCGATTGCGGTACTTATGGGTATCGAGATCATGCTGAATGCGGTCAATATTACTTTGGTCGGTTTTTCTTTTTTTAACCATGTCAAGGCGAATGGGTTAGACTTCTCAAGTCTCTTGACTGGACAAATCTTCGCTATCTTCATTATCACTGTGGCGGCTGCAGAGGCTGCGGTTGCGCTGGCAATGGTTATCTCGATCTACCGCAAACGTGATACTGTGGATGTGAGCGAAATTGACATGATGAAGTGGTGAATGCTATGTATCAATATTCATGGTTGGTCTTATTCGCGCCACTCCTGTCCTTCGTGGTCATTGTGTTTGGAACCCGTGTCTGGGACATGCAGAGCCGTCCGAAGAAGGTACGCATCGTCACCCACGACGAACATGGTTCACATGATGCTCAAGGCAGCGAACAAGAGGCACATGCAGGCGCGGAACTCGCCTATGCAACTGTTCCAGGCATTACAAGTGCGGCGACTGATCGCGGCTCAAAAGATTCTGTTGCTCAGGCAGAAGATCATGCGGCAGAGGTTCATGGAGCGAACTTAGACGACTCCGGCGAGGATGACGACGAGGACCCCAAGGTTGCGCATCTCTCAACAGGAGCAGTTGTCAGTGGCTATATTGGTATTGGCATTATGCTCCTTGCCGCTATTTACGCTTGGGCACTACTCTTCGTCTCGTTAGGCGATACCGCATTCCAAAAGAGTGGTGGTGTCCAGGTTTTTGTCTACGACTGGTTTACACAGGGAACTGTGGGCAATTATACAATTGCTTTCCATCTCGATACACTTGCTATCGCTATGATGGTGGTCGTGACAACGGTTTCGCTCCTAGTCCACTACTATTCACAAGGTTATATGGAAGATTCGGCAGGCTATGCGCGTTTTTATGCGTACCTTGCTCTCTTCACTTTCTCAATGCTGGTCATTGTCTTTGCGCAAAACTTCCTGGTTATCTTCGTCGGTTGGGAACTGGTGGGCTTGAGTTCTTACCTCCTGATTGGCTTCTGGATTAACAAGAAGGCCAAGCCAGAGGAGCAGCGTCCGTCGCCAGCAAACGCGGCGATGCAGGCATTTGTGACGAACCGTATTGGTGATGTTGGCTTTATCATTGGTATCATGATTCTCTTCGCCAACACAGGCACCTTCGATTTTCCCACGTTGTTCATTAAAGCTCCACAGGTTATGAGTCAGGGCTTGCTGGCAACGGCGATGATCCTGGTCTTCTGCGGTGCTATTGGTAAATCTGCTCAGGTGCCTCTCCATGTATGGCTACCATCTGCTATGGAAGGTCCAACACCTGTCAGCGCACTGATTCACGCGGCAACAATGGTTGCTGCTGGTGTGTATATGGTGGCACGTGTCTTCCCGCTCTTTGTCGCGGCTGGACCTACTGCTCTACTTACTGTCGCATGGGTTGGTGGTATCACGGCACTCTTTGCCGCGACAATCGCGCTTGTGCAGTCTGACTTCAAACGCGTACTGGCCTTTTCAACCATTAGTCAGCTTGGCTATATGTTTGTTGGTCTCGGCCTTTCCGGTCTCGGTAACACTCCATATCTCTATGGTACTGGCCCTGGTATGTTCCACCTCTTCACACACGCATTCTTCAAAGCATTGCTCTTTTTAGGTGCTGGTAGCGTGTTGCATTCACTGCACCATGCCACACACAAAGAGGTACAGGATATGCGCTTGATGGGTGGGCTTGGTCCAAAGATGCCGATTACAGCTATCACATGGCTGATTGCTACGCTGTCAATTTCCGGCTTTCCTCTCTTAGCTGGTTTCTATAGTAAGGACACCATCATTGGTCTTGCAGCTCAGCGTGGGCAATGGGCGTTATATATTATTACACTTGGTACGGCAGGCTTGACCGCGTTTTACATGTTGCGTGCCTATATCCTGGCCTTTGGCAATACGGATGGAAAGCTTGGTGGTCTATGGGGTGGAACGTATCGAGGTGTTGGTGAGCCTCATGAGTCACCGCTCTCAATGACGATACCGTTAATACTGCTCGCTATTCCATCAGTGATTGCTGGTTATTGGTTCGGTTTCTTCCCCTACGTACAGCGCGGAGCAGTTCCACTCGACTTTAGTGGACTGTTTACCGATCCATTGACCTATCTAGGTATTGCTGTCGCATTGGTAGGACTCGGTACGGCTTACTTCATGTATGCCCGCTTGAATCAAGAACGTTTGCACAATCTTGTGGAGAACAATGCGGCACTGAAAACTATTCACCGTATTCTCTACAATCGCTACTACGTTGACGACTTATATGGCTGGATTATCAAGTATGGTGTGCTTGGTCTTTCACATATTGAACAAGCCTTTGATACCTACATCGTCGATGGCATTGTCAATGGTGTGGCACGTCTTGTAACAACGCTTGGGCGTGATGTTCGCTATACTGAGACTGGTAGAGTTCAGTCGTACATGGTCACGTTCTTCGGTGGTATTGCGGTGCTTGTGGCTGTTGTGCTTATAGTGGTCAATTACGTAGCTAGGTAGTAAGGATAAAAGGAAAACAGGATGAACATATTCACAAGTGATATAACCTGGATTCTCCTACTGCCTGTGATTGGTGCGGTAGGGACTCTTGCAGCACCAGTGAGAATCGCTCGCTGGATTGCGCTCGTGTTTTCAGCGCTCGTGTTTGCGCTTTCGATGATTATATTCTTTCGTATTCTGGCAAACGGCGGCTTTAGCAACTTTGGTGATTTAAAGCATTTGCCTGACTCGATCAACATTCCATGGATTAACTTTAATGCTGGCACGTTCCATTTTAATATTGACTATTTTGTTGGTATTGATGGTCTGAGCCTGCCAATGGTTGTCTTGAACGCCCTCATCACGATGCTTGCCATCATTGGTGGCTGGGAGAAGCCGCGCGTCAAGGAATATCTTGCGCTTATTCTCTTGCTCGAAACGGGCGTTATGGGTGTTTTTGTTTCACTCGATATGTTCCTGTTCTTCCTATTCTGGGAAGTGGAACTGGCTCCCATGTTCTTGCTCATCGGCATCTGGGGCAACGAGGCTATCAAGCATGGTGTTCCTGGACGTATCTATTCAGCATGGAAGTTCTTGCTGTACACGTTCTTTGGTAGCGTCTTCATGCTAGCTGGCTTTATCCTTGTCTACACACAATCGGGTGGTACAACGGCACGATTAGACCTTCTGTCGTCGCACTTACTTGTTGGCAATGTGCAAATACCACTCATTGGTGTTTCAGCGAGCTTACAACTTGTCGCATTCTTGCTGGTCTTCACAGCGTTCGCGGTCAAGATACCAATGTTCCCCCTACACACATGGTTGCCTGATGCACACACCGATGCACCAACAGAGGTCAGCGTTATCCTTGCAGGTATCTTGCTTAAAATGGGTGCGTATGGCCTGATTCGCTTCTGCCTGATTCTCTTTCCACAGGGCGTTCATCAGTTTTCGGGTGTACTTGCGGTACTCGCGGTTATCAACATCATTTATGGTGCTGGTATCTGTCTAGTGCAGACGGATATGAAGAAGCTCATTGCCTATTCAAGTGTGAGTCACATGGGTATCATTCTGTTAGGTGTGGCGGCTGCGACTGGCACAGGAGATGCTGCTTTTAGAATGGCGGCTCTCACAGGTGCAACGGTGCAGATGTTTAGTCACGGCATCATCACGGGCCTGCTGTTCTTCTGCGTGGGCGTGATCTATGACAAGGCACATACACGTGAGATTGCCATCTTCGGTGGTGTTGCCAAACGTATGCCTATGCTTGCTACGCTGTTCACCTTTGCGGCTCTTGCTTCGCTTGGCCTCCCTGGATTGGCAGGTTTTGTCGCGGAATATATGGTGTTTACGGGTAGCTTCCAGGTCTGGACTGCGGTCACAGTTGTATCCGTCTTCACGATGATTCTGACGGCTAGCTATCTCTTGTGGATGATACGACGCGTCTTCTATGGTCCGTTTAACAAGAAATGGGATTGGCTACCTGATGCAAGTCCACGTGAGCTGATTCCGCTCTTCGCACTGGCTGGACTCATCGTGTTTGTTGGCATCTACCCAACCGCCCTTATTAATGTGATTACACCTAGCCTGAGCCAGCTTATGCATGCGGCCTCGGCTGTTGTAAAGTAGAGATATTACGTTAGGGAGTACTATATGACGCTCAAGTTGTCTGATCTCTACTTACTCTCACCAGAAGCGAGTCTTACCATACTCGCTCTGGTGGTGATGGCAGTAGACCTGTTTACGAAACGGCGCATCGTCGTGGTGGCGACTGCGCTAATTGGCCTGCTTGTGCCAATTGCACTGGCTATCTCGCAAATCTTTATTCTAGATTTCTCGCACGCCAATCATGCCTTTTCTAATATGCTTTCGGTCGATTCATATGCAGTCTTCTTTAAGATAGTGTTCTTGCTCATCGCGTTTGTGATGATTCTGGCGTCATACGATTACGTGACGAAGTATATAAAGTCCGATGGCGAGTTTTATACACTCATGCTTTTCTCTGTCGTGGGCATGATGTTGATGGCAAGCACAACCGAGCTTATCACCATCTATATCTCACTCGAATTGACAAGCATTCCGCTTTATGTGATGGCGGGTCTGATTCGTGCAAATGAGAAGTCCGCAGAGGCGGCGGTCAAGTATGTGTTGCTCGGTGCAATGTCCTCGGCTATTCTGCTCTACGGTTTTGCACTGCTGTATGGCTTGACTGGTACAACCGATCTCATGGGCATTGCGACCCTGATTAAGACTGGTATTCACGCTGGCAACCCTATCATCTCGTTACAAGGTAACTTGATGGAGCTTGTTGCGGGCGTGCTGATTCTGGCAGGCTTCGGTTTCAAGATATCTGCTGTTCCTTTTCACATGTGGGCACCAGATATCTACGAAGGTTCGCCGACACCTGCAACAGCATTTTTTTCAGTGGGTTCTAAAGCGGCGGGTTTCGCTGCACTCATTCGTGTCTTCATCGATGGCGGTCTCGGCGGAGTCAACCTCACAACTTTAGTCGTGGTGATCTCTATTGTGGCTGTGCTAACGATGACGCTTGGTAACTTCGTGGCTGCGGTACAAACCAATGCGAAGCGTATGATGGCCTACTCAAGTATTGCGCAGGCTGGTTACATTCTTGTTGGCTTCGTTGCCAGCTTTGCAAGTGGTCGCTCCGATGGTAATGCTGCCGTGTTGTTCTTCATCCTGATCTATGTGGTGACAAATCTTGGAGCTTTCTCTGGTATCATCGCTCTTGGTGATCTGACTGGTGGCGACAGAATTGAAGACTTCCGAGGTCTGGCGAGACGCTCACCGCTCCTGGCGGCAGGAACGGCGGCATGTCTGGCTTCACTTGCTGGTATTCCACCATTAGCAGGTTTCTGGAGTAAGGTCATTATCTTCAGTACTGCTTGGGGTCTTGGCCTGAACTGGCTTGTCATTATCGCCTTGCTCAACAGTATCGTCTCGCTCGTCTACTATGGGCGTATCATCAAGTCTATGTACTTCGATGCTCCGCTCAAGCAGGACCGCTTGACTACGCCAATTGGTCTCGGCACATCCATCACGTTTGCCGCTGCCGCTCTGGTTATCCTGACGGTTGCGGCGCAGTTCATCATTAATGCTGCAACACCTGCGGCGAGTAGCCTGTTAGCGTTTTTGTTGGGACGCTAGCCTTCCTCGATTTTGAACGGACGAACATAGAGAAGAGGTAAAAACATTGTTTTTGCCTCTTCTCTATGTTCGTCCGTTCTTTTTATATCAAGAAATCTGAACACTATCCTTCCCATTTGTGGTTTGCAGCCCTATCCACGGTGTATTTTGAGTTGTATCCGTCTCCATATGAAAAATACCGTAGGGTGGATTGAACGGAACTTGCATGAAGGATTTTGCTTGTACGCTTATACCAGATCGCGTTGTTTTAGAGGTAGATTGTGAAAAGGCAACGAGTAATTGATCTCCTGCGTGTATTGCGCTGAACGTGCAAATATTGGTTGTTTGCTGCGCTGTATTGCTACTATTGGTCGCTACCATGACATATCCATAATTGGTACGCAGACGAGCAACTTGAGGCCGTAGAAGGCTCCAACGTGTCACTTGCCAGGATTTCTGGGCAACATCTACTGTTTGAGTCGAGGGTTCAAGTAGCTGTAAATCGTTTCCGAAGGACGCGTTCTTAGAGGTCGCCTGTTCGGGCAGAGAAGAGACAATGTACAGGTGAAACGATGCTCCGCCGAGACGAGAAGGTGTACTTACGAGCGTTGCGTTAGCAAATTGTTTGACCAATGCGTTAGCGAGTGTGCTATGAGGTCCCACTAGCAAAACGGCAGGTCCGTTTGCTGTATTAGGCAAGACGAGGCAGTGTGAGGCATCAAAGAGTGTTGTGGGAGTGTGCATCTGTTCACTTAGATAGCCTAGAGCTGTCTGCGTTGCCTCATCTGTCGTGACGTAGATGTGATAAAGGTGATGAGTTTGCGCAAGCGAATCAGCATCATTTAACGCTTGTTGTAGAGAAAGAAGATCGTTATGGTAGGGCGTAAATGTGTCGTTGCTACTATTGCCATATTGTGTATTTAATAGCCATGCTGTGCTTCCTAACGTTTGTGCCGCAATAAGCAAGAACGCCAACCCATAGAAGGCAAAGCGTGTTTGATAAAGCCAACTCTTTTGCTTTCGCAACCAATTTACTATGTGTGCGAAGAAGATACCTATGAACGCAAATGGTCCAGGGAGCAGCATAAAGAAATACTGTGTGTGCAGGTCAATCGCGTGACGCGACAGGATAAGCAACGG
>CAXUHF010000009.1:3344-11648 GCA_964250765.1 uncultured Ktedonobacteraceae bacterium | reverse complement strand
TCATCTCTATTCTCTATATCTACCTTCGTCTCTCCCCATAGCCGAGGAGCTACTAATGCAACCAAAAGCGAGAGCAAGCCAAGTATAACAAGGGCTGGCATTGCATATTGTAACCAGGAGAAAAGTGGTGTCAGTCTATAAGGAATAACATGCTTGCCAGTTGGTGACGGCAGGTTGGGAGTGAGAAATACTTGATAGAAGTTGAGTGCCTGTCCATCTATACGAGCATGCTGCTTTGCTAATGTGAGCACAGTGTGCAGGTCAATGAAACGAGTATAAACTTCCCAAAGAAGATATGGGAAGAAAATAATTCCCAAACCTAGAGCGGCAAAGGCAAGATCATGCCAACGGTATGTATGTGGGGCAAGCAATAGCGCAACTACTAGTGGTATAGCAAGAAGCACTGTAATTTCATGCATTTGATAGAGGATGCCTAATAAGAGCAATGCAGGAAAAAGCCAGCCCTTGCGTCGCTCGACAACACCATAGAAAAGTGCGAAAAAGAAAAGTAGTACAAATGGTGGCATCAAGTTGGGTTGCCAGATAAAACGTGCATAGACGAGTGGTTTAAATGCAGTTGCATACAATAATGCTGCTACGATTCCCGCGAGTCGTCCATAATAGCGTCTTGTGAAAAAATAGGTGAGTAAAACGGCAATTGTTGTACAGACGGCTACGAGTATTGCCCCACTAAGCGGGTTTGGATTGAGAAGAGCAGGAAGTGTAAAGAGATAGATTACGCCAGCCGGATGAGCGATGCCGATAGAGGCTGTATTGCTTGTGGTTGGAAGCAGTCCATGTGAAATTGCGTCGTGTGCCATCCGAAAAAGAATAGCCTGATCCTGGTCGAACTCAGTTGTGTTGAGCTGATAAAAACGGAGAAATCCAGCTATCAACACAAGAGGATAGAGTTCCCATGTGCGGAGCCAGTCGAGCAACACTCTACGAGGTTTTGTTTTTTGGGGAACGGTCTGTACTACATCTTGTTCTAACAAAACGAAAAACTGCTTTCTTGTCGAAATTTAATGTGTGATTAATATAGCTGTATTATAGGTTCTCCTGAATGCCCCGTCAAATGTAGGGACCGATTCATCGCGTCCGCGTTGGTAATCGAGACGCCAAGAGGACGCGATGAATCGGTCCACAGATGTTTCGATGTCTATTTCAATTCCGAGAGACGGAATACCGCGAACTTTTCACTCTTTGCATGCATCTCTTCGTCAGTCGCATTTTTTGATATAGGAAATTGTTGTAAAGCCCAGTCTGGTAACTGTGCCATATATGCGCGAACTATCGTAATTGCCTCATCGTCCAGTGTAAGCGTAGCGTGATATTGTTTTTGTCCCGTTTGTGACACAAGTGTGCATGTGCCAGAGGCTATGAGATTGTGTACCCAGTCACGACTACTAGTGGGCGCAATGAGATAGCGTTTCTCGGCATATTGAGGAACTGCAAGTGGAGTGCGTTGCACTTGCCCACTCTTACGACCTCGTACTTCAAGTACGCGGTACACAGCTTTGCCATCCTCATACTGCTGAGCTTGCATGTGCAGAATGTTCTCTATCATCATAGTGTTTCCAGCTTTTACAGATTGTTTGGACATTGGTAGACCATATTGCATGATTTTCTCCTTACGTTATTGCGCTTTGTAACAAAAAGCTTTTGCTATAAAACTATGCTATGAAACAAGTGTTATCATTTGATAACACTTTGACAAAAAAAGAACTATATATCTGATTTAGATGGCTGCATAATGCCGTGAAGGAGTATATCAACCATCCGGTCAGTACTTTGAGGACGTGAACTCGTTTTAGGAGTATCAGAGTCGTTCAACAAGCGAAAGAGAATAAATACAGCCTCTATCGGAGCAAGTCCTCCATGCTCGGCATCACGGAAAATACTTTGTGCGATGCCTTCTGAAAATAGCGATGCAATAGGCTCAATGACTTGATTCCGAAATGCCTCGGAAACCTCCTTACGTCCTTGTGCATCCAACTCGTGCTGGATATCATGAAACATCTGACCTGCATCATTCCATGTTGAAGGCAGCATACGAGCCACCAAATGCAAACGATGTAGCACGCTTTCATGTCGCTCAACGAGTCGTGTGAGGCGTGTCTGTGTCTGTTGCAGCAACTCTAAAAGTACTGCTATGTACAACTCCTGTTTCGTTGCGAAGTGACGATACAGAGCTGGTTGTGTAATACCACATGCTGCCGCTATCTGACGCGTTGATACAGCACGATAGCCTTGTTCCATAAAGGGGCCATGAGCGGCTTTAAGAATAAGGTTGCGTGTCTCGTGAGATGTGTTAGATGATGCGTCAGATGCCAATATTTTGCCTTCCATTGCTTGTTATCGTGTGATAACAGTATGCACGATAAATACTTCTTTGTCAAGGACAGTTGTATTCAAAAGAGTTACAATTCGGGTTTCTCACGCTGTGAACGCCGACCTCTCGGTTGTTCTTGCACTTCTCGTAGATAACGCTGAATTGCTTCGCTGGATGCGTACCAGTAGGCTCCCCGCTTCGTCGCTTCAATTTTGCCAAGACGAGCGAGTTGACCAAGATAGTTGTTGTCCAATCCATAGAGTTCTGCTAGCTCTTTTAATGAGACGAGATGTGTTGTGCTTGCTTCACAGGCTTCTAAGTACAAATCAAGGCTATGCTCAACTGCAAGACCAACGAGGTTTATAAGGTCTGTGTAGTCGCCTCGATGTGCTGCTTGTAGTGCCGTAATATAACGAGTACGCCACTCTCTAAGTATAAGGGCAGGTGGATAGCCATCCTGTATTAACTGAAGATTCATCAGTAAGCGTCCTACGCGCCCATTGCCATCTGTGAAGGGATGTAATGCCTCAAAGCCGTGATGCGTGATAGCTGCGCGAGTTATAGGATCATAATGTAAGGCATCATCACTATTTAGCCAGCGTACCCACTGCATCATGTACAGTGGAACATCATGTGCTGGTGGAGGACGATGATTTGAGCCTCGTACGTAGACCTGAACTGTTCGGAGTTGACCAGCCTCTTTCAGAATTTTGTCCATGACTAGACCATGTATCTTTAGCACGGTTTCGAGTGATGTTTGAGTAGAAACAAGTGTGTCCAGAAAGTCAAATGCCTCAGCATGATTCGTGGTTTCCAAATATTCGCGTAGAGGATGTCCTTCAACAGTTACACCATATTCAAGAACCATCTGTGTCTCTGCCAATGTCAAGGTATTGCCTTCAATTGCATTGCTATTGTACGTAAATAACACGCGAAAATCACCATGCAAGCGTTGTACTATCTCTGTCGATAAAGGACGATAGGCGTCAAGTTTTTTCTTTTTGTTCGCAATGCGCCGAGCAAGTCGAACGTCCATACGAAAGTCTTCTGTCATGATGTAAACCTCTTTGTCCATTATATTTTCTTGATGATAAGAGAAAATAATTCTGTGATAAAATCTAAAACAGCTTCATCACAGAATTAGATATGTTATTAATTAAGTCATAATACGTTATAAGTATGTTAACACATTCATTTTAATTCCTTGATGACCTCTAATAAAATTGTCTTTTCCCTCTTATTTGCATTTCTCCTCACCTATCCCGTATACTATGTGTAGCACAAGAAAAACACACATATTCATTCCGCTAGGGGCGCTGTTTTGGCTGAGATGCTGGCACGTATCGAACGTGCTGCGGTCCCTAAGAACCTGATCTGGATAATACCAGCGTAGGGAAGCGGGTCACGGTCTTAACAGCGTCTCGCAGAGATTCTATACAGGCCGCAACTCCTCTTCTATCAGGAGTTGCGGCTTTTTGTATGCATGCGAGGGATGGCATGAAATTATCTGTACAGGGCGTGACAAAAACATATCGTGACGGACGCAAAATGGTAGAGGTACTCACACCAATCAACTTGACCGTTGCTGAAGGCGAATTTGTGACGCTTATCGGTCCGAGTGGCTGTGGCAAAAGTACACTTTTCAACATTGTCGCGGGTGTTGATGAGCCAACAAGCGGTATCATCGCTATTGATGGTGATGATAAGAGCAAGCGTGCTGGTCTGTCGGGGTATATGCCACAACAACCACTACTTCTACCATGGCGTACCGTGGAAGAGAATGTGTTGCTGGGATTAGATGTACGGCGTGTGCCACGTAAGCAGGCACAACGTGACGCGCTTGAATTGCTCAAACGCTTTGGCCTGTCAGACTTCGCGCAAAACTATCCCGCGACACTTTCGGGTGGCATGCGCCAGCGTGTCGCCCTGCTACGTACCGTTCTTTTCAATCCATCTTTTCTTTTGTTGGATGAGCCATTTGGCGCGCTCGATGCCCTGACGCGTCTCTCGTTGCAGATGTGGCTTCTCGATCTGTGGCAATCATTGCATGCAAGCGTCCTCTTCATCACGCATGACGTGCGTGAAGCCCTCTTACTGTCTGACCGTATCTACGTCTTGAGTGCGCGACCAGCACGAGTGCTCCGCATTGTTGCGGTTGATCTTCCTCGTCCACGGCGTCAAGAACATCTCGCGCTTGAACCAGCAGTACGGCTAGAACAGGAACTGCTAGAGCTACTCTTAAAGGAGCAACCTGTATGATTTCGACTCGACCTGTTCTTTTAATGAAGCATGCGCGACTACGAGGTATTGCTGGCTATGGTCCCGCCTTCGTGTTAGCCTTCGCGCTACTTGCGATATGGGAACTTATTGTACGAGCAGGCAAGGTCAGCACCGCTGTATTGCCAGCACCGACAGCAATTCTACAAGCCTTATTCGATAACTGGGATGTCATTTCTGGTCACACACTGCAAACGCTCTTGGAAACCGTACTTGGCCTTGCCGCCGCGACACTCCTCGGTGTCCTGCTTGCGATACTGATAGATGTATCCTCGGCGGTACGTCGTGCAGTCTATCCAATTCTTGTGACATCGCAGACCATTCCCATGATTGCACTTGCCCCACTTTTATTGATCTGGTTTGGCTTTGATATTGGTCCCAAAATCGTTGTTGTCACACTCTATTGCTTTTTTCCTATAGCAGTGGCTTGTGCTGATGGTCTGTTGAGTGCTGACCCTGATCTTCTACGCTTAATGAAGAGCATGAAGGCGTCACGATGGCAAATTCTCTGGTTTGTACGTCTACCAGGAGCTATGCCTTCATTCTTTTCTGGCCTGCGCATTGCCGCAACCTATAGCGTTACGGGTGCGATCTTTGGCGAGTATGTGGGAGCGTATCAGGGTCTTGGTATCTATATGCAAACCTCGTTCAACTCACATGCAGTCATTCTCGTTTTCGCAGCTATCGTCGTCACGGCGGTGCTAAGCCTCTTTTTATTTGGCCTTGTATCATTGATCGAACGCCTTGCTTTGCCGTGGTATCACGGTGCAACCGTAAAGTAGCAGCAAGTGCTATCTGGGTGCTCTTGCTCGTATGGTGAATGTTCTTGCACACAGAAAGGATTAACTGATGAACTCTCGTACTCGTCTAGGCTTGAGTATTGGTATTCCAATACTTCTGATTCTCGCCGTTGTTGGTGCGTTTCTTGTACAACAACAGCGTAGCAATACAACAACGTCTACAACACATGGATCTCAAAAGCTCACAAAGATGCAGCTAGCATTGGACTGGACCCCGAATACGAACCATACGGGTATCTATGTCGCGCTAAAGAATGGTTGGTATAAGGATCAAGGTATTGATCTCACGTTGCTTCCATATTCGAGCAACGTAACTCCTGATGTCCTGGTGAGTAGTGGTAAGGCTGATGTGGGTATCAGTTCTACTGAGAGCATCGTTGCAGACGCGGCAGTCAACCAGCCTGTTGTCTCTATCGCGGCAATCATGCAGCATAATACCTCAGCTCTTGTGACGCTAAAGAGTTCCGGTATCACACGTCCGAGTCAATTAGATGGGAAAGTCTATGGCGGTTTTGGCGCACCCTACGAAAGTGCAGTTGTCAGCGAGATTATTAAGCATGATGGTGGACAGGGAAAATTTAAAAATGTGACGCTTAATGTGGACGCGATGCAAGCACTACAGTCGAAACGTGTTGACTTTGCCTGGGTTTTTGAGGGATGGGAAGTTATTCAAGCGCAACGTCAGGGTACACAACTCAATATTTTTCCCATCATAGATTACGGAGTTGCCGACTACTATACGCCGAACATCATCAGTAGTCCTAGTGAAATTCAGCAGAAACCAGATATGTTACGTCGCTTCATGGCGGCGACAGAGAAAGGCTATGACTATGCACGTACACACGTTCAGGAGGCAGCGCAAGACCTAATTAGCCAAGCCCCTAAAGGCACGTTTCCCGATACAGGCTTGGTATTGGAGAGCCAGCAGTACCTCAGTCCTCGCTATGTCGATAATGGACGCAAATGGGGTATGCAAGACGCCGAGGCATGGCACGGATACCCAGAATTTATTCTCAACTCCGGCGGTGTGCAAGATGCATCTGGCAAGACGGTCAAAAGTTTAAATTTTGATGCGATGTATACGAATAAGTTCTTGTCATAAAGAGAAAAACACAACAAGGTGGAAGTGGCAACGCCATTTCCACCTTGTTGTGTTTTTCTCTTCTATTGAACCATACAACCTGCTTCCCCGTATCTCGTATAGATAATAACAACAAAAATATTATATATTGACGATAGATATATTCGGGAGGCACACTTAGAATGAGCGATAATTGGGAGCCACAGGACCCGCTATTCAAGCAGGGTCAGCCAAATAAAGAAGAGGTAGACAAGCGGTTAGAAGAGATTAGAAAAGCCTTTACGCAGAGCGCGAACGAGGCTCAACAGCGCATCAAGCGGGTCGTTGATAAGGCTGGTGGTTATTGGCAACAGGCCCAAACAGCACCCGCGCCACATCAGGCGACAAGTCTTGATGAGCAGCGTATTCGTCAGCTTGCCAACCTATGGAGCAATGAGAACTGGCGTGTAGCAAAAGACCTTGGCACCTATATGGATATCGTCTCATCGCATAATGACGAGGTATGGGAGGTCACAGTACAAACGCGCTGGGAGACACGGACTATGGAGTCCGTCACCGAGCCATACGCAGGACGCTCTGCCACGAATAAACCTCAACCAATTCTGCCTGTATGGGATTACGATTTGCCGGAGGTGACGAGTCTCAAGGCACCCACTAGCCATACTAAACTAGAAGGCTTGGAAGAAGTTGCTGCGTGTATGACGTGTAATGGGACGGGTCGAACACTCTGTGTTTCTTGCAATGGACGCGGCTGGATTGTCTGCCCTGAATGTAAGGGTCGCACAAAAAAGAAATGTACCACTTGTCGCGGACGTGGCTATGTGGCTGACTGGACGGTCGGAGAGAAGAAACCCTTCTTGCAGAAACAGGCCGAGAATGTTGCTACTTCGGTTGGCGAGAGAGTATCGGATGTGTTCGAGACTATTCGCCAGCAAGGTGTGCCGATTCCTAATCCTGTCGATGCTGATCCCGCGAGCAAGGGAGCTACTGTGCCTTGCCCTGACTGTATTAACGGTGAGGTTGATTGTACCTGTGGCAATGGAAAGCGTGTATGCGCAACATGCGAAGGGACAAAAATGTCGCTGTGTGCCAACTGTGGTGGTACGGGCAAGGTTGTGCGTCACCGCGAGATTGCGCGTCGCTTCGACCTCAGTGTACAAACACGTATCATTGGTGAGAGTGTTATTCCGCAACAGCAACTCCTCAATGCAGGTGGTGAACTGGTGTACAACGCCGAAGTAGACGATGCATTCTTGCCTGATGTCGCGCCAAACGATGTGCCGATGGATGTATGGAATACAGCTGTGGCACTTGTTAGTGCAGAGCGTCAGGAGAAGCAGCGCGGTACTACAAAACCACTGCAGCCGAGCGATAGCACACAGTCCGCATCGCGTGCTACGTTGCAGGTCGTTGAGCTTGTGCGCGTTCCCTACACGCGTGTCAACTACCGCTATGGCAATCAAGAATACATCTTCTGCGCCTACGATGCTGAGGGTCGCGAGAAATTCTATGCCGACCGCTATCCCGCGCGCTGGGAGCGCATCGAGCGCTTGGTCAAGGCTATCTCGAACGATCTCTTAACTCCTGTGCAAAACTCGGAGCAACCATCCACAAATACAACCTACGGTGGTGGCTATCGTGTACCCGTTGAAGTCCCGCCTTATAACATTACTGAAGAGGATGACGAGGACGCTACCAATAAGCAATAAGCATAATAGATAAACATGAATCACCCCGAAACGTGGGGGGGTGGCTGGTATGATCAATAAAATTTGGAGAGGCACAGTTGTGGGGGGTTGTATTTTTGTTTTTTT
>CAXUHF010000009.1:0-3334 GCA_964250765.1 uncultured Ktedonobacteraceae bacterium | reverse complement strand
GATCGAGATTATCAGCAATAATCTCGATCATCCCACGTTTCGGGGTGATTCATGTTTGTTTCTTTTAACAATGACCATCGCTACCAGCATTGTACCAGCGATCTTTGAACGTGTTGCTGGCATTGAGACCATCAGGTTTTGCTAGCGTATGATGTTTATTATCTTGCATCACAAGCGCGCTATTGGCGAAGGAACCAATACTCAAGAGACCTCCACTCTTTGTATTGCTTCTTGCCTGTAGATTTGTCCAGCTACTATAGTGAAAGTTAGCGAGATCAGTCAAACTACTATTACAACTTGGACGTTCATCAATCCACTCTGCACTTTGCATATCGGGTTTGAATTGACCATCAGGAACAATGTAATTAAGCGTAAAGCCTGTCGAGAGGTTTTTGATAGAAATATGATTTTTATTTTTCCCTATGCTCATAAAATTGTAGTCTACCTCAGCAGTAAATGCATTTGCACAACTAAAGCCTCTACCATTAATTACAGGAGGATTTGGAAATAATTCGTAAAAGAGATGGAAACGACCATCGGTAAGCAGAGCGGTTCCCACTTGTAGGAGACGCTGACTTCCATAGATGCCACCAATACCAACCCATTGTGCGACTAAATGGTTGTTATTAACAGGCCCTGACATACAGGGAGTGCTCCAGTTTCCTGTAACTTGTTTAAATCCACTTCCTGAACCAGTTCCAACGTAGAAACCAGACCAGTTTGAAGAACTCGCAATACTTGTATTTGTTAGTGCATCCGGTGGAAGCAATCCAGAGCTACGCGGGAGTACGTGTACACTTCCGTGTAGGCCAAAACCATGTGAGTTATAGAGAAAACCAAGTTCTGATGTCATGTTTTGTGCAAATGATGCAGTAAGGGCGAAGAAAAAGACACTAAGAGCTAGAAGCGTTAAGAAAATAGAACTTATCCCATATAAAGGCTTACGCATGCAATAAGAAACTCCTCTGTTAGACATAATCCGTGTAAATATACTACTTTATAGAACGAGGCAATGAGTAAAGTACGAATGGTAAATGTTGGAATATTTCGTCAACGTGGTAGGGGTAAGCCTATTGAATCCAAATAACTCGAAAAATGTCTTGGTCGGCGGCATGACAGGGCTTGCCCTGTCATGTTCCCTTATCCCTTCATGAACTTAACCAATCAGGGTTTCTCACCCCACACGGTGAGCATAATCGTGAGACCACTAAAATCTTCTGCTTGTATCTCCTCCAATATCTGCGCGTGCATTTCTGCGTATGCCTCGGATGTGATAACCTTTGTGCCAATCAAGAGGGGTTGTACAAGCTCAAGTGCGAATTTTATATCTTCTAGCCCTTCTTCGTGTGCTTCCATAGCGAAGGAGTAGTCGATCATATGTGACTTGCTTTGAATATTTTGCATCCCAATTTGTTTGAGCAGTGGACGCAACATTGTAATCATTCCTGCGGTATGTCCGGTTGGAGAAAAGCTACGTCCTGCTTTATGTTGTGCGATGTTCAGCAACGCCATAAATTGCTCAAGCATAGGCTTGTTCGTGAAACCATACTCACCCTCAGTAAGGCGAAGTATTCCCCCAGGACGTAATACGCGCTTACACTCCGTCAAATATGGAATCCATTGAGCGAGTGGCACAAAGCCGACAACTGTACGCATGTTCACGATGTCAAAGAATGCGTCTGGAAAGTCTAGAGGTTTCAATGCGTTCATTACCACAAAGTGGGCATTGTTTAGTTTTCGTACTTGTGCATGCGCCTTCGCGTAATTGATTGTATTCTTACTGATATCGATGCCTGTAACTTCGATGCGAGGATACTGTTGCGCTACTTCATTGACCCAACCGCCAGGACCACATCCAATGTCCAGGATATGTGTAACGCCAGGAAGGTCAGCATCTTCTTGCTCTGACAAAACACCATTCATGCCTTTTGTCATCACTCTATCTTGATCGAGGAGACGGGCCATCTCCAGCGCACTTTCAGCATCTAGGAGATAGGTATTCTCTGTTTGCCCTTGAAAATCGTGTGCCTGTGTCATGTTCTACTCCTGTTCTATCTCGTTTCACGGCCTAATCGCAACAATTCATCTTCTAAATCACGCAACACCTTTGCCTCCGCTTCCAATCGTGAAAGAGATTTACCACCATGCATTGTACGCATATAGTGCGTGACACGTTGCTGAAAGTGGTGTAGATATGTTTGTTGTACACTGTGAGTCGGCATAATGCCCAGCGCGATCTGTCCAACCTTGAAAAAGTCACATGGCTCGAAGCTGAGAAGTAGTAGATTAGCATAACTTGTAATCACATCTTGCAGCGTTTGCAGAAAGTAATCTTGTAGGGGACTAGAAAGATAAAGACATCCTGCTACACGATCTGCCTGCAGCAAGGGACATGCTATTGCGCTCTCCTCCCACTCGACGACATGTGTGGGGAAGAGCGTTCTCTTTTCATCACTACTACGTACTACGACAGCATGGCCCTCCGTGACCGCGTATCCTTGGGGCGACTCGATGGCTAAAAAGCCTATACTGTTGCGCAAATGACTATGCCAGGGTGATGTACCACGTCCCATATCTTCACGCAAACTACATACTACACCTTCTGAAGTGGGAGGCATACATACGCTGACACTCACTGCCAGTCCTGACGGCATAGGATCAAGCTGGCCTAACATCTGTTGAATAATGGTGATGCGGATTGACGAGGAGCGCAACAACGGAGGATTAGAGGCATACGCCTGTAGCACGCGTTCATAAAACGCCGACGGAATTTCCTGTGCCACCTCCTCTACCGTAATCTCTTCGGTCAGAAACTCTGGAAACTCTTCAGGAATCAACTCAAGAAATTGGAGGCGATAGCTGGGCAGTGCTTGCACCAGACGGTGCAGGCTCTCCATACGTGGATTAGACTTGTTGGTTGCCCAACGGGTTAGTGTGACATTGTTGACGCCGATCATGCGAGCGATGCGCTGTCGTTCGTGCGGGTCGTTGACAACCCGGCCTAGAAGAATGCGCCATGCATATATATTTTCATCATTACTCATGGCGCATCAACCAAAATATACCTACTCTGCTCATTTGTTCCACCGTTTACCTTGGCTGTTATAATATAGTGAAGTATTCGAGCATAGGATACTGCATGGAGGGTTGCTCGTCAATGAAATTTGTGTGAAATATATGTAACCTTCTATGTTCTCTTCCGCAACGCACCTGTAGGGGTCTAATTCTATTACACCCCATAGGCGTCAAGTTAAGCAAAGATGAGCTTATGTGCGAAGAGGCTTCTCAAGCCAGTTCACAAGGATTGTAGACTCGCAAAACGTGAGAGCGTTCC
>CAXUHF010000008.1:76324-76782 GCA_964250765.1 uncultured Ktedonobacteraceae bacterium | reverse complement strand
GGTCCGTCAATCTACCGCGCATCCTATTTATGAGCATGCTCGTGTGAGTCTCTTCCGTGACTTGCTTGGCGAGAAAGATGTTAGCGAGGAGCACTTGTTGCAGCTCGGCGAACTTATGTATCAGTCGCACGTGAGTTACAGTGCATGTGGTTTGGGTTCGGACGGAACAGATACATTGGTTGAACTGGTGCGACAGACAGGACTCAAAGCTCACCTTTACGGCGCAAAAATCACAGGTGGCGGAAGCGGCGGCACTGTAGCCGTTCTTGCCCGTCGCGGTGTACAAGAGATCATACAACGCATCGCTACACAGTACGAGACTATGACGGGGCGACGTGCAATAGTATTAGGTGGCTCCTCTCCTGGTGTTATGCTGTGGCGTGTGGTGTTTGGGCCCATTTTTTTGCGGGGAGGGGGGGGGGGGTGGGGGAAAAGGAGCGGTATATAGGGGGGCGAGA
>CAXUHF010000008.1:59019-76314 GCA_964250765.1 uncultured Ktedonobacteraceae bacterium | reverse complement strand
GGTGGGGGCCCCTTTTTAGCGCGGCCGCGGCGGGGGGTGAGCGCAACCCGCCCGCTAAAAATCGGTCCCTACACCTCTATTGCTTCTCGATTGGAAATTGTACTTCGGTAACATATTCGTTTTGGGCCGTATGTTCGGCTCGTTGCAGGTGAATTTGACGTGGTGGACCGATAATTCTATACCTGTTCTCCTCTATCCACTGATGCAATGCTGTATGCGCTTGACCAAGCGCGATATCACTACCTGTATGAATGGTATAAGCCACCAATCCACCGAGCAATGTACGAGTGCAAACCTGCTCGTTTGTTGGTATCTCAATGGATAACGGAATAGCAGTTTCTACGTCTATACCCATTTCGTTGTCATACCACTTGTAGTGAGAGTAGAACAAACGCATGGTGGGAAGCGAATGTTGTATATGTTGCTGGTCCAAGTAAGTAACAATTTTTGAATAAGAGCGTCCGAGGTCGGCTCCTATTGGAATGATTTCCCGAAGAGAGGCGATGAGTAAGGGGTCAACGGATTTTAAGCGTATATCATAATTTGGCATAGTTCCCTCCTGTTCGATGTGGCGAAGTCGTGCGGCGATGTGTAGTAAGCGTGCCTGCTCTGTCTCGATCATCTCTAATGTTTGTGTATATTTGAGCTTGAACATCCCTTGCAATTGTTCTATGGAAAGGTCCTTCTCAAGCAGAAGGGCAATCTTTTCCAGAGGGAAGCCCAGTTCTTTGAGAACTACAATACGATGCAGTCGTGGAAGTTGATCGAGCGAGTAGGAACGGTAGCCTGTATCGGGGTCAAGTGTATTCGGTTTAAGTAAGCCCCACTGATCGTAGTAACGAAGTGTCGCAACAGATACTTGTCCCAGTCGTGCAAACTCGCCAATCTTGAGCAGAGGATGTTCTTTCATAGCTTGTCTCTTCCTTCAAGAAAAGGATACACTCTCATGTAGGATGAGAGTCAAGAGGGAAACACGCCTCTTTTCGATTAAGGTTTAGATAATCTAAAGGAGTCATTGAATGCCAGATAACGAGTGGAACACGTCACTGTATGACACAAAGCATAGTTTTGTGTCTGAATATGGGAAGGGTCTGCTTCCCTTACTAGAGCCAAAGTCAGGTGAAGCCATATTAGACTTGGGCTGTGGTTCAGGTCATCTTGCACACACTATCGCACAATCGGGGGCGCACGTGATAGGAATAGATAGTTCTGTCAGTATGATTGAAGCGGCACATGCCGCTTATTCTGATGTAGAATTTCTTGTAGCAGATGCTAAAGACTTCACTTTCCCTCGTCCCTTTGATGCAATTTTCTCAAATGCGACGCTGCATTGGGTGCAGGATGCGGAACAGGCTGTACAGCACATTG
This sequence comes from uncultured Ktedonobacteraceae bacterium, assembly GCA_964250765.1. Lineage (GTDB taxonomy): Bacteria > Chloroflexota > Ktedonobacteria > Ktedonobacterales > Ktedonobacteraceae > JBBQVS01. Next base: position 74,946 of record CAXUHF010000008.1, on the reverse strand, counting down.
TGACGGCCCTAAAATCGGGTGGTAGATTTGTTGCTGAGTTTGGTGGTAAAGGGAATGTGGCAATAATTACAACAACCGTCGAGCAAGCAATGGAGGAAATCACGCATACGAAAGTGGATTTTGGTTGGTATTTTCCCTCGATAGGCCAGTATACGTCTTTACTAGAAAAGCATGGTCTCGCGGTCCAGATGGCTCTGCTTTTTGATCGTCCGACGAAATTAGAGGAGGGCGAGCAAGGGCTGAGAAACTGGATTCAGATGTTTGGCGACCGTATCTTTGCTTCTGTTTCGGAAGAGGTCAAGCAACAAGTGTTACAGCAGACGGAACAAAGAGTGCGTGAACGCCTTTTCAAAGATGGCAACTGGTTTGCTGACTATCGACGCTTACGGATTGTCGCCTACAAAGAGTAGCTAATGGTTATAAGTCTGATGGTACTTCCTCTGAACGAACATCGCATACAAATGACGCATTTGCATCAAGAGCTGCGATGTTCATTCGTGTCGCTTCTCTTTTTGATTATGCGTGTACTTCTTCTCGCTCGGCCTTCGCAAGCTCCTTTGCTACAGGCTTGTTGAGCTGCCTGAGCATGAACGCGGGTGCAAGACGACTCATAACCTTCAAAACATTGCTAACACCTGGACGAATTTCATACGTGTCATTCTCCAAGCCTTTCACTGCGACGCTGACCATCTTGTCTACTTTCATCACTCCTTGACTGTTGCCGTTAAATGAGTCTGATCCAAAGTTATCCATGAGCGGTGTGCTGGTGGGAGGAGGAGCTAATTCAAACACTTTCACGCTTGTTCCTTGGAGTTGTACACGTAAAGACTCAGTATAGGAGTGGATACCCGCTTTCGTAGCACAATACACAGGAGCACTTGCAAGCGGCAGAAACGCAAGACCTGATGATATATTGACGATGGCAGCCTCTGGCTTCGTCTTCAGAGATGGCAGAAACTGCTCGACCATACGGACAGGCCCTAACATATTGATCTCGATCTCCTGGCCTACATCTTGCAAGCCGTGCTTGCCGTTCAAACTGAGCATCCGCATAATGCCAGCATTATTAATAATCACGTTCAGTGCAGGAAAGTCTTGAGTTATGTTCTGATACAGTGTAGCAATTGCTGCTGGATCGCTCACATCACTCTGATAGGTATGTATATTGGGGAATCTTTCTTGTAGTTCATGTAATGTGGCGAGATTACGTCCTGTAACAATAACCGTATTATTTCGTTGACTCAGTTGTGTTGCGAGTTCCAATCCAATACCGCTTGTTCCACCAGTGATTAAAATGGTGTTTCCTGTCATTTTCATAGGTATTCACCTTTCAAGATGCTGTCTTATTTTTCCTTGATGATCTGCTTTGCTAGGCCAGCAGTAATCTCAGCGATTTCCTGCACCTTTGCATCGTCGCCGCTCTGTACCGCTTTCCAAAACGCGACCTTGTGCTCTAGGTAGCGAAGATGCTCGTGCTTCTGAGCCAGTTCGCGCTCCAGTGCTTGTTTCTGCCCTTCAAAGAGCGCAAGTTGTTGATCGGCAGCCGCTTTTCCATCTTTGAGAAGTGCGAAATACGTCCGCATATCCTCAATCGACATACCGGTTGTGCGTAAACACGCCAGTGCCTCAATGTTCTGGACATCTTGAGCAGTATATCTCCGATGACCACTGCTGTTATCTCGCTTCACGCTGTCGAGTAAGCCAATGCGTTCGTAGTAACGGAGCGTGTGTTCGCTTAGACCACTTCTTTGAACTACCTCCTGAAGTGTGAAGTAGGTTGGTGTTTTTGTTTCTGTAGTACTCATAGAGATAGTATGTCATACCTAGAGTGCTCTAGGTCAAGAGTTTGGTACGTCTTCTTGGAAAATTGGTCAGAACTTCCTTGTAGTGCAAAGATAGAGAGGTAGGATTTGACAGGATGTTACGTATAGTGGCAAAATGAACCACTGAATGGGATAGGTGTAGTAATTTCCTGTATATGAAAGAATTGTATATATGTTCCGACGTAATACATCGCGTATAAGAAGGCTATCCCGAACGCGGCGACGCAGAAATCCTGTGCTGATCGCGCTCGTCTTGTTCTTGCTGCTCGCCTGTGGCTGTGGTGGCGTAGCCTATGCGTACTATAGTGTAAATCAACCACTTTCACAATTTGTGCATCAGGTGGGCAGGAGCAGTGGTGAACCAGATATCTCGCAGTATGACGGCTCTATTTCTGGACGTTCCTGGAATATTCTGCTCATGGGTAGTGATAATGATGGCAAATATTCGTTTCCGGCTTTACTCACACAGGTGATGATGGTGGTGCATGTCGATACTGTGAACAATGGTGTCTCGCTAGTCTCCATTCCACGCGACTCGTGGGTCAACATTCCTGATCGGGGCCAGATGCACAAACTCGATCAAGCGTTTCTGCTTGGTGCGACCAACGGCAATAGTTTTGATAATGGTGTACGTCTTGCGCGTCTAACCGTCGAGAAGGATTACGGTATCACAATAGATCGTTATGCATGGGTAGGTTTGGCAGGCTTCGCCAATGTCATTAATACACTCGGTGGCATTGATATCGACGTGACGCACCCTATCGTAGATGATAACTATCCAGATGATACGGGCAGTGGCAGTAACCTCAATGACCCTTATGCGTTGCAACGCCTCTTGCTTGCGCCCGGTCCTCAACATTTAAGTGGCGAAGAGGCATTGGATTATGTACGCTCGCGCCATGCCGACCTCGTTGGTGATATTGGACGTACGCAGCGTCAACAGCAAATATTGAGCGCGCTTAAGAAAAAGCTTACCGTCAACCGTATCCTGAGCAATTTGTCGCCACTGTTTAAGGACCTGAAGGGTCAGGTCTATACGGACCTGAGCGAGCAGGAAATGATTGCCTTCGCCAATTTTGGGCGCACCTTGCCCGACTCAGCCATACAGCATATCACATTGGGACCAGGACAGGGCGATCATAATTTTGGTAGCTATCAAAACATTTATGATCCCTCGCTACAAGCAAATCAAAGTGTGATTGTACCCAACTGCGATACAATACAACCTACTGTGAACAGCATTTTTGGGCTTGGTAGCGGTTGTAACGTGAACGGATAGGAAACAAAATACACGTGCATCGCAAACATTTCAATGTTTGCGATGCACGTGTATTTTGTTTCCTATTTTATCCCCAACGCTGCCGAATGCGTGGAAGAATCTCTTTTGAGTAGAGTTGCAGGAAGCGGGATTGATCGTCGCCGGGGGCGTGGAAGATCAGGTTAGTAAAACCCAGTTCGATATACGGGCGAATCTGCTCGATATGCTCTTCAGGGTCACTAGAGACGAGCCAGCGTTTGTATGCTTGGTCCGCGACGGCCTCGGCGCGACGCTCCATTTCGCGTGCGTCGTGGACATCGGCCTTGTCTTCGGCTGGTAGAGCAAGAGCTGACCAGATACGTGTATCTGCCATCGCGCGATCATGGTCGGTATCGAACGAAACCTTGATTTCGATAGTGCGTTCGATTGTCGAAGGGTCTTTACCCGCCGCCTTCGCTCCCTCTTCTACGGCTGGTAGCAATTGGTCACGATAGAGCGCATCGCCTTTGCCCGATGTGCAGATAAAGCCATCACCTGCTCTGCCCGCATATTTTGCCGCAACCGGACCACCTGCTCCAATATAAATGGGAACAGGTTGCGTGGGTTTATCATAGATGGTGGCGTTGCGTGTATGATAATACTCACCATCGAAGGTCACAAGGTCTTCCGTCCAAAGTTTCTTAATCAGCGTGACAGCCTCGCGTAGTCGCGCTAAACGCTCTTTGGCGGGAGGCCATTCTGCTGCCGTAACAGCAACTTCGTTCAATGATTCACCCGATCCAACGCCTAGAATGACACGTCCAGGGTTGAGCACGCCTAACGTACCAAACGCCTGTGCGATAACTGCTGGCGGATAGCGAAACGTTGGTGTGAGAACGCTGGTGCCAAGTTCGATGCGCTTTGTGCGTTCACCTACTGCACCAAGCCAGACAAGCGCGGATGGTGCATGTCCATTTGTGTGTCGCCACGGTTGAAAGTGGTCGCTAATCCACACGCTATCGAAACCAGTTTCTTCTGCCTCAACCGAGAAGTCAATCAGTTGACGTGGACCAAACTGTTCAGCCGAAGCCTTATATCCCAGTTTTAAGGGATGAGTTGCCATAATACATCTCCTCTATCGTGAATGCGGTCTATGTTTGTGAGGAAGGCGTAACCAACGTGCGTTGTGACCTTTCTGATCTATTCTATCATCTGCAAGAGTGTTCATGTATTGACTATCCGCATAGTTTATGGAAATATCTACATGAATATGAGTACAATAGAAGAGAACCTAACAGTATTTTATGATGCCGGACAAAGAAGTAAAGGAGAGCAATCATATGCTCCTCGTTGGTGATATTGGCGGAACGAAGACAGAACTCGCAGTGTATGCGTCTGTGACCGCATTAGCAACACCTGTGGCAAACGACCTTTTTCCAAGCAAGAATTATAAGGGATTAGAAGAGATTGTACGGGAATTTCTTGGGAAACACAAGGTGCAAGTAGACCGCGCGGCGTTTGGGGTTGCCGGTCCCGTGGTAGATGACAAGGCGACTATTACAAATCTACCGTGGATTGTTGAAGCAGAAAAAATGAAGGGCGACCTCAATCTAAAATCAGTGCTATTAATGAATGATTTAGAATCTATTGCTTCTGCCGTTCCGTTTCTGCCAGCCTCTGACCTGGCAACCCTTAATCGTGGTCAATCGGTGACGAATGGACCACTTGCTGTGATCGCTCCCGGCACAGGACTAGGTGAGGCATTTTTGACATGGGGGACTCAAACTTATATAGCGCATAGGTCTGAGGGTGGGCATGCCGACTTTGCACCGACGGACGAATTACAGATCGGGCTGCTACGCTACCTACAACCACGTTTAGAGCATGTCAGCTACGAATGGGTGTGTTCTGGTCGTGGTATGCCCAATATTTATGCATACCTCAAAGAGAGCAACTATGCGCCCGAACCCTCCTGGCTAACAGAGCAATTAGCGCAGGCAAAAGATCCGAATGCCGTGATAGCACAAGCCGCACTCGATAAGACCTCACCTGATCCTTTGTGTATTGCCACAGTCAAAACCTTTGTCTCAATTCTCGCTGCTGAAGCTGGCAATCTCGCCCTCAAAATACTTTCTACTGGTGGTCTCTATATTGGTGGTGGCATTCCACGTCATGTATTACCTTTTCTACAGGACGAGTTCTTTATGAAGACATTTTTGGATAAGGGACGTTTGGCAGAGGCATTGAAACCAATGCCTGTACATGTGATTCTCAATGCCAAAGTAGGGCTACAGGGTGCGGCCTATAGAGGCTTCGCGTTGGAACAGCAGGAGCGGTAGAGTAACAATATTCGTTTTCAAATGGAACGGCTGTAGGGGCTTTAATTCATTACGCCTTGTATGAATTAAAGCCCCTACAGCCGTTCTTTCCTCGAAAATCTCATGCCGCAAGGCAGGGAATGCCCTTTGTTACATATGTTCCAGTTCTGCAACCTCAGCATCCGTAAGATGAATTGCGGCGGCTGCAATATTTTCTTCTAAGTGCTTGACAGAAGATGTACCTGGGATTGGTAGCATGATTGGCGAGTGTGCGAGTAACCATGCAAGCGCGATTTGTGCAGAAGTGACGGAATAGCGTTCTGCCAGTGTTGCTAACGTACCTTGCCCTTGTCCAAGTTTTCCTATCGCTAATGGAAAAAAAGGCGTGAAAACGATGTTTTGCTGAGTGCAGGCGGTGACAAGTTCTTCCTCGTCACGTTGCACCAGATTATACTGGTTCTGAACTGAAACGATAGTCGTAATGGCTTGAGCCTCGGTGAGTTGTTGCATGTTGATGTTGCTCACGCCGATATGCCGAATTTTCCCCTCGCGCTGTAACTCCGCGAGTGCTGCAACCGAGTCAGCAAATGGAACCTCTGGCCCCATGTAGCGACAATGGACTAGATGTAGTTGTTCAAGACGCAACTGACGCAAGTTGTCTTCGCAGGCGGCGCGCAAGCTTTTGGGATCCATGGCTATGTTCCAGCTTTTATCCGCGCCTCGTACTGCCCCTACCTTCGTCGCAATCACAAGGTCATCGGTATATGGATAGAGTGTCTCGACGATTAGACGATTAGCGACCTCAGGACCATAGTAGGCAGCGGTATCAATGAAGTTGACACCGAGTTCGACTGCTCGCCTCAATACTGCTTTGGCCTCTGTCGGATTACTTGGCTCACCCCATATTCCTGGTCCTGGTAGGCGCATGGTTCCGAAGCCAACGCGATTGACAACGTTATTGTTTCCTAATGTGACTGTACCAGCTACTGCGGCGGGAAGGCGCGTATTTTCATTGTGCGAAGAAGTTGTCATGTATATTTTCACTTTCTAAATGAGTAGGTAATAATCACTCAATCGTGCTGTGAGTCGCTTAATGTTCGAGTATACAACATTGCAGGTTCCATCTGCCCCGACCAAAAAGTGATGATCTACACGCCACTACCTGGAACGGATACCGAGGCAAAGCTTCGTCGTTTGGTAGAGGAAGAGATAGGTATGAGTATACGTGTCTAATATGGTATCTTCATACTATATATGTGAATTCAAAGGAGGCGCAATGCGAAACCATTTACTGATAGATGCGGATGATACGCTGTGGGAAAACAATATCTACTTTGAGCAAGCTATTCATGACTTTATTGCCTTTCTCAACCACTCCACTCTTTCTTCTGAGGAGATACGCTGTGTTCTGGATGAAGTGGAACGGGTTATGGGCTATGGTTCGGCGAATTTTACGAAAAGTTTGATCGAGACATATCGTCGTGTCGCCGAAACTGATGTGAGAGAAGAGGATGTGCAACAGGTTCGCCAGTTCGGGGAGCGTATTCTTCACCAACCGTTACAGTTGCTTGATGGTGTCAAAGAGACGCTCGACTACTTATTGCCACGTCACGAGCTTATGTTACTTACCAAAGGTGCGGTTGAGGAACAGAAGCTGAAGGTCGAGCGTTCAGGCATCGAACAGTACTTTTCACGAGTCACGATTGTCGAGGAAAAGGATGTTGCTACATATCAGAAGCTCGTGCAAGAGTTGCAGGTTGAACCGACGTTGACCTGGATGATTGGCAATTCGCCCCGCTCGGATATCAATCCAGCGTTAGGGGGCGGTCTGAATGCCGTCTATATCCCTCATCCGCACACATGGCATTTGGAGCATGAGGAGGTGCAAAACATTGGTACGGGGCAGTTGCTCCAACTTGCACGTTTTAGCGACCTCCAAGAGCATTTTTAAGGAAAGATGCATAATTTATATCGTAATACTATGATAATACCTCTGTTGCAATACCTGTCACAACACCCCAGACGACGTGAGCGGCAATCATCATCATATTACGTCGTGTTGTTTCATGTTGCGATGACTCGGAAAAGCCAAGTAGGGGTAACAGTGCCTGATAGCTTGCAACCCAAATGAGAAAACCGAATAGCGTTCCTCTTAGGCTGGATGTAAGTGGTAAGCGGCGTCCTATAATGCTGTAGAGTACGCCCATTGTTGCGCCATAGCCGAAGTGTGAAACAGTGGTCGCGGCAAGTATTTGAGCTTTGTTCATATGCTGTCTGACGTGTGCTCGCCCTGCTAACTCTTTCGTGATAATCTCCGGTGGCAAATCATAACGTTGTCCTTTAGGTAAAAAGCGTTGTGTACTCAACATAAAAATAGTCATTGGTATTGTGGCGATAACGCCTGCGGTTGCGCCCTGCCAGATAGTATTGATAGTTTGTTTTTGTTGCATTTTTCTTCCTCCTGAGAGCATATATTATGTCAGCATCATGCTGACGAAGATTGTATCATAGTGTACACGTTTCTACTCAGGAGTTTGGACACACTGCCATTGTTCTCGTACATATAGCCTATAACAGCTTATGAGTGCTATACTACCGTTTGTAAGCACGTTCGAGAACAGAACGTGTAGCAACCAACGAGGTTTGTAGAAGCTGTCATCGTAGAAAGAAGGGAATCCGTATGAGTGTAGCCGAAGAATTAGAAAATGCCCATTTGCAGGTCATCCAAACTGTTGATAACCTACCTGAACTCGAATGGGATACTCCTATAGCCGAAAATAGCTGGACGGTAAAAGATATCATTGCGCATCTCGCGTCCCATGAGCGTGTCTTAGGCGATGTGTTGCGCTCCTCTACTGAAAATGCACCTGAAACAGCTTACGTATTCCGCTATATTCAACACAAAGAGAATTTCGACAAGGAAGAAGTGAGCGCGCGGAGCAACCATACAGCGCAACAGGTTATTGATGAATACCAGGAGGCTCAGACAGATACAACAGGACTACTTGCCCGTGTTCCTGCCGAGACGCTTGAGAAAAAAGGCGCGTTGTCATGGTATGGTGAAGATCGTAGCCTGAGTGATTTTATTCGTGACATCAGTGCCAATATACGGCGTCACTGTGATGAGATTACAGCGTTTCGTAATCGCGAGAAGCAATAGTAAACGCAGGAGGTTGTCATGAAGGCGGTATTGTGTAAAACGTACGGTCCACCGGAGCAACTTGTGCTTGAGGATGTGGCGGCACTGACACCTACAAAGGGGCAGGTGGTGCTTGACGTAAAGGCATGTGGCGTCAATTTTCCTGATACGCTCATCATTCAGGGAAAATATCAGTTCAAGCCGGACATGCCTTTTTCGCCTGGTGGCGAGGTCGCAGGTGTCGTCAAGTTGGTTGGCGAAGGAGTTGAGGGTGTACGTATTGGAAGTCGTGTAATTGCGTCTACTGGTTGGGGCGGGTTCGCGGAAGAAGTTGTCGCGGATGCCTCGAACCTTATTCCAATTCCTGAAAGTATGAGCTTCACAACCGCATCAGCTTTTGTCATGACCTATGGCACATCGTATCATGCGCTAAAGGACCGTGCGCGGCTTCAGCCCGGAGAAACATTGCTCGTGCTAGGTGCGGCAGGTGGTGTTGGACTTGCCGCTATCGAGATCGCAAAGGTCATGGGAGCACGTGTCATCGCTGCTGCTTCTACTGATGAGAAGCTCGCTGTCTGTAGAGAGCATGGTGCTGATGAGGTCATCAACTACAGCACTGAAGACCTGAAAGAACGCTTGAAGGCATTGACGAAGGGGAACGGAGTCGATGTGGTTTATGATCCTGTTGGCGGCAACTATTCTGAGATCGCACTACGCAATACTGCGTGGGAGGGTCGTTACCTTGTAGTTGGCTTCGCGGCTGGCGATATTCCACGCATTCCGCTCAATCTTACATTGCTCAAGGGATGTTCAATTGTCGGGGTCTTCTGGGGAGCTTTTGTGGCACGGAGTCCTCAACGCAATCAGCAGAACTTGCAAGAACTGATGACATGGTTTCAGCAGGGAAAAATTCAACCCTTGGTTTCTGCTACCTATTCTCTCAAGGACGCCGCGCACGCACTCAACGATATGATGCAACGCAAGGTGACGGGAAAGGTGGTACTCTTAACAGAGGAATAGAAATGAACCCTGTACGGGTCTGATTTTATCACACCCTCTCGCTGATCGAACTCGCTGGCAGGATTAGGTAATGGTTTCTCTGTTCCGCAAGATGGTCAATCTCCGAGAGGGTGTGATAAAATCAGACCCGTACAGCGATAATAATACGAGGAGTTATACCACACATGGCGCGTGTAGTCCTGGTTTCGGCCCCGATTGAGCAAGAATGGGTGGAGCGTTTGAAACGTGTCTCATCCGACCTGACGATAGAACATTCACCCTCGTTGTCTTCAGAGGATCCACTGTGGCAAGAGGTAGAAGTTTTTTACGGTTTTCCCTGGAAGATGCCGACGTTAGAGCAAGCACCACATCTACGCTGGATACAACTCTACTCTGCTGGTGCTGATCGGCTTGTAGATAATCCTCTTTTTCAGTCTGAGATCATGATTACGACTGCGAGTGGTGTGCATGCAATCAATATCGCCGAGTACGTATTCGCCATGACGCAGGCATGGTATCGTCGGCTTCCACAACTTTTTATTTGGAAACAGGGCAAAGAGTGGAACAAAGATAAGGAAAGTACCGAGTCGTCTATCGACGAACTGCACGGGAAAACGATTGGTATTGTTGGCTATGGAAGTATTGGACGACAAATCGGACGATTAGCACAAGCATATGGCATGCGGATATTGGCAATGCAACATAGCAACAACCATAAAGATACAGGCTATCAGTTTCCGAATGTTGGCGATCCAGAAGGCACATTCCCTGAGAAGTATTATTCTTTTGATCAGTTGCACTCAATGTTGCAAGAGTGTGATGTGGTCGTTGCTGCTGTTCCTCTGACGCCAGAGACAAAAGCGATGTTCAATGCGGATGCGTTTCAAGCTATGAAGGAGAGCGCATTTTTTGTCAATATTGCTCGTGGTGATGTGTGTGACGAAGCCGCGCTGATCGACGCGTTGCAGCAGAAACAGATAGCAGGTGCCGCGCTCGATGTCTTTCAACAAGAGCCGTTGCCAGCGACCTCACCGTTTTGGGACTTGCCAAATGTGCTGATGAGTCCTCACGATTCAGGGGTGACACCACACTACAACGAGCGTGCCGCCACCATCTTTGAGGAAAATCTACGTCGTTATCTCGCGGGTCAACCTCTGTATAATCTTGTGGACAAGAAGCGTGGCTATTAAGCTCTCTTTTGCATAAACATGCGAAGAAATTTTATGTGCAAGACATGATACATAACTAACAAGTTATGTATATAGAACTGTGCTAGCTTGAATCACGCTGTGTTTGTTTTCTTTGCCCGTGACTGCTATTATTGCCCCTGATTGTAGCGTTTCGATAGTCGTAGTTTCTACGGCTTCGCCTGTACGCTGATATATCTTTGTCTCTGTTGTGACACGAAGCGCAACAGGTTTTATATCGCCTGTACTTTGTTTGCGTGTCGTGCCTGCGATGATGTACGTGTGCTGCTTTTCTGGATTAGGTGTTACACCTGCAACTGTAACTGATTTGCTTTGCTTAAGAAGCGCGTCAAGCTGCTCTTGTGAAATATGTTGTGCAACTTCCCCTCCCTTTTCATCCATAGCTGTTGTCTCTGTTGTGTGTCCTTCGTGTGTATGAGGAGCATTAGCGAAAAGTGTATTATCATAGGTGTGCGGAATCGCAACTTGAAGTGCTTGCTGTAATACATCGAAGCGGTACGTTACTGTGACTTTTGCCAGGTCCTCTACCTGTTTCAACGCCTCGGCATCCTGCTCGCTAAGACAATCGGAGAGTTCCAGGGCACTACCATCTAGCTGTAACTCTATTGACGCAGGTAGTGTGATGGTGAAGTGTCTTCCCTGCACGTAGGTTGTCGAGTTGCTATCCGGTTTGTGTTGGAGTACGAGTGAAGCCATTTGCTGTAGTTTGGTGAATGGGCTATTGGCTGTGATAATGCAAATATCGAGTAGGCCATCGTCAACATAGGCATTTGGAGTTAAGTCGATAGCGTCACCATACAGACGGGTGTTGCCAAGCACTATTTGCAGTGCCTCACCTTGCCAGAGCGTCTTTGATGCTTGCTCATCGTCAACTTCGCATATTTCTACCGCGAAGGGGTGTTGCATAGGGAGTTCTTTGGCGGCAGCCACATCGAACGCGAGACTACCGATACGCTCTTTGAGAGATTTCGATGTGTGACTGATGACCGAGGCGTCTATGCCGAGACCAGCTGTAAGCAAGAAATAGTATTCGAGGTTATCTTCCTTTTTCTGTTTTTTGCTTTTTGCTTGTTCTTGTGCTGCTTGCTCTGTTTGAACGTTGTCGGGAAACGTAATACGCTGAACAGTCATGCGTCCAACATCGACTTTACGCACATCACTATTGATGAGAGTGAGAGCGGCTTGAATAGGATCAACGGGCATGCCAATTTCATGAGGCCATTGATTGGCGGTACCACCAGGAAGAACGGCGATGATACTTGTGCGGTTTTTACTTTGCATGACAGCATTCACTAACTCATTTGTTGTGCCATCGCCGCCATGCCCAATAATTACATTGTACTCGCGCTTGGCTGCCTTTGCAGCCAATGTGCGAGCGTGACCTCCATACTCGACCAACGCGTTGTCAACATCCCATCCTGCCGCCGACAAAATAGTAAAGACATCTGTCAGTTTCGTCATGTCTTGCCCTGCTCTAGGGTTAATCACCAAATATGCGTTCTCGCAATGCATGTTGTAACTCCTCGTCCAAAGTAGTACACGTCTCTTTGACAAGTACGGAAGAGGATGAGGTGAGGTTTCAATGTGTAGTGGTTACAGTAACATTCCATGTCCTCATAAACAGGATTTGTAGTGTCAGGTGTTGTAGAGGTATAATATCGCTATCTTTACGTGTATGGGATATTTCAAGGAGAACAGAATGCCCCTCTTAGACCTGACGTTAGATGAACTGTTAGCGACAACGCGTTCGGTACGCAAGCGTCTTGATTTGACTAGACCTGTTGAGCCTGAGGTGATTCGGGAGTGCTTGGAACTTGCGCTCCAGGCACCAACGGGAAGCAATAGCCAGCGTTGGCATTTTGTGGTTGTGACCGATGCCGAAAAAAAGTTTGCTATCGCGGAGCTGTACCGCAAATCGTTCGCCGCCTATCGAAGTATGCCTTCACCAGTTAGCAAGCTTGCGCCGGACTCACCACGAGTGCAGGTGATGAAACGTGTTACCGATTCGTCTGATTATCTTGCGGAACATTTTCACGAGGTTCCTGTATTTGTCATTCCATGTCTGGCTGGGAGATTGGAAAAGATACCTTCGATAGAAGGGCAAGCAGGTTCCTGGGGATCGATTCTACCTGCTGCATGGAGCTTTATGCTCGCGGCACGCGCTCGTGGCTTAGGTTCGGCCTGGACAACATTGCATTTGCCTTATGAGAAAGAGGTGGCTGAAATTATAGGCATTCCCTACGAGAAGATTACGCAGACTGCGTTAATGCCCGTTGCTTATACCATCGGGACGGACTTTAAGCCTGCGCAACGCGAACCGTTAGACACAGTACTGCACTGGGACAAGTGGTAAGCGCAAAATTCTCTTTATACGATGTTGTAGGGACGCCATAAATGTAGTCCCTACGACAACTTTACAACGGATGATAATGCGTTGACAACTAGCCATTGGTATAGTGTTTTTTTATGCGAGTTGTGCTAACACGAAATCGGCGAAGGCACGGATATGCTGTTCGGCGGGGATATAGATACCGCCGTTTACAAAGGCTCTTGAATGCATCCCTTGCTGTGTTAGCTCGCAGACTTCCCAATCTTGACGATTGACGAGATCAAATAGCTCGACAGCATCCGTTGGGTCGAAATCGGGCTGCGTTGCTTCATCGGCATCGAATAGCCAACTACAGGTGACGCGAGTACGCTCTGGCCCTTGTGGTTCAACTGTGTGGAAGACGACGTGATCGGGCAGAAGGTTGAGTAACACATTAGGGTTGATGACGATTCCATAGTAGTGGCGTTCATCGCCTGGTAAAAGATTCTTGAGCGGAGGGCGGCTGGCCTTACCTGTCATAGAAAATGCCTGTGCGGAAGAGGCAAGCGTTGCGGCTTCGTCACCTTCGTAGATTGAGCCTATGCGGAAACCCGGAAGTAACTGGCAAAATTCGGGATGCATTGGACCACAATGATAGCACTCCATGAAATTCTCGATAATGATCTTCCAATTCGCCTGTACTTCATAGGTGAGCGTTTTGCCAATTACGAGACTTCCAAGATCATAGCCTGCGAACGGTGCATAGTTCCCAAAACGTTCTATGATGGGCGGGCGTACTTGTGCCTCTAAAGGCAGAGGGTCATCCGCGAGATTGAGCCAGATAAGCCCTTCCCACACCTCAAGTTTTACTGGATAGAGACTATAAGCGGCACGGTCGAATTGTTCATTTGTGAGAATGTTGGGTGCTCCAAGAAGTCTTCCATCAAGCCCATAGGTCCAGGCATGATAACGACATTGAATGGAACCTTTTAGGCGTCCCGTTTCCTCTATACATAAGCGAGCACCCCTATGACGACAGATGTTGAGATAGGCGCGGAGCGTTCCATCATTATGACGCACTATAAGCACACTCTCCCCACTCAGCATTATTGTTTGGTATGCCCCAGCTTCAGCCAAGGCTGAAGTGTGACCTGCACAAAACCATAGCCGAGAGAAGATACGCTGCTGCTCTTGTTCGTAGAGCGTGGGGTCATAGTAGTAGCGACCAGGGAGTGTTGAGGCGAAAGGTGTTGTATGCGTTGTCATGGTAATGATTGCTCCTTGTAACTGCTTGACAGTGTTCGCAATCCTAGTATACCTTTTTGGAATTTTTGTTGTCCGCTTGTTGTTTTAAGGTTGTCTATCTCTCCGCACATATATCGTGTATAGTAGTGAGAGAAGATGCATCAAATTGTCAAAAGGAAGTATTCGTGACTGAGATATATCCGACTGACCGCGAATCGCTAGAGCGGGACAGCGACGTAGAATTTTTTATCGCCAGTGGACCGGGGGGACAGCATCGCAACAAGGTTGAAACAGGAGTACGTCTGCACCATCGTCCTAGCGGTATTACTGTAACGGCGGTGGAGCGACGTTCGCAGCATGCTAACCGTGAAGCCGCCTTTGAGCGTATGGCGGAACGTCTTGAGGACATGCAGCGGGTCGAGACGCCGCGTAGACCAACACGCCCAACAACTGCCAGCCGTACACGTCGTCTTGAAACGAAAAGACGTGCTAGTCTGCGCAAGAAATTGCGCTCTGTTGGACCTGAGTAAAAATTGTATGAGGAAAAGGATAACATGGCTTTTCAACGGACACCCACAAGGGGCGTCCCTACCATATATAACGTGTGTAGCACGCAAGAAAGTATAGTAGGAACGCCCCTTGTGGGCGTCCGTTCGTCTTGAATGGTATGAGTTGCCCTATACCAACGGTGCTTGCGCCAGTCGCTGGCGTAGTGCACGTCTGTACATTACTATAAGCACAATAATACCGATCACACTGAGTGCGATAGTTGCTACTGAAATGTTAATTCCTGGTGGAACGACAATAGTGAGGAAGAAGACAAGTGGCAAGCCATCCCATAAGCCATGTAGTACGGAGACGAAGAGGTACGTCAAGATGACCAAGCCGGTGATGCGGAAGCGTCTAGGCGTACTTTGGCGAAATAAGACGGCTCCAAGAATAGCTGTCCACACGCCATGACCAAATGGTGCAAGAAGACCACGTATCACTGTTGAGACAATGGAGGCGGTGATATGCCCCTGACTTGTTATAAATGCCGTGAACGCATAGCCTGTGCTTTCTAGTGCTGCAAACCCCATACCAACTGCGGCACCTAATAGCAGACCATCAATCGACTCTGTATGGCGCAGGCGTCGTGCGATAAACATGACGGCTACGATCTTGCATCCCTCCTCAATGAGTCCAACGCCCAACGCACTGCCTAGAGAAAGTCCTTGATTGGCGGAGGATGGAGCAGGCAGTAAAAGTGCTTCGAGCACCGAGGCACCCAGTACACCAAGGATACCACCAACACCAAAGCTTCGTCCTATAGTTTCTGGCGTCAGGACGCTGAGATGCTGATGATCGTAGAGGAAAGCAACAAAGACAACGGGTACAAGAAAGTTGCCAATAAGAAGGACGGTTGGATATAAATTGATATTCTGTGTGAGGAATAAGATAATGGTGGCGATAACGAATAGCAGGAGGCCCACCCATAATGTGTGAAACCAGCTACTCCCTCCACGTATGGGACGCTGAACTGGTGGTACGTTCGCATCTTGAAACATGTTATGTCTCCATTTACATTGTAGTCCTGAGACGACAGGGAGACCGCAAGGGCCTCCCCTACATTTTATCCCATCTCGTCTTTATTTACATGTAGGGGAGGCC
>CAXUHF010000008.1:44739-59009 GCA_964250765.1 uncultured Ktedonobacteraceae bacterium | reverse complement strand
CGCCCCCCCCAAAAATTTATCCCCCTCTCGTTTTAATTAAAATGTGGGGGCGGCCCTTGCGGTCTCCCTGTGCGCTATGTGGTGTCAAATGAAGCACGAAATAGAACATGCTATCGTGTACAAATTACTCTTTTTCGTCTCGATTGATAGATACGTCCGAAAGGAGCGTGAGATCAAAGGGTTTGAGAACACGTTGCCATTTTACAACAACACTTTGCTAATAGCTTGCTCTCAAGCTTTTTGCGATGTATTCTATACATAACATATTTCTGCAAGAGTATATGCAGACACCACCTACAGGACTTGGGGGAAACCATGAACACAAGAGGGTGGCGTGACGCTGCTTCTGTTGACATAGTGACAGAAGAGCATGGGGAATGGAATGTTACTACATCGAACTTCACTACTGACGAGCTAAAAGAGCGGGATACTGCTCTCTTTGATACTGAATGTGCAGAGCAAGAGGAGCAGGAGTTTGATCCTACCTCCTTTAATGCTGAGTGTGCAGAGCAAGAGGAAGAGGAGGAGTTTGATCCTACCTCTGGACAAGCGTGGTGTGAACGCGGCGATATCTTATGTTCACTTGAACTGTTTGACTTTGCTCTTGAAGCATATGAGCAGGCAATTGAACTTGAAACATCAAACCTTCGTGCTCATACTAGCATTGGCAATCTTCACATACAGCTTGAAAAACCCAAAGAAGCGATAGAGGCGTTTGAGCAGGTGCTTGTGTATGATCCTGAAAATGTGTATGCGGTAAACTGTAAGGCAACCGCACTCTATCGCTTGGGACGCTATCCACAAGCATTGATGTATTATGAAAAAGCCTTGTTGCTTGCTCCGAACGAGGCGGCATTTCACTACAATAAAGCGGTTGTGCTAGCAAAGCTTGAACGTCATAAAGAGGCTGTTGCAGCATATGAGCGATGTATTCGGCTCGACGCGAACGATGCCAATGCGCATAATAATCAAGGAAACTCGCTATATAGACTTCAGTTTTATCAAAAGGCGTTAGCGTCTTACGAGCAAGCGACACTTCTTGATCCCACTCAGGCCATTTTTTTTGAGAACAAAGCGACAGTCTTGATGTTTCTTGACCGCTATGAAGAGGCTCTTACCGCCTATGAACGCGTGTTGGCATTTCATCCAGCGAATGCCTATATGCTTATGCGTAAGGGTGATGCACTCGCTTTTCTCAAACGCTATGATGAAGCTCTTTGTGTATACGAGCAAGCACTAGCGTCCACGAAAGATGCTGTTCCAATCTACAATGCAATTGGGCGTGTATTGAGTGAGACGGAGCAGTACGAAGAGGCGTTTGCTACCTATGATAAGGCAATTGCATATGATGCTAATGATCCTCAAACCTATTGGGCAAAGGGAACGCTTCTCTGGAAACTGCTCCGTTATGATGAAGCAATGATTGCGTGTGGTGCCGCGATAGAGCGTGCACCAGAATATAAAGACCAGTTGCGCTTTTTGACTATTAACTAATCTGATGAATATGGACAACCAAGAACAGGAATTCTTCTCGGTAGGGGCGCAATGAATTGCTGCCTCTACCGTTGTGCCGTATTCGATTGTCAAAGTTCATTAGGAACCGATTTATCGCGTCCTCGTGGCAAACAACACCCGACGGGGACGCGATAAATCGGTCCCTACTCGTATTCCCAATGTATCGTTTGCAGCAATTTCTGCAATGATTGCGAGGCGTGATGAAAGCGTTCGGGACCACTAAAACCTTGAAACTGTCCGGCGAGTGCGAGATGTGGTTCCAATGAGAGGAACCCATCATAGTTTTGCGAATGTAAGCGTTGTAAGAGGTCAGACCAGTGCGCCTCCCCTTCGTCTGCCGCTACGACTGTCCCATCTGCAAGTGCGTCCTTCACATGTACGTAGCGTATCCATGAAGAAAGGGCTTCATACGCATCTGGAAACGGAATCTGCTTACATTGAATAAAGTTCGCAGGATCAAACGCGGCTTGAAAATGGGGATCGTTGATATGTTTGAACAGATCGACGCATCGCGCAATGGTGTCACCGTAGATATCTTTCTCGTTCTCATGCAGAAGCGTGATATTAGCGGTGCGTGCTTGTTCGGTCATTGTTTGTAGCCGCTTGAGAACCTCATCACGCCATTCGCTTGGATCAACGAACTCGCCGCTTTCCGCGTCTTCTGCTGAGAGGACAGGTGGATAAAAAGAAAAGACGCGAATAAAAGGAGTCTGAAAGATATTCGCAAGTTCAATAGCGCGTTCAAGCTTTTTGAGCGTTTCATCAAATGGACTTGCAATTGAAACCTTGCCAAGCGGTGATGCAATGCATGCGACACCAATGTTGTGTTTGTTCAACGTGTTTTTGAGAGTCATGACCTGCGTATCGGTCAGGTCCAGAACGTTGGTTCCTGCCACACCGCGTAGGTCGAGATAGGAAATGTTCTCGCTGTGGAGGACTGCAATTTGTTCGTCGAGGTCGGCGGATATTTCGTCCGCGAAGGCTGATAGGCGAATCATGAAAGAATTATCTCCTTGTGTGTACGCACCGATTCATAGATACCTAGTATGACATCGACAGCCTGTCGCGCCGTATTGCCATCGACGAGTGGTGTCCCGTTTTCTCGAATGGCACGAATCATGTCTGCGATCTGTAACGCGTGACTGTTCGCGGAAAGCGCGGCGGCGTTTTGTGCTGTGGAGCTATCTACTACACTTTTTCGGACTGTTTTCAGACTTGAACCATAATCCCCTGCTTGCTCTTGTTCATTGCGTGCAAGATGTAGATAGCTGAGTTGGTCGTTTTCGATAATGGCTGACCCTTTATCGCCAAATAGCTCAATGCGTGTTGTAACGCCTGGATACGCGCCTGTTGTTGCGGCGATAGTGCCAACCGCTCCATTCACAAAACGTAGGACTGCGACACCCACGTCCTCTGTTTCCATACGATGTACCAACGTATCTGTATAGGCATAGAGACTTTTGACCGAACCCATCAGCCATTGGAGCAAGTCAATCGAGTGAATAGACTGATTCATCAATACGCCACCGCCGTCGAACTTCCATGTTCCACGCCACGCACCACTATCATAATACGCCTGTGAACGCCACCACGGGATAAGAACATTGCCAAGAACGAGACGACCCAATGCCTGTTCTTGTACAAGCGTGTGTATCTGTTGCGTGGCGGTATCGAAGCGATGTTGACTGATAACGGAGAGCTTTACGCCCATCTCCTGTTGAACGCGCAACGTCTCGTCAATCGCGGCTCGCGTGATTTCCATTGGTTTTTCTACAATAACGTGTCGTCCTGTGCGCATCACCTGACACGCGTGTTTACCATGCTCACCGCTTGGTGTACACACTGTGACAACATCAAGCCGCTCGTTGTCCAGCATCGCCTGAATATCGCTGTAGGGAGTAACGTTGTACTTGTCAGCGAGCTTTTGCGCTCTATTTGCTATAGGATCAGCAACGGCGATAAGTTGTGCATCGGGTAGGCTTTCAATTGCTTCGGCATGTGTGGGACCGATGACACCACAGCCAATGATGCCGAAACGTAGTTTCTCTGCCATATGGTGATATTCTCCTTTACCTACATATCAGGTATACTTTGACGAACGAATGCTGTAATAACGAATTGTAGGGGTCTAATTCTATTACACCCTGTGGGCGAGAACAAATGTAGCAGGATGTGGAAATGCGTTACAACCCTCTCTAACATTATGTGTTGCTAACAGGGTGTAATAGAATTAGACCTCTACAATTCGTTACGCCCACGAATATGCTGTTCTACGTCCTCAAAAAAAACTGTCAGCAAGCCAACAGCCTCCTCATCATTCCCATCTACGAGTAAGAGATAGCAGTGTCGTCCCTGTTCAACCATCGCTTGCCATGTGCTGATGGCTTGCGCACGTAAAAATGTATCAGTGTAGGTTCCAAGGAGACTTGTTTCATGAGCGCGTACAAGAATGCGTAAGCTTACAAAAGCGGGTGGACCATCCATTTCGCTTTGTTCTGTTGAATGATAGGCGGCTGGTGCCTGACGTATCTTGACAGGGACACCTAATAGTTGATTGCCTAGCAACGGGATATGCTTGTCAAGTAAGGATTGTATAGGTGATGATGTAACACCGTTAAAGGTGCAATCGAGGTAACTTAAATGCTGTGTTTGTCGTAAAAGGGCCGACGCGAAAAGAGCGGCTGGTGTCTGTATTGTACCAAGATTGTCAGGTGCAAAGAGCGTTAGCGAACCTTGCTTCGACTCTGCTCGCTGGTCTGTAAGCACCTGTAAAGGGTCGTCTTGACTTCGTAATATACGTGCGCGTGACTTATAGTTCTCTACGGCAGGTTGACCCGCGAATGTAATATCGGAAAGATAGCCATACAGGGCCATAGTGAGTTGCCAACCTAAGAAGCTGGCAGCAAGTGCGGTAAGTCTCGCTTGTGTTTCTTGGTTGGCGAGATAGGGCTGGTATAAAAAGAAGTTGTTTGTGTTGTGTGTTGGCTGTGGATATTCAGGGACGACCTGAACTGCAAGCGTGCCATCTGCGGTATAGCGAGTCTCCACGCCTTGGGGAGACAGGGAGACTGCAAGGGTCTCCCCTACATCTAGGATGCTCTCGAAGATGTAGGGGAGACCCTTGCGGTCTCCCTGCTTTTCTTGCTCATAAAAGACGACAACGCCTTTGTTGCCTTTGCCAAGACTTTCCTCCATGAGTTGCTCAATCCATTGTACAAGTGGACTCCATCCCTCTGGCATTGTGAGCAATAAGCGGCAAGCATTCTCTTTACTTGCTTCACTCAGTGCGGCAGCTAGTTGTACAAATGGCGATGCGGAAGGGTGCGTTGTTGCGAGTGTATGATATTGCCATGCTTGTTGCAGGACATGACGTAATAAACTTGTTGTGGGTACGAGGCGGGTGAGATAAAGAGCGGCAGGGAGCAGAAAGACGCGTGTTGTCGGTGCACTCATTCGTCCACCCGTCCCTGTACCTCCATCGAGTTGTAGTGGATGTGTTGGTACTTGATACTGTTGTGCGAACTTGTCGAGATAGGAGCCAGAAAGTGTCATGATGAGTAGATGCTGTGAAGGTGGTAGTTGTGCTTGTTGCAATAGAGCAGTAAACCATTCAAGGTGTGTAATTGGCTCCTCCGAGGTCATGCCCATTGAGACACCAATCATCATGACATCTTGTAAAAGTGCGTGTACATAGCCTGTATCAGGCGAAGATGTTGGTAAGGGAAGGTTTTTGCTTTGTGTCAGTGAACGTACAATCGCGTTTAGGGCTGCCGGATCAGTGCTATCTAACGGGTGGATAGTGATGAATTGCTTATCTTGTCCTCCGCCAAGACCCATCTCGACAAGAACGCGCACTGTGATAACGGAGCCACCCATACCAGCCCAAATAATGTGGCGTATTCCTTGTCCCCAGATCGCGCGCGCCTCGTCTTCTACAGTCTCTAATGTCGTAGGATCAGCAAGCAAACGTGCAACGCCATCTACCCAATCGAGCTTGAGAACACCGTCCTCGTTTCCTAACTGTGCCATGCGTCCTTCACGTCTGTATAGCTGACCAATCGCATCTTCTGTAAGCAAGCGTTGTAAGGGTGTTGTCTGTTGTTCCTGCAATTTATCCTCTGTTCTTCTGTAGGGACCAATGATACGGTTTGACAAAATCACCATGACTGTACGGGTCTGATTTTATCACACCCTGTGAGCACTCGATTCTTTTCACGGGATTGATGAAACGTTCCATACGTCCTCCAACACTGTGAATCGCTCACAGGGTGTGATAAAATCAGACCCGTACAGAGGTTCGCATCCTACACGTTTCTCTTGCCAATATATGGCGTTTGACAGATTATGACGTCCATTGTCGCTTCACTGTTTCAATTGCTGGTCCTACTTCGTTGACGAAATCTTGCCAGCGACATTCTATCGAGATGCGTTGGTCATAGCCACCTTGATGAAGGGCTGAAAAATAGGGACGTATATCTTCATCATAACGTCCCGGGGCTGCGCGGTCTTGCTTCTCAGCAACATGTACATGAGAAATGAGTGATGTCCACGGTAGAATATCTGTTGGCTTTTCTGCATTGCAGGCCATGTGATAGGTGTCGATAAGTAGAGTCGCGCCCGAATGGACATGCTCTGTGACGAGCGCGCCGCCTTCCGTGACGGTATTCAGGATGTTAGTTTCCTCGTAGCGTAATGGTTCGAGTGCGACGGATACGCCGTGTTCGCGTCCCCACTCGCTCCATGTCGCAAGATATGTACCAAGTTGATGTACTGCCTCGTTATGATCGTATCCAGGAGGACACGCACGTGCCTGTCCACTGCCGAAGACGATAACATGAACGCCCACCTGCTCGGCACGTTGGAGCATCGTTTTGACATAACGCTCTAACCGAATAGTATCTACTGACTGCTGAGGTGTGGCTATGAGCGGTATATCGGCGGGGAGCATACTGTTACATGCTTCGATAGGCAAGGCTAATGAGCGAGTTTTCCGCACAATCTCCTCAAACCGCTCTTGAGACTGTTCTGGCACGAGAAAGCGTTGTACGTTTTCTTCAAGGTAATCGAACGGTCTCTCTTGTAATGCCGCGACCTCGTAATGGGAAGCACAAACGCCAAATTTCATATGTTTCTTCCCTCCTCGATGTTTTCTATGTTGTAGTAAAAAGCGATTCGGCACGATAGAGCATTTCGCCTGCATGCGGCACCAACAAAATTCCTTCTTGCTCTCGGTTTCTCCACTCTTCCACATGAATTTTCGTATAGTTCAAATAGCCAAGATTGACCTGTCTACAACGGTCCTCTGGAATGCCTGTTGCTAACGTGACGGAGATGCGTGATGTCTCGATGCCGTTCTCAAAGGTGCCTGCACCTTTTACGTGTGTGCTATGAGCCAGAATGCTACCGGGGACATTCTTAAAACGGTCCCATTGTTTTGTGAAATAGTCGCGCACATGATAGCCTACTTCGTCGATGAGTTTGCCGTGCGTGTAGGATATCTCGGTGATGTGAGGGGCATAGATAATAACTTCGCCACCATCGGCGATGGCAGGTTCTGTTTTGTACATCGCTTTTGCTGCTGTCCACAGATCGTCGTAGATGTGAGATGGTATAGAAAGTACTCGTTTGAATGGTGTGGTTACGGGAATAATATTGAGTTGTGCCGAGAGGTCTGCCGCCGCACTCCACGCTTCAAGATACGATCCGATGTAGAGACCATGCAACTCCTCGTCTTTCAGCACAAGTGCCATACAGAGTAGTGGTCGGTCAACAAATTCGGCTGCGCGATGAATGATGCGCCGGACAGGTGTATCCTTGACGCCAATAGTGTGCATGCTGGTTACGAGCGCGCCCAGCCAATGAGTAAAGTTGATAATATCGGGTCCTGCGATGCCTGGGAAGAGGTACTTGGCACCGCCAGAGAAGCCTACGACCTCATGAGGGAAAACGGGACCACAGATAATCAGTTGGTCATAGTCGAAAATTATACGATTGAGCGTTACAGGCACGTCCTCTGCCAGTAAGCCATGAGTAATCTGTTGTGCCTCTTGCCGCGAGATTGTGCCAATGGTGGAAAGCGTATCAGGTTGTGACCAGGAGTGATTGAGAATGGAGACGTTGGGATAGTGTTCGGCCCGTTCCTGTGCGGAGACCCCCACAAGATGCTCAATCGCTGCCTCTTCCATCGGCGGATGTGTACCAAGTGCAATCAGGTAGTCGAGATGTGCGACATGTCGTCCGATGTGTTCATACAGTAAGCGAAAAAAAAGAGGAAGGGGAGCAGTACGTGTGCTATCAGGGATGATAACCAGCACGCGTTTCCCTTGTAAGGAGAGTGTATCGAGTGCTTGCGCGATAAAGTGTTGCACGTCGTTGTCTGTAAGCGTCTCCATCGTCGAACCTGTACCGTACATATGAGTCTCTCATTTCTTATCGCAAACAAGGATATGTATCACACGCCGCCAAAAGACGAAAAGCCACCATCGACGGGAACGACAATGCCTGTGACGAACGCGGAGGCAGGACTGGCAAGCCAGAGTAGAGTGCCAACAAGATCATCTGGTGTGCCGAGGCGAGCCATCGGCGTGTGATTGATGATGGTGTGTCCACGCTCGGTGAGTTCGCCACTCTGCGCATCGGTCAACAAAAAGCGGTTTTGTTCTGTTAGAAAGAAGCCGGGAGCAATCGAATTGACGCGAATGTTGGGGCTATATTCCTGAGCCATATAGACCGCTAGCCACTGCGTAAAATTTGTGACGGCGGCCTTTGCAGCACTATAAGCTGGGATACGTGTCAGGGGTCGTAGAGCACTCATTGAGGTGATATTGATGATATTGCCTTGTTTGCGCTCCGCCATGTTCCGTCCAAAGGCTCGGCAACTTTGTATGGTACCCATTGCGTTCAAACTGAATACAGAGTTCGTTGCATCGGTACTCAGGTCGAAAAATGAGCGCGTATCATTTGTTGTAGCCAGTGGATTATTGCCGCCAGCAGCGTTAACCAGGATATCAACGGGACCAAAGGTGCTTGTGACCTGTTCTACCGCACGTTCAAGTGCTGCATCATCATTGACACTGCTTGCGATGCTGATAGCTTGTCCACCATCGGCGCGAATGGCCTCTACAACTCTTGTACCAGTTTCAGCGAGTAGACTAATAATAGCAACACGCGCTCCAGCACTTGCTAAGCCTCGTGCCATTGTGCTTCCTAATGCGCCACTTCCGCCTGTGATGACAGCCGTAACTCCTCGTAAGCTAAAGAGAGTTTGAATATCTGTCATATGAAGCTCCTTACCTATAGTCTTGCACGATTTCTTGTGCGGCCCGTGCTCCTTCTTGTGCGGCCCCTTCCATGTACCCTTGCCACTCGGTTGAACAATGTTCTCCAGCAAAATGAATTGGTCCTTGACGTATCCCTTCATAGCCAGCAAAGTGAATGTATTGTCCAACACGCCAGCAGGAGTAACTACCGCGCAGATAGGGGTCGCCAGTCGGATAGCTCAATGCAGCCTTGCCAGTATAATGTGCACTTATATCAGGAAAAATTCGTTCAAGTTGCTCTATACAGGAATGAGCATAGTGTTGAACCTGCTCGGAGTCAGCCGAGGTGGAATATGGAGCCGATGGCGCGTAAGATGCTCCCACTGCCCCACCCGTATAATCGACAAGCAAGCCATGTTGTCCCGCTTGCCCAAGCGAGGTATCCCAGAGAACCTGGATATCCAGGTCTGTCGTGATGAAGCCGTTGCTGATGCCGGGCCAGGGACCCTCTTGATACCAGTAGCGTGTATCAAATTCCAAGAAAAGCTTAGAGATAGTGCCGTAGCCGAGTTCTGCAATGGCTGTTTGTTTTAGCGTGTCAAAACCGGCTTGCTGATAATCGACTCGTCGTAGTGTACTGAAAGGCAACGTGAGGATCACAGCATCGCATTGTACTTCAGTCGGACCATCAGGTGTTGTGAACGAGAGTGTGATTGAGCTATCCGTATTCTTTTTTATTGCGTCTAAAGTAGAATTTAAATGAATACAATTCTTTGGTAAATGAGCAGCGATAGCATGGGGAAGTTGCTGGTTGCCACCTGCAATCTTAGAACTGCCACGCATAGGACCACTTGATGCGTTAAACATATCTTCAGCAGCTTGTGCGCCGTACATATACACGAGGTTAAGTGCGCTTTGTTCATGTGTGTCGAGTCCATAGAAACCTGTACATCCACGATTTAACATATTGCCTAGCGGAGACGTATGTCCACCTTCTACATATTTGGCAACCCAATCGTACACGCTCATGTGGTCAAGTCGCTTTGCTGTTTCTGTAAAATGTGTATGTGTTGTTGGAAAATCCACCGCTTGATACTGTTGTTTCAAGATAGGTGCGAGTATGCGAAAGTCTCGTGTAAATTCCTGGGCACTATAATAGCGATTGCGGTAGTACATAGTTGTCTGTGCTTTACTCGCTATATGTTGCCCCAGGTTAATAAGCTGAAGTTCAAAGCGCGTAACAAGAGCATGTATTGTCGTGTGATCACTGTCAATAAACTCGCCACACCATTCACTCACCATGCCATCTGCCCAGGTCGTTGTGTCAGAGTGCATACGACCGCCGATATGAGCGGCGGCCTCGTAAATATGGCACGGAAGACTCGCATCTTGTAGGGTAAGGGCTGCGTTGAGTCCCGCAATTCCTGCACCAACAATGACAATACGAGGCTGTTGTAAACGCTCCATTCTCCACGCTCCTTACCGTTGCATGACGCGTGTTTGTTCAGCTTCACTAAGGAGTGGAAGGTATTCTGTGTGTTCTCGAATATAGGACGCAACAAATGGGCATTGAGGTGAGACTGTAAGGTGTTCTTTACTTGCATCTTCAAGTGCTGTACGTGCTAACTTGCTGGCTATGCCGTGACCTTCCATCGTGTGTGGAACACCGGTATGAATATAGGTGATATGATTTCCTGTACGCTTGTATTCTAGTACCGCGAGTTGATCGCCCATATGTACCTCATACTGCTGCGCGTTCTCGTTGTTTATAACTTCGATGTGTTTAGAATCAGCGTTCATGGCGTGGTCTCCTATTTTAGGATAATGTGAAGAGAGGAACTATGTAGGGGTCTAATTCTATTACACCCTGTTGGCAATCGATTATGTCTACTAGATTGATGATACGTTTCAACATGTCTTCCAACGTGGTGAATTGCCAACAGGGTGTAATAGAATTAGACCCATACGAGTGATATCATCTCCGCTTGTTAAAATCTATGAAAACATGTTTCTCTATGGACTATATCATATTTTCAGCATGATTGAACTTCAATTGGAAAGTTACTATAGAAACAGGATACAATAGAGAGAAGCATAGAATTTGCGAAGTAAGTAGGACGTACTACACCCAGGAGCACCAATTATGAAAAGGACGCTGTTTACAGAGGAACATACATTGTTCCGCGACACATTTCGGCACTTTGTAGAAAAGGAAATCGTACCCTACAATGAGCAGTGGGAGAAGGAGGGTATTGTTTCGCGTGAACTATGGCTGAAAGCAGGACAGCAAGGCTTTTTGGGTCTTGCTATGCCAGAAGAATATGGTGGCTCTGGCGTAGACGATTTCAGTTATAGCGCGATTATCGCGGAAGAAACGGCTCGTGTTGGGGCGTCCAGCGCAGGTGCTGGTATGGGATTGCATAACGATATCGTCCTACCTTACTTGCTTGCCTATAGCACAAAGGAACAGAAGCAACGCTGGCTGCCTAAAATGTGTGCAGGCGAACTTATCACGGCAATCGCCATGACGGAGCCAAATACAGGTAGCGATCTTGCAGCGGTCAAAACGACGGCAGTTCGTAAGGGCGATGTATACATTCTGAATGGGCAAAAGACGTTTATCACCAATGGCATTTTGAGCGATGTGGTCATTGTGGTGGCAAAAACCGATCCTGAGAAGCGACACAAGGGTATCAGCTTGTTGGTCGTGGAACGAGGTATGGAAGGCTTCAAGCGTGGTCGCAAGCTCGAAAAGATGGGTTTCAAGGCGCAGGATAC
Organism: uncultured Ktedonobacteraceae bacterium; assembly: GCA_964250765.1. Classification (GTDB taxonomy): domain Bacteria; phylum Chloroflexota; class Ktedonobacteria; order Ktedonobacterales; family Ktedonobacteraceae; genus JBBQVS01. The sequence continues at coordinate 47,457 of CAXUHF010000008.1, read as the reverse complement.
AGCTGAACTGTTCTTTGAAGATGTTGAGGTTCCTGTTACCAACCTTCTTGGTGAGGAAGGGCAAGGTTTTTACTATCTCATGCGCCAACTTGCTCAGGAACGCTTGAGTGTTGGTATCAGTGCTGTTGCTGCTTGTGAGACGGCGTTGGAGACAACGCTTGCCTACTGTAAAGAGCGTACAGCATTTGGGCAACCCATCGGCAGCTTTCAAAATTCGCGCTTCAAACTTGCTGAGATGAAGACGGAGATTGAGATAGCGCGTGTCTTCGTTGACCGATGTATCGAGGAGTTGAACGCTCGCACGCTCACGCCCGAAACGGCGGCAATGGCGAAATGGTGGACCTCTGATTTGCAGAAAAAAGTCTTGGACCAATGTGTTCAGTTATTCGGTGGCTATGGGTACATGACTGAATACCCCATTGCTCGCGCCTACTTAGACGCTCGTGTGCAAAGTATCTACGCTGGCACCAATGAAATCATGAAAGAGATCATTGGTCGCTCAATGGGAGTGTAATTGTATTTATTATTAATGCTCGAATTTACAACCGGGAGTGTGTCACATGATTAGTATCGACAAGCTCATGCCATCCGATAGGGCTGTTTGGGAAGCCTTGTTCCGTGCGTACATCGACTTCTATCACCGGAATGAGCCACCTGAGATGTACGACAAGGCGTGGCGTGAATTCCAGGCGGACACTCGTATGCACGCTTTCGGGGCGCGGCTGGATGGCAAGCTTGTCGGTATTACACACTTCCTCGTCCATCCCAACACGTCAGGGCCGGACGTCTGCTATCTACAGGACCTCTTCACCGCCCCAGAAGTACGGGGCAAAGGCGTGGCGCGTGCCTTGATCGCTGCTGTGGTCGATTGGGCCAAGGAGCATAACTGTAGTCGTGTGTACTGGAGCACACACGAGTCCAATAGCACTGCTAGACAGCTATATGATAGGGTGGCAGAGAATCGAGGCTTTATCCGATATCAGATCGAACTGCCTCGCTAGTGCAGGTTCAAGGAATTGATTACGTACATGGCCCTCTACGTGGTACAATTCTGCTATTACAGCGTGTTCCAGTGTACGATGACGTATTTGCAGACAGGGAGACGACGCTCTATGACGACCTCTGAAAACTCGGTGAATGTAGCTCCAACAAAACCACCTCATTTTCTTGATGCGCATGCACAGATACGACCCAACAAAACCGCGCTTATTTGTGGCGACCGCTCACTCACCTATGCCCAATTGAATGCTCGTGCTAGAAGAGTTGCCAATGCATTGAGTGCTTTAGGTGTCAAGGCTGGGGACCGTGTTGCGGTGATGACCTACAACTCTATCGAAGCCCTCGAAATTGCTGGTGGTCTATCGAAGCTCTCGGCTATCGGTGTTTTGCTCAACTATCGCTTACGCGAGCATGAGGTTGCGTATATCCTCAATGACTGTCAGGCAAAAATAGCGATAGCGGGTGCTGGACTGGTAGGTGTCGTTGAGCAAGCGCGCTTTGAGGTGACGGAGCAAGTAACCTATATTGCTGTGAGTTCTGAGGCTCCGCAGGGATGGTTACACTATGAAGAACTCCTTGCTCATGCAAGCGAAGATGTGGTACAGAGTGAAGGTGGACTTGGCTCTACAATGAGCTATACATCTGGTACAACGGGTAAACCGAAAGGTGCTTATCGTCCAGATGGCGTTGGGATAGATGCTGTGATGGGAACCGTGCAAGCATTTGGACTATCGGAGTCTGATATACACTTGCTAGCGGGTCCATACTATCATAGTGCGCCGAACTTTTTTGTCGCTGTGAACATGCTTATGGGTGCGACAATTGTTGTTCAACCGAAGTATGATGCAGTAGAGGCGTTACAACTGATTGATCGATACAAGATCACGACGACCTTTATGGCTCCCACGCTCTTGCAACGGCTGTGTGATGTGCCAGAAGAGGTATTTTCGCAGTATGATGTCAGTTCTTTTCGCGCGATTATTCTTGGTGGCGCACCATGTCCCTACGCCTTAAAGGTTCGCGCTATCGAGCGTTTTGGCGAACATATCTGGGAGTTTTACGGTGCAACTGAAACGGGTTTTGTCGCTATTCTTAGGCCAGAAGACCAGTTAAGCAAGCCGGGGTCATGTGGTCAGGTTGGACCAGGGCAAGAGATACGCTTGCTGGACGCAGCAGGAAACGAGGTGCCCGATGGTGTGGCGGGTGAGATGTATGCGCGTAGTGCCTCGTTAGCAGAATACTTCAATAAGCCAGAGGCGACGGAAAAAAATAAACGCGATGGCTTTTTCTCTGTTGGTGATATTGCCTACCGTGACGCCGAGGGCTATTACTACATCTGTGATCGCAAGATTGATATGATTATCTCTGGTGGCGTCAACATTTATCCGGCAGAGATCGAAGCCGTGCTGACAGCGCATCCTGCTGTAGCAGATGTCGCTGTGATTGGCGTACCTGACCCGCTCTGGGGCGAATCGGTGAAGGCTGTCGTTGAACTGCGTAAGGAAGCCAATGCCACCGCAGAGGAACTAATCGCCTTCTGTACCGAACGTATTGCAGATTACAAGCGACCCCGTTCGGTAGATTTCGTTGCTGAAATTCCACGCAATCCCACTGGCAAACTGCTCAAAGCAAATATTCGGGCACCTTATTGGAAAAACGTGCAACGGAAGATTTAGAGAATATACCAGAATTTGGGTTGCATGGCAGAGTTTACTCTGC
>CAXUHF010000008.1:22703-44729 GCA_964250765.1 uncultured Ktedonobacteraceae bacterium | reverse complement strand
CAAAAAAACCTCCTATTGTGTGTCCTGGCCCTCTTTCACCCTGCCATGCAACCCAAATTCTGGTATATGTTTTGTTTATTGCACTGTCAAACCACCATCAAGTACAAGCACGGCACCTGTGGTAAAGGACGACTCGTCGCTGGCAAGGTAGAGGGCGGCGTTCGCTATCTCTTCGGGTGTGCCAAGGCGTCCAAGTGGAATAATGCTTCCTAGTTTTTGGAGGGCAATGTCGGGGTTACGATGTGTGGAAACCATTGAGTCTACCATCGGTGTAGCTGTAAACGCGGGCGCAAGAGCGTTTACGCGAATGTTATGACGCGCTAATTCAAGTGCAGCCGTTTTTGTTATATGAATACAAGCTGCTTTTGAGGCCGCATAAGCCACATAGCCAGGATTGCCGACAATACCCGCGACACTTGCAGTATTGATGATTGAGCCACCTTTGCCAGCTTTTATCATGGCTGCCGCTCCATATTTGATGCCTAAAAATACACCCTTGCTGTTAATAGCAAAGACGCGATCCCATTCGCTCTCTTCTAGGTCGGTAATCGCTGTACGTTGTTCGCCTACACCAGCGTTATTACACAGAATATTCAGTTCTCCAAAGGTATCGAGCGTTGTCTGTATGGCAGCTTTGATTTCTTCAGCTATGGTGACGTTGAGGCGTACTGCTAAGGCTTCCCCACCTTGCTCTTTAATCATACGTACAGTCTCGGCGTTGCCATCGGTGTTGATATCACCCGCTACGATACGCGCTCCCTCGCGTGCAAATAGCAATGCTGCCGTGCGTCCAATGCCACTACCCGCGCCAGTAATTAAGGCTACTTTGCCTGTAAGTCTATTCGCCATTGTAAGAACCCTTTCTGTAATTAATAATTATCAAAGGGATAGGATGTTCGTAGGGGTCTAATTCTATTACGCCCTGTTGGTAATCAACAATGTTGGAGGACATATCAAACATTTCATCAATCGTATGGACGGGATCAATCGCCAAAAGGGTGTAATAGAATTAGACCTCTACGAATACATCGTCATATCTATTCTGTTCATTCGCCAAATGACGATAAGCAATCATCATGTTACCGTCGGTGTTTCGCTACTATATTTCTCATAGAGCTTTTCGACAACGATATCCCTGAGACGCATGACCATTGTGTGAATATCGAGAAACGATGTATAGAGCGGGGCGATACCCAGGCGAATGTTGTCGGGCGCGCGAAAATCGGGCAAGACATTCATATCATTGAGTAGTGCTAGGTCAATGCGCAGGCCCTCAGCGTGACCAAGCGAGATATGAGAACCACGCTGCCGTACGTCACGTGGCGAGTTTAGGCTAAAGCCCAACGGTTCCAGTATTGTATCCCAGAGCGCAATCAGATATTCGCTTTGCTGCTCCGATTTCGCGCGCAGGTTGTCTAAACCAGCTTCTAATAGCAGGTCAACGCCCGACTCAATCAATGAAAGTGAGACGATGGGAGGAGTTCCTGTGAGGAAGCTACGCAAGCCTGTTGCAGGTTGATAGACCGACTCGAACTGGAACAAGTTTTTCTGCCCCATCCAACCTGTAATGGGATTGATTAGTTGCTCCTGTAGGTCGCGCCGGATATAGAGGAATGCTGGTGCACCTGGCCCACCATTGAGATATTTATAGGTACAACCAATCGCTACATCAACTTGGGAGGCGTTCAAGTCGATTGGTACCGCGCCTACCGAGTGGCTGAGGTCCCACAGAACAAGTGCTCCCACTTCGTGAGCCGCTTCTGTGAGTGTGGACATATCATAGGTGTATCCGCTTTTGAAAACGGTGTGCGAAAGGGTGAGTAGCGCGACCTCGCTATCAAGTTGGGCTAGTAACTCAATGATAGGGCCATGAATCTCATCGGGTGAGGACACGATTTCTACCTGGTGCTGTTTGTCTAACACCTCTACTGCGCCCTGTAGAATATAAAAGTCCGAGGGAAAGTTGAGGTTGTCGGTGAGAACCCGTGACCTTCCTCGCTGTAAGCGTAGTGCGGCGACAACGAGTTTGAAGAGGTTGACCGATGTAGAATCGGCGACAATGACCTCATCTGGTTGGGCACCAATTAACGCGGCTATTTTCGCGCCAACGCGTTCAGGTGATGTGAACCACCCTTCGTTCCAACTCCGAATCAGACGTTCGCCCCATTGACGATGCAGTAAGTCCTCCGTGAGTGCTAGGGTCGCTTTCGGCAGACGACCAAGCGAGTTGCCATCCATATAAATCAGGTTAGGATCGGAAATGACAAAGCGTTCCCGAAAAGAGGCCAGTGGGTCTTGTGCATCAAGTGTTGTGGCGTATGCAGCGTCCGTTGGTACAGTCATAGGTTCTCTTCCTTAGAGTACTCGATTGTAGCAGGTAGGCAGTTTCTCTGTATTATGGCATACAATCGATAGGGGTCGCAATTATGTGATTGTAACAGATGTAGGAGCTATAATTCATTACGCCCTCGTTCGGTTTGTAATGCTTAACGAGGGCGTAATGAATTATAGCCCCTACAAATCCGACCATTATTGAAATTCAAGAGGCAGTTACCAGATCATGGCCTCTATTTGTTGGCAGAAACGTTCGACCTCTTCCTCGCTATTGTAATAATGGACGGAAGAGCGAATGACGCTTGTGAGTTTGCGTGCATCCATATCGAGTAACGCGCCGTTACGCATGGCGACCGAGACATTGATGTTAGATGTCGCAAGTTCGCGCTGAATCTCTTTGGGATCGTGTCCCTCGATGGTGAAGGTAACAATACCGCATTGCGTGATGCCACGATCTCGCACGATGACATCAGGTAACGTTGTCAGTTGTGAGCGAAGTTGATAGGCTAGATTTTTGACGCGCCGCCAAATAGTATCGAGTCCCAGGTGATTTGCGTAGTCTACAGCAACACCAAGACCTATTTTTCCCGCATAGTTGGTTTCCCAATTCTCGAAGCGGCGTGCATCGGGTCGTATCTCGTAGCGATGAGGCGAGACCCATTCTGCCGCATGGAGGTCTAGGAATGGGGGTTCAAGTTGTTCAAGTATGGCACGCCGTACGTAAAGAAAGCCTGTACCACGTGGCCCACGTAGATACTTGCGTCCCGTTGCGGACAGCATATCGCAACCAAGCTGTTGTACGTTAATCGGCATCTGCCCCATAGACTGACATGCATCTACAAGGTAGAGGATACCTGCCTCACGTGCGATTTTGCCAATGGCGGCTACGGGTTGCACAATACCGCTATTTGTTGGCACATGAGTGATAGCGATCAGTTTTACTCTGTCGTCAAGCATGTTTTTGAGTGCGTCAAGTGAGACCTGTCCATGCTCATCATTAGGAATGACCTCTATGGTTGCCCCTGTCTTCTGCGCCTGTTGTAGGTAGGCAATATAGTTACTCGCGTACTCGGTTGAAGCCGTCAAAATGCGGTTTCCTGCTTTGAATGGAATGGAGTAGAACGCCATGTCCCATGCACGGGTTGCATTCTCAACAATTGCCACCTCGTCTCGTGAGCAGGAAATAAGCGTTGCTACCGCATCATAGACATGCTCTAAACTATTTTTTGCCTGTGCTGCTGCTTCATAGCCACCGATACGCGCTTCTAACTGCAAATGAGCAATCGTTGCGTCCAGCACAGGTTGTGGCATCAGCGATGAGCCAGCATTATTGAAGTGCAGGACGTGGGCACAACCGGGCGTGTCCTGGCGTAAGCGTTGCAGGTCGAGGGACATAATGATATCCTTTTCTTATGTGTGATTGAGGAACCAGGGCACCCGCAAGGGGATGCCCCTCCCATATATGAACACACCTTCCCCATATGTGAGCGTTGTATGGGAGGGGCATCCCCTTGCGGGTGCCCTGGTCTTCCTAGATGAACGTAAACGATATGTAATACATCGTCTTCTAATTCGTTGGTATCACCACACGCCCTTGTCCAATGGGAGGCATGTTCGCTCCACCGCCGACATAGCGGATGGCGGTCCCAATCGCGGTGACTTCCATCCACTCGTTGTTGTGCAGGAACTCGACTTTGATATCTACGCCGATTACACCGTCGGCTCCCAACTGGTCTGCCTCGAACTGCATCCGAGAAAGCGCAAGTTCGCGCGCCTGATACATTAGCTGCGAGTACTCTTTCAGTTCACCTTGGAAATTTCCTTTGACGCCAACGAGCCAATTGCGAACTGCACCCATTGAATAAATGCAGTTGCCCATGACCAGTCCCATTGGCTGAAAACCTTTATCAACAACCAGCCAGAACTCTTGACCGCTCAGGTCGGAGGTAAAAGCTCTACCTCGATATCCTGGTTTGATGTCCATTGCGCTACGCGGCTCTGCCATTTGCACTTTCTCCCTTTCATTGAAACGTCACCTGTAGGGACCGATTTATCGCGTCCTCGTTGATGGTTGATCGCCAAGAGGACGCTATAAATCGGTCCCTACAGGTAACATATTCTTGATATGCACCTTCTCTAGCATAATTAACCATAGAGATAAAGTCAACTATGTACGTTTTTTTGAGACTTAGAGCGTGTTTGTAACGTAGAATATAGTAACGATTACACAGCTATAGGGACGCGACTACTTGCGTTCAGAAAAAGGAATGAAACATCATGCAAGTTCGAGTAGGATGCGAGTTCCGTTATGAGGCAACGTGGCCTACTCCAACGGTAATTCAGGTTCAGCCCCGACTCGATGGGGACCATCATCTAGTACATGAGACATGGGAAACCACTCCCAACATTGAGTCTCGCTTGTATAATGATTTTTATGGCAATCTCTGCCGTCGCCTTGTTATGCCTTCAGGTGAGCAGGTGTGGCGTTATGATGCCATTGCGGAAGTCTCTGACGAGCCGGACCTCTATGTTCCTGATGCTATTCAGCATCCCGTGGAGGACTTGCCGGACGATACGTTAATGTATACGCTACCGAGCCGCTTCTGCCTTTCCGATGTGCTTTCTGATCAAGCGTGGTCGCTCTTCGGTGGCACCGAACCAGGTTGGGCACGAGTACAGGCGATTTGCGATTGGGTACACACCAATATTCGTTTTCAGTATGGCACAAGTACGCCAACGACAACGGCGGCCGATATCTGTGCGCAAGGTGTTGGTGTCTGTCGTGACTTCGCACATCTTGCTGTATCCTTTTGTCGCGCGATGAATATTCCCGCACGTTATGCCTTTGGCTATCTGCCAGATATTGATGTGCCTCCCGTAGACGCGCCAATGGACTTTTGTGCATGGTTCGAGGTCTATCTTGGTGGTAGGTGGTATACGTTCGATGCACGTAACAATACGCGACGTTTGGGACGTGTGTTGATCGGACGTGGACGCGATGCGTTAGACGTGGCAATGGTTACTTCTTATGGCTCTCCGCGTTTACAAAGTATGACCGTATGGGCTGACGAAGTGCCCGGAACACGAGCGACAACGAGAGAGTCCGTTACAGAGAGCGTCTCTGCCCAAAGAGAGGATACCATCCAGGCATGAATCAGGGCCAAAACGACCTTGAAACCGTGATTGCATCTCTTAACCTGCTTGACCCCCAGAACGTTGATTGGCAACGCGTGCAACGTACCGCATATCTGATTCACCAGCATCTGCGGTACGATTATCCAGGTCCAATTGCTGACTTGAGCCAGCTTTTAACGATTGTACCGCCAGAGCAATATGGCGATCAGCGACGTGTAGTGTATCGGTTAGAAGTTTCTGCTCCCACAATAGAAATCGCCAGTCAATTTGATGAATTCGGCAATCTTGTGCTGAATCCGCTTGTGCCAACCGTCGAGAGCGCGATTGATTTCGAGGCGTGGATTGTTGTTGAAAGACGTGCCAATAGTGGTCCACATTACATTGATGCCTCATGGCTGTCAGACTCGCGTATGCTCACTCCCTCTAAATTGACGCAACCAGACGAGACGCTACGCAAGGTTGCGGCAACATTTGTTGCTGAAGGGTTACAGGGACTAGAGCTTGCACGACGTATCAATAGTTGGACGTACCATGCGTTACAGTATGAAAATGGGATCACAACGATTCGTACTCCTGCGGCTGAAGCACTCAAACTTGGCAAAGGTGTATGTCAGGATTTCGCGCATATCATGATTACGCTATGTCGTCTCTGTGACTTGCCAGCGCGCTATGTCTCTGGTCATATGCTCGGTGAAGGTGGTACTCATGCATGGATCGAAGTGCTTCTGCCTGTTGCGGAACATCCTGACAAAGCGTTGGTCGTTCCATTTGACCCAACGCACGAACGGGAAACTAGTCTGAGTTATATCACCATCGCTGTAGGTCGTGACTACTTTGATGTAGCTCCAACATCGGGTTCCTACCGTGCGTCGTACAGTGGACAACTCTCCGCTCATAAGCGTGTTGACCTGACCGTATTGGAATATGCGGATGCGTCAGCAAAGAGCGAGTAAGTTAAGAGGGTGTGCTAAAGCAGACCCGTACAGGAGTCACCGATTGGTGAAAGAGTGCAATAACACCCCTGTACGGGTCTGCTTTAGCACACCCTCTTGTATTACCACGTTCATTCGTTAAGGGGTTGAGTTGTCTTTTGAGCAGATCGACCAATTGTACTGAAGCAAACAGTGAGAAACAGCCCCCAGAAGAAAATCTGCGTCTTTAGTGCTGTGTGTCCGTATATGAGAATGCATATAAGGACAATAAACGATGCTAAAGCACATATGTAGGCAATAGTGTAAAAACCAATAGAGTAAGGCGTGGCGGTATAGCGTTTATCGACATGGTTGTAATCGTCGGGAAAGCAAACTGACTCAAGGGCTATAAACATTACAGGAACACTGAAATATGTCAGCAGACTTCCTAATGCGAGGAATACTGCGGAAGTTGTAAGCACATTCCACACATTGAAGATAAGCCCGACAAGAAAAAAGAAAGCACTGCACAAACCCAAAAGATAAAAGCGGCGTTCCGCGTTGCTAATCATTCCTATATTCCTTTGTTACTACATATTCATTTACTCCCTCAATAGATTATAGCAAAAATGGTTGTTTATAGTTAAGTACCCACAATAACGATTATAGATTTCTTGCTGATTTTGTCTAGCTACGTTTTGTCTGTAAAGACTGCATCTTCTTTCTTATCAGGCTGTAGGATGTAGAGGTTAATTGAACACCTCTAAAGATTAAAAGCATGATCGTTGTAAAAAACGCGAGACCCATAACGACGATGAGAGTGATGGCAATTCCGCCGTTTACCTCGCCACCAGAGATAACCATTCCAACAATAAAGACGAAAGCGAGAATTCCTGCAACGACGTACAACCATTTAATAAGCTCTTGAGGATCAATGCTTTGTGGAGATATTCTACGCGATTGTGGGTGTACTTTCTGCTGGTCGTAATGGTGATAAAAATCACCGTCTCTCTCGAAGTCTTGATGTTGCATTATGGGCTTCTCCTTTGACAAGATTTGCTCTCTTGATGTTGCCTCTTATACGCCAGCAATCCCTTATGAGTTGCATTCTTACTACAAGAGGCACCATAAGTAAACTTCACTTCTCATGATAGTATTTTCTACCTCTTTTTGACAATATCTTAAGAATATAGTATGGTACATGTGTTTCAAACTATAAAGAGTATGCTAGCAGGGAAAAAGCTATGACGACGCCCGCACGTCTCCAATATCTCAATATTAAAAGCCAGTATCAAGATGCTATTCTGCTGTATCAGATGGGCGATTTCTATGAAACATTTGATGAAGATGCACGTATCACTGCACGCGAATTACAAATAGTCCTGACGCATCGTGGCGGTGGACGTGATAGCGAGCGGGTACCCCTCGCTGGTATTCCACTACATGCATTAGATAACTATGTAGGGAAATTGGTGCATCGCGGGTACAAAGTTGCCATCTGCGAACAAATAGGAGAAATTCCGAGCAAAGGTGTCGTCGAGCGAGCAGTGACACGTATTTTGACTGCTGGTACACTTTCCGAACCGAACTTGCTACCAACAAAGCAGAATAATTATTTGGTGGCGATTGCTCCTGGGCGTACTCAAACAGGTTTAGCGGCGGTTGATGTTAGTACGGGCGAATTTATCGTGACGTGGTTTACGCCTGATGAATTGCCTGTCGCTCTGGAAGCGGAACTACAACGTCTCTGTCCTGTTGAATGTCTGCTCGTTGAGGGTAGCAAGCAAGACGCTTATCAGTTTCCCTCGAAGACGATCACTCTTACGTATTGCCCACCGTATTTTTTTCAGCAAGAAGCAGCGCAGACACGTTTATGTCGTCAATTTGGTGTACAATCGCTGGATGCCTATGGATGTGCCTCTGTACTCCAAGCAATCTCGGCGGCGGGTGCTATTGTGGCTTATTTGGAAAAGATGAATGGGGCATTGCTCGCGCTTTTAACCGGTCTACGTTCGTACCGTACAACAAATTATATGGTGCTTGATGCCCATACGCAGCGTAATCTTGACCTTTTGCAAGGTTCGCGTAGCGGCTCGATTCATGGTAGTTTGCTACATGTACTGGACCGCACAATTACGCCGATGGGGGCGCGACAACTACGGCGTACGATTACACAACCTCTGCTCGACTTGAATATATTAGATGCACGCTTGGTAGCGATTGAAGAATTGTACGAGAGTCCAGCACTACGTAGCCGCTTTACCATGTGTTTACAGGGTTTGGGGGATTTAGAGCGTATCTCTGGCCGTGTGCGTCAGGGAACGGCGGTGCGTAACGAGGTACTTGGTTTGCGTAACTATCTTGGTGTTGTGCCTCAACTGCGGGATTTATTGCTTGGTTGTGATGCTCCCCTGTTAAGAACACTTGCAAACGAGCTAGACGCTTGTCCTGATGTAACAGACCTTATTCTACGTGCTCTGGTCAATCCCGCAAATAGTGATGAGGATGATGACGAGAAACGCTTGATTCGGACCGGATTTCATCCCGAACTCGACGAACTTTTTGCATCTATCCGTGACTCTCGACGCTGGATGGTGTCGCTAGAGGCACGTGAACGCGAGCGCACAGGTATCAAGTCGCTCAAAGTCAGTTTCAACAAGGTGTTTGGCTATTACATTGAAGTCACGCGCGCGAACGTAAAGCTTGTGCCGCCTGACTACATTCACAAACAAACTCTGGTCAATGCTGAACGCTTTCTCACGCCCGACTTGAAAGAACACGAGGCGCGTATCCTGAGCGCGGAAGAGCGCATAGAAGAGATGGAACGCAGCATCTATACCGACCTACTGCGACAATTGAGTGTGTTTTATGAGCAGTTGATGACTACTGCAACAGCAATTGCTAGAGTTGATGTATTGCTGAGTCTTGCAGAGGTTGCAGCCCATCAAGGCTACACGCGTCCGGTCTTAGAACACGGCTATGGCTTAGAGATCACTGGTGGAAGACATCCCGTTGTGGAGTTCGCGCTTGATGGTGATGTCTTTATTCCTAACGATACGCACTTGGAAGCCGAAAATGGGGCGCGTGTCGTCTTGCTTACAGGTCCAAACATGGCTGGCAAATCAACCTATCTACGTCAGGTGGCATTGATTACACTGCTGGCACAAATAGGAAGTTTTGTGCCAGCGCGTAAGGCACGGATAGGTCTGGTTGATCGCATCTTCACGCGTGTTGGTGCGGAGGATGATATCGCATCGGGCAAAAGTACATTTATGGTGGAGATGGAAGAGACCGCAACCATTCTGCATCATGCGACATCTCATAGCCTGATTATTCTTGACGAAATTGGTAGAGGCACAAGCACCTACGATGGTTTGGCGATAGCAAGAGCGGTTGTGGAACACCTGCATAGTGAGACGATGGCGCGCACATTGTTCGCGACGCACTATCACGAACTTGCCGCGATAGCTAATGAATTGTCACATTTGAGTGTATATACAATGGCGATTAGCGATGATGAGCAGAATGGCATTGTATTTCTGCATCGTGTAATCCAGGGTAGTATTGGACGTAGCTATGGTGTGCATGTAGCAAAACTTGCTGGTATGCCACCAAGCGTGGTGAAGCGAGCCGAGATGGTGCTACAACAATTGGAGCTGAGACGTGACGATGGGAAGAATGGATTATCACTCGCACCAGAAGACAATTCCAATTATTCCTATAATCAAGATGATATGCGAAAAATGGTTGCTGAGGGACAAGGGCACTATGAGTGGCAAAGTGAAGAGGCGCGTGAAGTGGCAAAAGCGTTAGAGCAAATGGATGGAACGACGCCGAATATGGATGCCATCAACGTATATGCTCTCACGCCGCTTGATGCTTTGAACTTGTTGTTTTTGATGCAGAAAAAGAAAAGTAAAGTGCTGCGATGAGTCAACTACAAGAACAGCCTTTCCGTCTATCTATGCCTCGTCGTCCACTACTCGCGCTTGCTCCCGATGTAGCGGAACGTATTGCGGCGGGTGAGGTGATTGAGCGTCCTGTCTCGGTAATTAAGGAATTGCTAGAGAACGCGCTGGATGCGGGTGCGGGAGAGATACGCGTTGAGGTGCGTGGCGGTGGCCTACGCCTCATGCGTGTCACCGATGATGGATATGGCATTCCAGAAGACGAGCTAGAGCGTGTAAGCCTGCGCCATACCACGAGCAAGATTCGTAGTGTCGAAGACTTGAGCCGTTTGCACACATTAGGGTTTCGTGGTGAAGCACTTGCGAGTATTGCTGCCGTGTCTGAGGTAACGTTGTTAAGTCGGGCTATCGAGACCGATAGTCTCGGAGAAGATCATGCAGCGTTGTCTATTACACTACGAGGTGGCGAGATCACACAGCGTGGGCGACGTGCACGGCTTCATGGAACGACGGTTACAGTACGTGATCTCTTCTACAATGTACCTGCGCGTCTCAAATTCATGCGTGGGGCGCGAACAGAGAACGGGCATATTCTCCAACTCTTACAACGCTATACCGTAGGCTATCCCGCGGTACGTTTCAATCTAATCGTTGATGAGCACATTGCACTACAGACAAGCGGTTCTGGCGACCTTGCTGTCACACTTGCTGAACTCTATCATTTACCACTGAACGAGATGCTCTATCCTGTACGTTTAAGCGATGGCGTCCATTACACGCTTCATGGTTATATTGGTAATCGCGTGCTGGCACAGGGAAACCGTCAATACGCGATGCTCTTTGTCAATGGACGCTGGGTACAATCTCGATCATTACAGGACGCACTTGAGAATGGCTATCGGAGTTTGTTACCAAAGGGCAAGCATCCATTGGTGGTGCTGTTTCTTGAGGTGCCGACGGATGAAATTGACGCGAATGTACATCCTGCCAAGATAGAGGTACGCTTAGAGCATGAGGAACAGATTGTTGCTGCTCTAACGCAAGCAGTGCGTTCGGTATTAGAGCAAAGTCCTACCTTACCTGAGTCGATACAATTTCCAGGACCTGTGCTAGCAAATCAACGACGTTTGCCAGGACCACGCCGAAGAGGGTTGCGTGTCTCTGAGTCTGCCGAAGGGTATAAAGCTGAAACGGCTGCACCTGGGACAAATGAGGTCGTAGGACAGTTACGCCCGTTAGCACAATTGCAGCAAGCGGTAATTCTGGCAGAAGCCCCGGATGGAAGCCTCTATCTTGTTGACCAGCATCGAGCACATGAGCGCGTCATTTACGAACATCTACGTTATGTGTATGCAGGAGGCAAGCAGCAAGAAGAGGTAGTGGAGGCACATCTACTGCTTGAACCTGTGATTGTTGAGATGAAACGCTATCAAGCCGACCTACTAGAGCAACGGTTGCCTATGTTGCGTGGTCTGGGCTTAGAGTGTGAACGCTTCGGTGGACGCAGTTTTCTGATCCGCTCCGTGCCAAGTGGCGAGGACGGCGAAGGACAAGAGCAGCTTGTGGCGCACCTGCAAGAACTCGCGGAGGTCGCTTCCGAAGATAGTAACGATTGGGAAGACCATTTGCTTATTAGCCTTTCCTGTCGTTCGGCAATGCGTCGTGGGCGCGAACTAGGAAGCGGTGAACAACTAGCATTGCTCAAAGCGTTAGCGAATGTATCTGCACCTGCCGTATGTCCGCATGGAAGTCCCATTCTGCTGCATTATAGCAGGACGTTTTTGATTGATAAGTTCGATTGGTAGAGGCGAGATTGCGCAAATGAATCATTAACAAGGATGTACCAACTGTAGGGGTCTAATTCTATTACACCCTCTCGGCAGTTGAGAATGTTTGAGGATGTAGACAATGTTGCATCAAATCCTTCAATATGATTCATTGCTAAAAGGGTGTAATAGAATTAGACCCCTACGACCGACGTATCCACGTTATTTGGTTAATCCGAATTAGGACGCGATTTAATGAGACATACTGTCCCAAGTTTGGTGCTGAGTCAGGAAACGTTTGAGTCGTTTTGATTAATCCCACCATACAAAGGGTATACAGTTCTTTGCGTCATATCTGAGAAAGGTTACCTGTTAAAGCTTTTCCCATTCTTCCTTACTCACTTTGGCCTGTTTCAATATTTTCACTAAAAGGTCCATGCCGATATCGCCTTTATGCTGGTTAGGTATTGTGATACTCAAGTTCTCCTTTATCATAAATTGGTGCTTTCCACCAGAGTAGGGACCCTCGAAGCCTACTTGCTTAAGATAGTATACAAGGTCTTTACGTTTTATTGGTCCAAGGTGAGGCATTAGGCAACTTCCTTGATAACCAACTCTCTCCCCTCAATAACGGGAAGGGGAAGATGTTGAGCCACACGTAGCAAAATCCACTCCTCCAGCACTTCTTCTAACTCCTCACGACACTCTTCCAATGTTACCTCATTTGCATACACACCGTTACACTCTGGAATTTCCCCATAAAACGTACTGTCAGATAGCAATATTTCATACCTTGCATGCCGCATCGCAGCCTTAATGTATTGTGTAAGCATAAACACTTTTTCTCCTTGGCTCATCTTTATCAATATTTTCAGTCTCTATTTTACCTGATGCTGTAGAAGAATCGGAAGAATTAGCACTTTTCGGATGATAATCAAGTTGTGTTACCGTCTAAGTGCTTGTACCAATATCTCCGCAACGATAAGGAACACAAAATCGAGTGCTACCAGGATGACGAGCGCGAAATCGACGCGTGAAGAGATAAAGGTGAGCATGTGTAGGGTAGCATCGAAGCGTTTGAGGTACCAGATGAGAACACCTGTAAGGATGACGATAAGCGTCAGACCAGCGACAAACCAGCGTGCGCCGCGCCAATCCTGGCGACTGGGCCAGAGTTCGGAGGTAACGGTGAGGATGAGATAGGGCGCGAAGGTAAGCGTCCACCAGGGCCAACCGGGTTTGAGAAGCTGGAGATGCTGGTGAACATAGAATGGAAATTCCCATAAGCTATAGCCAGTAGCGACCCAGTAGAGTAGCGTGAACATGGCAATGCCGCCGAAGAGTGGCGCGGTACCACTAAAACCATCACCAATATAGCTCATCAAACGTCCCTGTGGACGAACGTATTGGACCTCGCCAAGCTGTAGTGATTGACGACCACTACTACGCATGATGCGTCCATCAGGATTGCGCGATGTCATGGGTTTGATACGAAACAGCGTGATACTGGTAATGCGAAAGTCGAATGGTCGAAACAGCAGCACAACAATTGCGTGGCTTAGTTCGTGTAGAATGACGCCAGGAGCGTTGAACCAGAACCAGACAAGCAACCCTTTTTCACCAATGAGTCGATAGCCAATTTCATCAACACGCTTGCGTAACTCTTTTCGTGTAAGGCGAAGGAGCAAAAAGAGGACAACAACACCGCCGATGATGAGCCACGGCTGATATGGACCAAGCTGTGCTAGAAGTGCTGTATCGGTGGTCATGCTTTCATTGTCCCTATACTCTTGTCACACTTACTCATCAAATCATGCACTTGTGTTTCCCTCTTGCGTATCCGGTTTCTCATTCGCGGTCAACTCGCGTGGATGCCTCCGTTGATAATACACGCCCCATATGCCAAAGCCAATTGAGCAAATGGACATCAGGTAAAGTACTTTGTCGATACCTGCGATATCTGCGAAGGCACCGATAAAAAGAATGATCGGTATTGCAAAGGCATTATATAACATAAGCTGTAGGGCAAGGACGCGTCCTTTGATCCAATCTGGCGTTTGCTCTTGCATAGCAGTTTGCGCGGGAATATTGACGAAATCGAGGCCAAAGCCAGCACAGAACATAAAGAACGCAATTACAACCAATAAGAGCGGATTTGCATTCCATCCATTGGGTTGTAAGTATCTCGCAAAGATTGTGGTAAGTGGTAGTAGTAATGTAGCAACAGCCAATATTATTGTTCCTATGAAGATCGCACGTGAGCGTCCAATATGCACGGTGATACGTGGCATCAGAATTGAACCAAGTACAAGCCCTATTCCTGCTGGCGCGAAAACAAAGGCCATTGCACGTGCTGGCAGATGCAAAAGATTTGTCACGATAGGTGTTGCAAGCTCACCAATTACCAGAATCAACACGCCTGCAAACGAGAGTTGTACAACTGACAGGTAGAGGTGTTTATTGCGTCGAATAAAACTCCAGCCCTGTAACATTTCACTCCATACATTGCTTAAAATGCTGAATGTCTCAGTGACAACAGATGTGCTAGCGGTTTTGCTTACGCGCGCTTGTATACCAGTTTTTTGCTTAAAGCTTTCTGTTGGAATAGAGGCAATAAGAAGTGCGCAGACGAGATAGAGGACGCCAATAATCGCGTACAGCTGGTCAACGGGATGAATTGTAAACTGTGCGATAGTGAATATCGGCAGAACGCTTAGGGCAATTGGAGCCAATAGGATAAAGCCAAGTGCCTGTGACAGCATAAAGGTGATATTGAATAAGGATAGTGCGGGCATGAGTTCATCTTCGTTGACTAAAAGTGGAATGGATGAGCCTTCAGCTGGCGAAAAGAATTGTCCGATAACCGAGACGAGAAAGGTCAGCAAATAGACTGGCACAAGCTGGTGACGGTTGAATAAGAGCGAGATAACAAAGATGAAGGTGGCAATTGCGCGCAGACAGTTGCTACCCCAGAGGACACGACGTTTATCCATACGGTCCACAAACACACCTGCTGGTGCACTGAACAGGAATGCAGGCAGACTAAAGCAGATAATAGCAAGCCCGACCAGCGTTGTCGAGCCTGTTACCTCCTCAATAAGAACCAAAAGCGCATAGTTGGATGCGTTAAGAATGGTCATAGAGATGAGTTGGGCCAGCCAGAGTCGAAGGAAATTTCTCTTTTTAAGAAGTGTGAGAAATCCACTACTATTCTGATTCCCTGCGGCTACAGCCATACCGTCATCTCCTTGTAGTTATGCTTCATTGAAAAAATCATCGACAGGTTTTTCTATGCGTGGCAGTACTTGTTTAGTACGGCGTGCAACTTCTGAACGGGGTAGCAAGACGCGCCGCCCACACCGCTCACAACGAAGACCAATATCGGCCCCAAGACGTACAACTTCCCAATCAAAATTGCCACAGGGATGTTGTTTGCGTAGGCGTAAGCGGTCCCCCAATTGAAACTGCATCGGTTCCATTCTACAAAACTCTTTCTGAGAAAATCAGTGTTTCTCCCCTTCACCCTCAACATATGTATGAGAATATAAACGATTCTCTTTGATATACGTTTCAACTGCCTCTGGGGTCTGATATTTTATGGGTCTTTCTTCAGCAACTCGTTGACGCAAATCAGTTGCGGAAATTTCTAGTTGTGGAGCCTGTACCACAAGGAGGCGTTGCAAGATTCCTGGTAGACGTTGTTCTAGCACCTGATTGTATTCAACATCTTCCTCATAGCCTGGACGCCTGACCGCGACGAGATGTGTCAAAAGCGTAAGTATTTCGGAGGCTTTGTGCCATGTATGTATCTCTTCCAAGCTATCCCAGCCAATAATAAAGAAGAGGGCCGTATCCACATCTAACTGTTCTCGCAGGGCGCGTAGTGTATCAACTGTGTACGATGGTCCTGTACGCTCTATTTCCATGAGCGATATACGAAAGTGGGGATTTGAGGCAAGCGCGAGTTCAAGCATCGTTAAGCGATGTTTTGTCTCGGTAATATGATGCCCTGTTTTATGAGGTGGTTGACCTGCTGGAATAAAAACAACCTCTGACAGATGAAGTGTGGCACGAACTTCCTCCGCGATAACAAGATGTCCATAGTGAATAGGGTCAAATGTGCCGCCCATCACTCCGATATGGTTGGTAACGGGCGGCTTGTCGGTAGTGCGCGCTGTATTCAATGAGCGTCCTCTTCCCAAAGGGGATTTACAAGCCAGGCAACGGACGCCCACAAGGGGCTACCCTACTATACACGTCACGTGTATAGTAGGGTAGCCCCTTGTGGGCGTCCGTTGCTCTAAAATATTTTATGTACCTTCTACTATATATCACCAGCAGACTCTTTCACAACTAGTTCCGCATGCGGTAAGGTCTTGTGCAAAGTATACATTACATCTGATACCGTTGCAGGCTCGTGAAGATTGATCCAAAAGCGAATCGTCAAGGTAATCGTTTCGGGCGTGTAGCTGCTGATAAAAAGTGCTGGCTCTGGTTTCTCCACCACATGCTTGAGTTCATGAATCGCGTTCAGTATCTGATTTGATGTTTCATCCTTGATATACTCTTCTTGTGGGAGTGTCGCGGTAAGCGTTGCACGTCTCTCACCGTAGTAACTATTATTGACGACAATACTTCCAAAGACAAGACTGTTCGGGATCGTCACTTCTTCTCCGCTCACGAGACGCAATTTGGTGGCACGAAGCTGGATGTCTTGCACATCTCCGATGTAGTTGGTTGTCGTAAATGTGCTGATCTGATCGCCAATGCGGAAAGGCCGCTCCGCCAGGATATACACGCCTGCCACCAGGTCTTTCAAGATGTCCTGTAAGGATACACCGATGGCAACAGTCACGACACCGACAGCGGCGACAGGAAAAGTGAGCGAGACATTCCAGATAGAAAGTATCCAGAAGAAGGTAAAAACGAGCACCATAAAGTAAAAGATGCGTCCGATAAGTGTACGGATATTGACATCAATACGGCTCTCACCAAGATTATGAATGGTCAGCCGTTGAAGTGTGCGTGCAACACCAATGCCAAGTACTATAAGTAGTAACGTTCCAATTAAGTTCTGAAGTATGATTCTGATAGGAATAGATTCAATGCCAAATTGGGCTTTAATGTTTTGCCAGTAGGCGTCTATGAGTATAGGCTGCCATATAAGAGGAATGCCGAAGGCTGCGATAATTAATGGCACTAGCGCGACAAGCACACCAAAGGTTTGCGTGATCCAATTATCGAGAATCGTCTTTTTAAGGCGGCGTACCAGTATGCGACGAAGCGTAAGACCAACCCCAAGCGCGACAGCGAGAGTTATTATTGTTAGTACAATGCTTAATGCAATCGTCATCGTTTCGGTCATCCATGCAGCAGAATTTGTAGCGAAAATCATCAGGTAAGAAAAATCTCAACAATCTAGTAGTCTAATATTGCGAGCATTATAACATATCTCCTGGCGAGGTCCTATTTACAGGTACTAGAAGCTATCTTTAGTGCTTTGAATTGAATTGAGCTTGTGGGTAAGTATTTTTGGATGTAAAGAGTTGTTGGCGCATCAGTCGGTAATATCTGTGTACCTGAAGATACAACTAATTCTTGGGCAACGTAGACGATTTCTGGTCGTTGTCGCACGCATTCATGCGCTGAAATGTTTCTTGTGTATGTACTATATGCGTTTATTACAAGTGGAAGAAGGAGAATTACGCAAAAAAGGAGTATACGCTGTGCTGAGGAACGGAATTGTTGCCAAGATATCTTTGTAATGAGGGTATAGATGGATGAGCGTAGTGCGGCGAATTTGCTGTCTACAGCTATTGGATCGAGGTCGGTGATCTCGACTTCGAGGTCGTTATCGTCATGTTCTATGTTGCCCAATGTTATACCTCGTTTTTAAAAAACCTCATCTGTAGAGGTCTAATTCTATTACACCCTGCTAGCAATTCACCATGTACACAAAATTGATGAAACGTTACAATATGCCCGTTAAAATTGTGCATGCCGACAAGGGTGTAATAGAATTAGACCCCTACAGACGTAATATCGCGTTTATTATTTCATATTTATCTGTAATGATAGTAAAAATGCGCCATTTTGTAAAGGTATAGCAGAATCGTAATATTGCTGAACTAACTTTTTCACGTTTATCTCATCACCTTTCTTGATTAAACCACAACTCGCTGCAAGCTTGCTCACAACCTGTTCAGGTGTCATTCCTCTTGCTCGTAATGGGTCGAGTCCCATGCTTTGTGTTCTTTTTGACAACCTTTTTCCTTGTTCGTCAACAATCAAGGGCACATGAGCGAACGAGGGAACAGGAAAACCAAGTGCTTCATAGAGTAGAATTTGACGCGCTGTCGAGCTGAGCAGATCGCTGCCACGTACAATTTGATTTAGGTGCATGAGTGCGTCATCGACGACAACTGCGAACTGGTAGGCAAAGATGCCATCTGAGCGACGGACGATGAAATCACCAACGGCTTGTTGAACGTGTTGCGTCATCGGACCCATAACGCCATCTGAAAAGGTAACAATGCGTTTATCCTCGACGCGAAAACGCAATGAGGGACGACGACCACTCGCTTCATAGGTTTTACGTTGTGCCTCTGTCAACTGTCT
This sequence comes from uncultured Ktedonobacteraceae bacterium, assembly GCA_964250765.1. Taxonomy (GTDB): domain Bacteria; phylum Chloroflexota; class Ktedonobacteria; order Ktedonobacterales; family Ktedonobacteraceae; genus JBBQVS01. The sequence goes on along the minus strand of CAXUHF010000008.1, from coordinate 26,057 downwards.
ACATGTCCCTGGATAGCGCAATTTCTCCTCGGCTCCCTGTTGGGGCGCACTAGCAGCATGAGCAACCTCGGCACGACTACAATAGCATGGATACACCAGTCCTGCATCTTGTAATTGTCGCAGGTAGTGCTGGTATATATCTAGCCGTTCACTTTGCGTATAGGGAGCATGAGGACCACCACAATCTGGTCCTTCATCCCAATCGAGGCCAAGCCAGTGCAGGTCATCGAGCATCTGCTGCATAACACCTGGACGCACACGAGGACGGTCCAGGTCTTCAATGCGTAACACGAACTGTCCGCGTTGTGTGCGTGTAAAAAGCCATGCAAGCAGGGCGGTACGCAGATTGCCCATGTGTAGTGTTCCTGTGGGGCTGGGCGCGTACCGTCCACGAACAAGTGTTGGTGTTAAATCAGGCATCGCTCCGACCATCGACATGGAGTATCTTTTCGTCCTTCTTCCGTAGGTGTCACGCCAAATTGTGCAAGCAGTGTTGTGAGCACACATAATGGGAGACCAACCACATTGAGAAAGCAACCGTTGATGCGTTCTGTTGGTTGAAAGTCTGAATGCTGAATCCCATAGGCTCCAGCCTTATCCATCGGATCACCTGTAGCGATATATGCGTCTATCTCTTCCTCGCTGTAAGGGCGCATTAGTACAGGTGTGGTGCAACTTGCACTTGATAGTTGAAGTTTACCACTTACCATTGCACATGCTACCACGCCGGTGATAACGGAATGCCAGCGTCCACGTAAGGAGAGGAGGAGTTCACGAGCATGGGCAGTGTCACGCGGCTTCCCAAGTATCTGGTTATCAAGTAACACGGTTGTATCAGCCGCAATAATCAGTCGATTAGCCGCCTCGGTCAGTGTCAATGCACCTGTTGCTTTATGTTCTGCTGTCCATTTTGCCGTTTCTTCTGGTGGTCCGTCATAGGTAGCCTGAACCGCGTCTTCGTCAATGGGTGAGACGCCAACGGTATAAGGTAAGCCAAGTGAGGCGATGAGTTGACGACGACGTGGCGAAGCCGAGGCGAGCAATAGTGGTAAAAGTAGGGTCATATACGCTCCAAGACCGCTACACACTCGATATGAGCCGTTTGGGGAAACATATCAAGCGGCTGAATTGAGCGTAAGCGATAGGTAGGGTGGACATGGCACAGAATATTCAGGTCGCGTGCCAGTGTTGATGGATCACACGAGACATAGACGATACTGGCGACGGGATGCTGAATCAGTGCATCAAGCACAACTTGCTGACAGCCCGCGCGTGGTGGATCAATCACCAGTCCGTCCAATCCAGCCGCGATAGCAGGCAAAACGTCTTCGACTTTGCCCTTGAGTATCTCGACATTCTCTACATCACGCAGGTTCCACTGAGCATCTTTGATAGCACTCGCGGACTCCTCGATAGCGATGACCTTGCCAACATGTCGTGCTAAGAGAAGCGCGAATGTGCCCACGCCACAGTACGCATCGACCACCGTCAGCTTTTTTGCCTGCTCTTCTGAATGTTCACGTAGAGACAACAAGCCTTGTAAGACCATCTGTGCCATCTTCTCTGCCTGTGCTGTGTTTGTTTGAAAGAACGAACTGGGGCGAATGCGAAATGTCTCACCGCCGAGTATCTCGTCCATCGTCTCTGTATGGAGATCCAGTCCTCTTTGTGCAAGTTCCTGGGCAACATTCTCTGGTTGCGTGGGTTGAATGAGCATCTGTTTACTTGCTGCACCACAACGGACGAGCACTTGTGGTTGTGGATTCGCATGTTGGCTTAACACACCTAATGCCTCGTTGATCTGCTCATGCGCGATGGGACAGTTGACAAGCGGTAGAACGCGATGCGTACCACGGGCAGTGAGTCCTGGTTGTCCAGCGCGATTGACAGAGAAGCGCATGTGGTTTCGATAGTGCCAGGGAATATCGCATGGAACCGTTGCCAGGAGTGGTGGATTCTCGAAGCTCCCGATGTCGCGCAACAGGTGTAGAACAACACTGCGTTTCCACTCCAATTGTGCTACATATTGCACGTGTTGTAATTGACATCCGCCACATGTACCAAAAACGGGACATGGAGCCTGCACACGTAGGGGGGATGCCGAGTGTATTTCGGTGATCCAGACACGCGGAGGACGCTGTTTCCAACGTCTGCTCCGTCGTCCTGGACGCGGCATTAAAGGAGCCTCAACTGCAATGGTGACGGATTCACCCGGTAAGCCAGCAGGTACGTGAAGCGTTTGAGTATGTTGCTCGCCTGCTTCATCCTGCTCGACAATTTCCGCCAGCGCATCGCCTTCTCGTGTCAAGGCTCCAAGTGTAACCGTGTGGTAAGTGATACGACGTTCTTGCTGTTCTATCATCGTTTCTTTTTTGACTTATCTGATTTTGCGTTAGAAGAGCGTTGCTGCTGTTGCAATTGTAATTTCTGCAAGTCGATGACCTGACGCACGACATAGACGATTTCCATTTCGGGGTCAATCTCTTCTGCCTCTTCGATAAGCTCTTCAGCTTTCCCTAGATCGCCAGCATTGATATACAACATGGCAAGGGCTGCCTTGATGTCTGCCGCCAAAGGATTGGTGTCTATGCCGCGTTCCAAGACTTGTATGGCCGCTGCATCGTTGTTTTGATCTATGTAGAGCGTGGCAAGTTCGGCATAAGCATCTGATGTCGCTGGATCAACTTCGATACTTTTGAGAAAGCTTTTTTCTGCCGCTTCTTTTTGTTCAAGCGAGAGTTGTATATTGCCTATGCTGTTCCATACTCCTGGGATATCCGTTGCCAGATCAGCCGCGTGCTGATACAGTGCCAACGCCTCTTCTGGTTTCTCTTCGAGTTGCGCAAGTTGTGCTCTACCTAACGCAACGGCAGCTACTTGATTAGGATTTTCGGCTAACCCTTCTGCTTGCTCGAAAAGAGCTTTTGCCTCATCAATATGTTTGTTCTGGCCTACGTATAAATCTGCTAAGAGAATGTAGTTGGAAAAGGCATTGTCTATCGCAATAGCATCTTTGAAAGCTTTTTCCGCTAACGGGAAGTAGCGGCTGGTGAACTCTGATGGTACTGCATCTTCATCCTCTTCCAACTCCTCCTCTAGCTCCAGGTGAGCTACTGTATCTTCAGTCGCTAACGCAGCATATTCTGTACCAAGTGAGCGCAGAATGTCAGCCCGCTCGTCGGGTAAACGTTCTGCAGCGAGTGTGAGATAGGCTATGGCGCGTTCAGTCTCGCCTATGACCGTTGCCTGCTTTGCTGCCAACTCATATGTTGCATCATCTTCTGGTGTACTGGCAATCAAGGCATCGCAATAATGCAGCGATTGCTTTGTGAACCACCTTACCTCGTCGATATC
>CAXUHF010000008.1:2657-22603 GCA_964250765.1 uncultured Ktedonobacteraceae bacterium | reverse complement strand
TGTAACTGACCCAGAACCAGTGTCGCCCTGTTGCTGGTAAGGTCATAGTTGCGGTTGGTAGTTCTGGAATACTGCTACCACTAGGAACGTCTTTCATCTCAAGTGACCAGAAGGCGTCTAACTCTTCTGTCCCATCGTCAAGGCCATCCGGCAAGTCTTCGATATCAACATCGAGTGTATAGCCAACATCAACCTTTACAGATACTGGTTCGGCCTCTATCGCCCAAGCCTCGCGTCGCGCAGACCATTCTTCGCTTGTAAGTCCTTCTCTAAGGGGACTATTCGTTGCGAGTAGATCGTAGGCAATTTCAAAATCTCCTTGCCCCCAATACTTGAGAAAGCGTTCAATGACGTTTTCGCCATCCAAGGTTTCGTCGTCCTCATCCTCCTCGTCCTCAAGTGTGCTGAAAGGATCAATACCGATGATGTCAGACAACGACATGACCGAAGGAATTGTCCATTCAGGATAGGTATTAGACGCTTCTAGCTGAATGAGCGAACGTCGTGCTTCCTTGCGAACTTCCTTGATGGGGGCGTATGTATTTACGGCAAGCACGATGTCTGCAGCAGAAGTGGTACGCTCTTTGGCAAGTGCCTTGAGGAGTCCTATCTGTGCCACATCTGACATATCAAAGATAGGAGACAAGACATCTCCTATCTGCTCTTCATTTCGGCTACTCGCAAGACTTTTAGCGATCTGGTTGTATTGTGCCAGAATGTTCTGTATCTGCTCGTCCTCTTGTGGCGTTCTCTCTGGCTGATTGCCCTTATTATTCTTTCCCACAATCTTCTCTTTCTGCTATGAGGAGCAGTTGCTCACTTCTTTAGCGTTTCTTTGTTTTCTCATTCATATGTGTACGAACGGCCTGGACGATCTCTAACGATGAGTCAAGCGACTCAGCACGTTGTAGTTCTCGTTGTGCGTTTCTCGTCTCGCCTAGCTCAGATAAGACTGATGCGTACAGGGCGTGAAGATGGGCTGACTCTGGATTGGCCTGGACACCCTGCGAGACGATGACTCGTGCTAGTTCCTGATCGGGTCGGTTCATATAAATCGCGGTCAGCTCAGAATATGGGCGAATATCCGTTGGCTCAATCTCTATGGCGCGTTTGTACGCTTGCTCAGCCTCCGCAAAGTTGCCGAGTAGGCGGTTCGCAAAGCCGAAGCTAAACCAGATACCGGGGTAGTTGGGGTCAATCTCTATGACGCGTTGATAGTGAGGAATAGCCTCAGCCAAACGTTCACGACGCATCTCAATATTGCCCAGGCCACCCTCAATGGCTTTCTCTTCGTCGGGTGTCACAACCATAGTTTTCGCCGTAAGTAGCTCTGCCTCTGCTTCGTCGTGACGCTCCATACCAAGATAGAGTTCGCCGAGCAGCATATGACCAGCCGCCGTATTCTGTGTTTCAACTGCCTCTTGTAACGTTGCTTCGGCACGTGTTAGAAACAGTGCTTCGCGTTCAGTCATACCCTGATCTGCATAGTTGTAAGCAAGGCCGACAAAGGTTGCGCCGAGCCGTCGAAGTAGTTCACCCTTGTTCTCTGGAAAGCGTTGTACCATACGCTCAAGATACACGATGATGCGTTCTGGATTGCCTGCAAAAACAGCACGTCCATAGGCTTCTTCGTTGATCTGACGATCTAAAGGTAGCTTCACGATAAGCGCATCGTAGAAGTGTAACAATTGTGTGACACGCCATGTCAGCTCTTGCAGAGTGGCATTGACATCTTCGTCACGCTGCTTCATTTTGGCATCAATAGCGTCTTCGTACTCTTGAACGCGCTTTTGTAGTTCCGAAATTGAGAGACCCTGAATGTTCGCGCCCTCATCGGTGCTCTGTTGAATACGCCAACCAGCAGGTGTACGTTCAACTGTATAGTTTGTCCAGAACCAGTGTCTGTTCGTCTCTTTATTGATCGCGGTCCCCATTGGCAATTCGCGTAGTGTGCCGCCAAGTGGAGTGTCGAGAAGTTCAACGGACCAACCAAGCTCAACATCTTTGCGTGATGGAGTACGACTGACGGTTGACGTGGGCAACCAGAGTGCGCTTTGGCTACGTTCTTGCTCATGCACAAAGCCAAGTTCTATTCGTGCAGGGTGGGCTTCGTCGTACCATGCACGGTGTCGCTCGATCCACTCTTCGCGTGTAAGGCTATTGCGAATCTTGCTTCCCTCGGTAAGCAAATCGTAGGCCAGGCCATAATCACCAAGCGACCATGCACCAAGGAAGTTGACGATAACTTCCTGGTCTTCTAGTTCTGGATTGATAAATGTTTGGCCTTTGTCCTCACCGATATCGGTGGCCTGAAAGATAAGTTGATTGATGGTTGGAAGACGGTTACGGTAGTCTGCATTCGGCTCGACCTTACGCCATGTATTGATAGCGAGTGCCTCCTCGATCAGGCGTTTTCCTTCCGCGAGTGTGCAATCGACTACAATAACGTCAGGCATTCTCGCACGCATACTAGTGATGCGTTGTTCGGTTGCACGTTTGCCGACGGTATCGACAAAGGCGTCTTTGACGCCCTCTTGCCAGAAATCGAGCAAGAAGCCGAGAATGCGTACTTCGCTGTAATCGTATCCCTGTTCCCAGAACAGCAATAATTGTACCTCACCTTGCTCACGCGATTGTGTGACGGAGCCTTTCCAAAAGCGTGGTGCGTGAGACACGTTAAGTTGAATCGCTGATGCTTGTGCGATAGGTGGTGTCCACTGCGCATAAATCTTTGCGGCATCAAGGCGCAGGAGTGAACGTCGTGCCTCTTTGCGTACCTCTTTGTTAGAACTAAATGCGTTGAGTGCTGTCAATATATCGGCTGCATCAAGCGTTTGTGCCTTGACCAGTGCTTTGAGTAGTGCCATTTGCACATCTTCTGAAAGGGACGTGATATTACTCAGCGTGGCTTCTGCCTGCGTTGGTGTGGTGGTGCTGCGTATCTGTTGCGCTAGCTCCTGGTGATGCTCAAGTATGTTTTGTAACTGTATATTTTCTTCGTCTGAAATGGTTGTATTGGATTCTTCTTTTCGTGCCATAATTTCTGTTATTTCTCCTCGCGTTGTTCACGCAACGTCTACGATTGTACCACGAAGCGTCTCAAGAGTCGAGAAGTATCTTGCACAAAAATGTCTGCCCGCGATATATCGCGGGCAGACATTTTTGTACAAGCTGAGGTAACTATATTACTGCTTGCACATTTGCAGGAGCTATGGTGGCAATAGACTGTACTTGCTCTTGTGCAGCATCCGGTATAACTTCCACAACTCCCTTGGAGGCCGGAACCGTTTTTGCCACCATCAGAATGTAGAGTGGGAAGGCCGCACAGTAGAAGTATGATGGCAGGCTGCGCCATGCAAAGAAAAGTGGTATAACAGCAAGCAACATCGCAGCCTCTGGATGCTGACGACAAATGCGCCAGTACCAGACCAGCGTACCGAGCATGGCTATTGCTTCAAGAATACTGTAGACGTGCTGTGGCAGGTAAGGCATCAAGTGTGTCACGCTCAGGTCAACGATACCTACGCCCATTGGAAACATCAAAGGGTCGAGTGGCGCGAGGATACCAGCCAGCCATCCTTGTGGATTCCATAGAATGAATGGCAGGTTACAGGCGAGAAAGACACCCCCTGCAATCGTCAGGCGATACAATGTTTCTTTGAAGCCGTGTTGACGGAATAGAAGGACCGCGTAGAATGGCACAAAGAACCATGCGGTTTGTTTCGTTGCCAATGCTAGTCCTAAGATGAGTGCAGAACTCCAACGACGTTCACGTAAGAACCATGCCAGTATAACTAGCAACATGCTAAATACATCAAGGTTGCCACCAACGGTAGAGGTCCACATAGGTACGTTTGCTAGTGCGAGGAGCAAGACCCACGGACGCAGTTCGCGGCGAGCGAGTTTCCAACCAATCGCAACGAGTGCTAGATAACTCAGCAGGTAGAACGGCAACACATTGTAGTCTTTAAATAAGGCGAATGGCACGAGCGTGAGAAAAGAGAGTGGTGGATAGCTAACCTTTGCCTCAAATTCAGGCATGCTTTTGGCCCGCAGGTCAGTATCAAGTACAGATTGCAGGTCGCTCATAGATGGATAATCTATGCGGTTTTTGAATTGTCCTGTCCGTAGCGGCGTGGTCCAATCCGGCTGAATCGGGAAACGCCGTGCCAGATCAATCATATTAGAATCGGTATACGGATTGTGCCCCTCTATCAGTAGAATAGCTGCATTTGTGTCAAGCGAGGTACCATCATTGGAAAATTGTGGTGGTAGAAAGCTCATCCATATGCTGCGCCCCAACTCGATGCCGCCTGCTATGGTAACAAGAAGTGTTACAACGAGTAAGATACGCTGTAAGCGTGTTGGATGTTTTCGTGTATATAGTGCTTGTTTGTGTGCTGGACGAAATGCCATCCAAATAGCATAAAAACTTCCCAGGATAAGTATCAGGGGAATGAGTGAACCAAAAGGCTGTATGTATGGAAAGTACAAGTTGTGATCTATTTCGTTGATTGCTTGTAAGACCAGTGCGAGGCCAATCCAGGTGGCGCGACGTTGTAACTCTACGACGAGACGATTATCAGGCGACACATCTTCAGTGAAGAAGTATCGCATCCACCTATATGACGGCCAATCCTGATGCAACGCTTTTGGTCGAGTCCTCTGTATGGGGACAGATCGCTGTTCCATTATGTGCATGTTCGCGCGTCATGATTGAGTCTGTACGCGCTCTACCTCCAGTCAAAGTACCGAGAATGTCCTACGAAGTAAGCTGACAAGGGGTTTTCTCGGCCCACATCTTACAACGAAGCGGAGAAGAATTGCGTCACAAATTGAGGGGGTTTGTTTGCGCTACAATGTCAAACGGAAATACAATTCGCGGTGCTGTAGCTCGAAACCAAGTGCTTCATACAGGTGAATTGCGGAGGTGTTGTGCTCCCATGTATGTAGGTCGAGTGCTTTTAGATGATATTCTGTTTGTGCAAATGTGATAATGTATTGCATCAGTTGACGAGCGATGCCTTGTTTACGATAAGTGGGATCGACGACGACACGTTTTACGTAGCCAACAGCATGAAATGTTTCTTGCGCAGGCAGCATAAGCTCTGCTTTCGCAACAACACTATCAAGCTTTTCGCCGAGAAAAATAACGGTTCGTTCATGCGTAGAGGGATCAACCGAGCCAAAGTACTTCTCCATATCGCGGTGAATATTGCGCGTTGGAGAAGCACTAAGCGCGTCAAGACGTTCGACATGAGGAAGATCGGATGAGGTAGCGATACGTACCGTCAAGGGTATCCCTGCTGGCTCGTTTAACATAGAGGTATCCTAGCATAACACACTACATAGGTTCTTACGGCTCTTTTCGGCGTGGCAACATGAGCAATGAGACAAGCGCATAGCCTGCACATGCGAGCAAGAGAAGGGCATAAACAATATTTTCGCCATCACCTGATGGTGTATGCAGTGTTGAGATACCATACCAGAGGAGCGAAATTCCCCACCACAAAAAGCCAGCGAAAACGATAAAGAGCAAAACGGTGCTCATGAGTTTCTTGTTCATAATACGTATAAATCCTTTGGACAATAGGGCAAGGGGAACTCCCCTTTTATACACGAGGTCGGTTCCCACGCTGTCTAGTTGTATGGGAGGGGCGTTCCCCTTGCGGGTGCCCTTGCTCCACTTCCCTATATATTTTCACTCCTATTATAGCACAAGTGCGGTATACACGGCATCATGTACGGCGGCACGGAACCTGCCCCAATCGCTCCAATTGCCTCCAATCTCGCGGCTCGGTTCATGGTTGATATGCCTTAGCCTGTTCGCCAGTTGTGGCAAATCCTCGACCGAGACTTCGCGGAACGCTTCTACGCGTTCGCTTTCGTCTAATGCCCCTAATGTACCGCTCACTTCATTCAGCAGAAAGGCGAAGGTGTAAAAGACAGGCGTTTTGTCGTCTCCATTGCGATAGTATGCAAGTGCCGCTAAAAAACGGCTTACGTTGACTTTCAACCCTGTTTCCTCGTGTGTTTCACGGAGTAGCGCATCATAGACACGCTCACCATAATTAATGCCACCTGTGAGCAAGCGATAAGCATCTTTGGGATAAAAGGTTTTGATTGCCGTAATCAGACGCCCATTGCGACGACGTATAACCATACACACTTCGCCGTAGCGGTCGGTTGCGTTTAATGGATCGAACATTGTGCTAATGCCGAGGTCAATAGTTTGAACGAGTGGTGCACTATAGGTAACAGCAAGCTGTGCAAGTTCGTCCTGTATCTCCTGCGAAAGCGAAGGAAACATAGTGAGCGTGTCTCCATATTCTTAATTTTTATTTTTGAAGTAAGCGTTGTGCCACGTGTACCCCATCTTCAAGGGCAAGGTGTGCGCGTCCGCCAACGAAGGCATCGCCACAGAAGGCAAGGCCAAGTGGTAGAGTAACTGCGAGTAGTGCATCTGCATCAGCTTTTTCCGATGGTAAAGCATAACGCCAGTATTGTACATCGGTAAACATAGGTGCAGTAAGTTGCTCATCTACAAGCGTTGAGACAAGTTGAGCAACATTCTGGAAAAGAATTGGCTGTGCTGTCTCGCGGTGTTCTTTACTATAGGAGGGAGCCATTTGCGCGATGAGAAGCCCTGTACCCTCCGGTGCGCGTTCTCGTGCCTTTTCGTGTTCCCAGGCCAGCCATGAGATCGGATGCCCCTTATCAGTATTCACGAGTGCATAATAAGGTCGCGTCTGTGGTGTTGGCTTGTAGCCTAGCATGACAGAAATGAGTGGATTATACCTCGCTTTTCCTAGTTGTTCGCTGATGGCTTTTCCCTGCTCATGAGCAAATTGGCTCGCCTCAATCAAACTGATAGCCTGTGTTGCTGGAATGGTTATGAGGATTTGATCAAAATGCCCCAGTGTCTTATTATCGGCTCCAAGCACTGTCCAGCCTGTATCTGTCTGTTGCACGCGTCCAACGAGAGTTTCCAAGCGAACATCTAATCCCTCTGCCATACGTTTAGAAAACGAGGTAAAGCCGCTACGATATGACCACTTCGGGTCGGCGTTCTGCTTTGGGTCGCCTTCCTGAATGTGTCCCTTACCGTCGAAAATCCATACAGGTTTTGCGATGTCGAGCAGATCGGGCGTTGGGAAGCGTTTTGTAATCCATTCGGTACTCAGGTCATTCCCACCCTTAAAGTATTGTGCGCCGGAATCGTAGATAAAACCATCGCGTTTGCGTGTCGCGGCGCGTCCACCGACACCATGACTCTTTTCAAAAAGCGTGACGGTACGGCTTGCGTCCTGTAGCGTGTGGGCGGCGGCGAGACCGCTCATACCCGCGCCGATAATGGCGACAGAGGTCATCTGAAATTCTCCCTTACATTAGGTATATGTAGGGACCGATTATCTGATGTAACAAATTTATACGGATACATAGTTCGTAGGGGTCTAATTCTATTACACCCTCGTGGATATTGACCATGTGAGAGGGAATGTTGTAACGTTTTATCAATCCTACCAACATTGTCGATTGCCAGAAGGGTGTAATAGAATTAGACCCCTACAGGTGACGTATCCTTGGTTAATTCATCAGATCACATAATCTGATTCCTACAGGATGGCGTGTTGTCAGGCGTGTTTACGTGTCTCTTTCCAGAGGAACGAGCGTGCGAGCATCTCTTCCGCGCTTTTCATCGAAAATTCGGTGACGTTGCCGCCCATAATATGAGCAACCTCGCGCACACGCTGTTCTGGTCGCAGTTCGTTGACAATCGTCATTGTGCGGTTGTCGAGAATCTGCTTGTTTACATTGTAGTGTGTATCGGCAAACGCCGCTATTTGTGGGAGGTGGGTAACACAGATAATCTGGTGGTTGCGCGTGAGCTGCCAGAGCTTTTCACCAACGACCTGTCCACTACGACCACTGATACCGGAGTCAATTTCATCAAAGATGAGCGTTGGTGTGGCGTCGGCATCGGCAAGGATAGTTTTGAGTGCAAGCATGAGACGCGAGGTTTCGCCACCGGAAGCAATCTTGGTGAGTGGTTTAAACGGCTCGCCAGGGTTAGGCGCAATCAGGAATTGTACATGGTCAATACCTGTGGTGTCGCAGGCGTAGAGCGTCTCTTGTTCGTCGTCAAGCGTCACAGGCACACCGTTTTCGTCGGGAACTTGCATCATCTCGACCTGGAAACGTGCACGTCTCATGTTGAGGTCGTTCAGTTGCTCTTCCATCGCTGATGCTAACAGCGTTGCGGCCTTCTTGCGCCGTTCGGAAAGTTCCTGTGCAATCTCACCTATCTCATGGCGGAACTGTCCATCCTGCTGTTGCAAACGAGCGATAATTTCGTCACGATTGGTGATGGTCTCAAGTTCAGCCTGATCTTCTGTGGCACGTTGTAAAATCTCTTCAATGGTGAAACCATATTTGCGCCTGAGCTTGGCAATGAGATCAAGGCGTTCCTCGATCTCGGCGAGACGACGTGGATTATCCTCGATATCGGATTCATAACTGCTGATGCTTGCCGCTACATCTTCGAGATGATAGATGGCTTCCGCGAGGTTATCAGCCTGTTCTTCCATGCTATCGTCGAGGCGAACAAGGTCTGTAATACTGCGTTGTGCAACGCGGAGTTGATCGAGTGCTGGCTTGAAGTCGTCGCTACCGATGTCGGAACCTTTAATTGAACCGTAAATAAGTGTGCAGAGTTCGCGCAGTCGCTCGGCATTGTTCAGCACCTTGCGTTCGGCCTCTAGCTCTTCGATTTCGCCTTCGTGGAGGTCGGCTCTCTCGATCTCGTCGATCTCGAAGCGCAGGAATTCGGCACGACGAATCTGGTCGCGCTCGTTTTGCTGTAGTGATTGGAGTGTTTTACGTGCGTTGCGCCAGTCAGCAACTTTCGCGCCAAGTTGTTCGCGTAACGAAAGTGTTTCAGCATAACGATCAAGGAAGTTGACGTGTTGCTCTGGACGTAGCAGGCTCATATGCTCGCTTTGCCCGTGAATATCAACGAGCCAGCTTGCAACCTGTTGTAGTACTTGTTGTGAGAGGGCACGCCCATTGATGCGTGCAACTGTACGCCCCGAACGGTGAATGTCGCGTGAAAGAATTAGATGTCCATCTTCTGGTGTGATACCGTATTCATCGAGTAGAGTGGCAAGGGCAACGCGCGCATCGGCACTATTTGCGTCGCCTTGAGCAGCGTTTTCAGCGTCATCGAGTACCTCAAACAATGTGGTCGCGCCATTTGAAGAGGTCTCGGCTGAGGCGTCCAGGTGTTGCCAATCCATATTTGGGGCTGGAAGTTCTTCGATAGAGAAGACACCTTCAACGGTAGCGCGTTCGCACCCAGCGCGCACAAACTCGGCGCCGATTTTTCCACCGAGGAGTGCGTTCACGGCGTCAATAATGATTGATTTACCTGCACCTGTCTCACCTGTAAACACATTGAAAAGGCGATTCAGGTGGAGGTGGAGCGTGTCGATGATGGCAAAGTCTTTAATATGTAGTTCAAGTAGCATGTTCGTCTTTGGTTGCCTGTGTACTATCGTTAATTAACTTTTGTGTAATAACTTGATAAAAATAGGTCGCGGGTCGGCGTCTTAGAAATTGAGCTTCGTATCCGCTCCTTTGTACAGTGATGATTGCACCGTCCTGAATTTCGCGGTTCATCTGTCCATCGGCTGAAAAGACGCCTGCCTGTGCATTTGTGAATATCTGTATTTTTACTTTGGCTTCAGGTTGCAGAACGAGTGCGCGATCAAAGGCCAGATGTGGCGCGATAGGTGCCAGTACAATACTCTTCACTTGTGGATGTAACAATGGACCACCCACAGCCATATTATAAGCGGTAGAACCTGTTGCCGTCGAGAGTATCATGCCGTCTGCATAGGTATTGCTGTAGTGATGGTCGTCTATCCATACGTGCATGTTAACCACACGAGGCCATGTCCCACGTGCGATCACGATATCATTGAGCGCGAGAAATTCTTCTTTCTTCCCATCTTGCTCAAGGACCGCGTGCAGAAGTGCCCGCTTGTCTGTCCACACCGAGTGATCGCGTTCGAGGTAGTGATTGAGTTGTGATGCAAGTTCGTGCGGCTCAAGTTCAGTGAGAAAACCCACGCGTCCAAAGTTCACCCCTACGATAGGTACATCGACAACCGCGCAAAGACGAGCCGCGTTTAGAATGGTGCCATCACCACCTAAGACTATGACCACATCGCAGCCATGCAGCGAGGGATCATCGCCCTCTTCCATTTCTTTACTAATGTCGATGATGCGTACCTCATGGCCTTGCTGCTGAAGTACAGGGGCAAGTTGGGCAGCAACATTTGCCGTTTCCTGTTTACGTCCCTGGTAAAATATGGCAATCGTATTCACAACACACTCCCAATAGACTACTGTCTGAAGCCACTGTCATGGTACGTCATAGGTCAACGCTTGTCAACTATATGATGTTGGGGTCATTATCTTATTTGATGAAACGTGTGGATACATCTTCTGTAGGGACCGATTTATCACGTCCTCGTCGGCAATTGAAAAGGCCAAGAGGACGTGATAAATCGGTCCCTACAGAAAACGCTGGTCCAATTGCTCCTGGGCAAACCAGAAGGCGTCTTCTTTTGAGTGTATCAGGCCATCGGCTCGTGCTTCGGCGATTTGCTCAAGAAGTTGACCGATGACGGGACCTTGTTCCAGGTTGAGCTTGCGTATCAGTTCTTCGGGCTGTACGAGATGTGGTGGCAATGTCACTTCGCGTTCACGAATATAGCGTGTGAGCAGGAGGCATACTGTGGCAAGATGATGTTCCCATGCTTCTGTGAGCGGTTCGGGACCGCGCATGGCGAGATGATCGGCAAGCGAGACGAGCGCAACTGGAATGCCGACGGGTCCTAAATCGACAAAGTAGCGACGAACGGCGCGAGCTGTGATAGGGTCATGGCTCAATTGTCCTGGACGCATATGATTAGCGACAATCTGCCGAATCAGGCGTTGGTCTTGCGTACTCAAACTCAGGCGTCGTGCAATAGTTTGTACGAGTGGGACGCCAGCCTGTGGATGTCCATAAAATGTGATTTTACCATCCTCTTGGATGACTTGCGTCGTCGTCTTGCCGATATCATGTAGGAGTGCCGCCAATTTCATGACAGGCGAGGTGATGCTGGCAAACTGAAAATAGCCTGCTTGCTCCGCTTCGTGTAGCAACGCCTGTAGTTCCAACATATCGCCACGCCCCTTTTCTAAGGAAGCCTCGGTCATCTCTGATGGCGTCAATGTCAGGAGTGTTGCCAAGCGTTCAAGTGCCGCAACGGTGTGTAGCGAATGATCGAACACGTCCCAATGATGCAATCCTGGTTGTAACATATCACGCGCAGGCGTAAATTCAGGAAATAGGGCAGCAAAAAGACCATAGGAGTCAAGCAGGTACAAACGTTCAGTTGCACCCTCTGGTTCCAATATTTCGTATAGTTCGGCGCGAATACGTTCGGGTGCCGCGATGAGCAGGAGTGAAGCGTCACGCTGTATAAGTTGCTGTGTATGTTCCTCAATGGTGAGGTTATAGCGCGTAGCAAAGCGAATGGCACGTAGCATACGTAGAGTATCTTGTTTGAATACATCATCTTTGACCACTTTAAGTGTGCGGGTTGCAATATCTGATGCACCCGAAAGCGGGTCGATCAAAGGGAGTGGTGTATGTTCTATAAAGGAACGGACCGCTTCAGAAAGTGGACTGGCAATGGCGTTGAGAGTAAAGTCGCGTTGGCGTAAATCGGCTTCAATAGAGCGACCGTGTAGTGGGGCAATATCAAAAATAATTGTTTGCTGCTTTTGCTTAACGGTGATACGACTAGCCTTTTCATGCATATGTGCATAATTGCCATTCAGCTTATTTGCTAATTTGCGCGAAAGTGCAGGTGCATCACCAGTCGTGACGATATCCCAATCAGTACAAGGCTTGTCGAGAAGTAGATTCCGAACCGAGCCGCCCACAAGATACGCCTGTACCTTGTTGTCTCTAAAAAACTGTGCCGCAAGCTCCAACAGAAGCAGGGTAAACGCGTCCAAATGTCTTCTTCAACCTTTATATAAGTGGAGTAGTGTATGTGTGTCTGCTTTGTATGTATCATACCACTCGCGTCTATAACCTACTTCGCTCTTATTGACTAAGGAAAATGTCCTAATAACTCTTCAAAAGTAGATATTTTTGCTTGTCTATTATATTATCTATCGTAGATAGTATATATAGATATGGGAAATTATACAAGATATATTTTATAATATTTTGATAAATACACAAGAAAAGGCAACCGTTTTTGCTGGAGTAAGAAAGAGTAGTTACATAGAAACCTAATAATAAATAGGAGAGAGTAGTGGCGAATAGTTTATCTTTACACATCCCGCCCGTGTATTCGGCGTATCATCCTACAGAACGTATTGGTACGACTCGCTTGCTCAAGCATCAGGTTGAGACAGAGGAGGCGTTTAATAATCCTGATATAGATGTTGTGATAAATACGGCGATGACGGGGGACGGCAAGAGTTTGGCGGCATATCTGCCCGCATTTCGCAATGATAAATCTGTAGTTGCGATGTATCCCACGAATGAGTTGATCCGCGATCAGCATAATGCATTGCCTTCATATGAACAGCGTCTGAGTATTTCTTTACCGCATAACGACACTATGTTTAGCGCAAAGATCAGCGAGTTGATGCGCTTACAGGATATTTCTCAGCGTCTGGAAGCGGTACGCAACTTGTTGCGCTGGAACAACATTCTGCTTACCAATCCCGATATCGTGCATCTTATTATGAGTCTGCAATATGGCTGGGACCATAGACGGAAGGAACTGCCACAAGAGTTAAGCGCGTCTTATGACTATCTGTTGTTCGATGAGTTTCATGTGTTCGATGTGCCGCAGGTGATTGCGGTAACGAATATGCTCGGCTATTTTCTTGCGTCATATGAGCGGAAACAAGAGCAACGTCGCAAGTTTGTGTTTCTCTCCGCGACACCAAGCAAGCTCTTTGATACTTTATTAGAACGCGGCGGTGTGCGCTATAAACGTATTTCTGGTACCTATACCTCGGCTGAACAAGATGGCTACCGACGTATTCTACAGCCTTGTGATCTCGAACTTCATGAGATAACGCAAGAGCAACGTACCGAGCAATGGATTGGCACGCGCCTGAACGAGATACGAGACTTTTTCAAGCAATATCCACACTCGAAAGGTGCCATTCTGGTCAACTCTGTGGCTACTGCACGTCGGCTGGTGAAACTTCTCAAAGAGCAACTAGAGCAGCCTTATGGTATCACGATTGGCGAAAACACTGGCTTGACCGACCCTGTACAGCGAAAAGCATCGTTTGAGAAAATGCTGCTGGTTGGAACCTCAACGGTAGATATCGGTGTGGACTTTCGGATTAACCTGCTTATCTTCGAGGCGTTCAATGCCGGTTCGTTTATTCAACGCTTTGGACGACTAGGACGCCATGAAGGATATGCTACCTATCGCGCCTATGCACTTGTACCACGCTTTGTGCTAGAACGCTTTGGGGCGCGCTATGCGAACGACGTAGAGCTTGAGCGAGCGACATTTAACGCGAGCGTACATGAAGTATTTCCTGTTGAGACAGAGTTCAAGCAGTACGCCAAGCGTTGGGGCGTAGTGCAAGCCGCGCAGGTACTTGAAGAGCTGCGCCATTTACAGGATGAGAACACACTTTTCACGGAAGCTCTGGAACGACGTTACGAGCAATTTTACGGCAACGAAGCATCTGCTGGAACAGTTATGAAGAAGGCTGGTAAAAGGTATTGGGGCATTAAGAGGAACTGTCCAGAAATTATTAAGGAGTTGACGAGTTTTCGTGGGCAAAGTCCGCTTTCCTGTGGAGTATGGGACGTTGACGGACATGTACAAACCTACAACCTCTTTTTCTTGCTCACAAATACGACGTTTCGTGTCATCGAGCGCGAAGAATTTATGCAACAGGTGCGAGCAAAGGGAGGCGACGAAAAAGAGTTCGAGCGTCAATTGCTCTACTTTCGGATAGAGGAATATGTTCCTGAGCGCAAATCACTGCTACTGTATACCCCAAAAGATATGCTGGCCCAAAGCGAAGATTTTCATAAGGTGTTGGTTGAGTCGGGAATCACTGTGCGTGAGCCGAAAGCTACGTGGTTGCATGAGGTAAACCGTCGGCTTGGCAAGTGCAAACTTGTGTGTATTATCAGCGATAGGCAACCGGATGAGTTGAAGCAGAGTCTGCATCTAGGGGCATTATTCCAGGTAGTACGGTTAGAAGACAAGTTCGGGTCGTCGTACTCGATTATCTTTGGACAAGAGGCACTATTGGCACATACAGAACTATCCTTTCGCAAAACGAAAAGCGACAGTCCAATATTTGGATAAGGCGTTTATACGAGAAATAATTTTTTATGAAGGAGACTATTATTGTTTATTCTTGAATTTTTGAAACAGTCAGTTCCACCTGATGATTCGGTTCTGCTGTCATTTATTGACGTGATGGTGCCAAGAATGCTGGAACGCTATGTTGTTCTGTCCGCGAAAGGAGGGACGCATCGTGGCGATGAGCGGTTGAGTGAAGACACGCAACGCAAGTTTGAGGCGAATGATGACCAAAGTATGTTCTCGCATCTGCTCAACGGCATCTTTCCAACATTACGGCTGATGCATCTATTGGAGTCCGAGAGAGCCGAACGCTTTACAGACATCGAGCGCAAGGTCTATATCCTGTCGTATATGATGCACGATATTGATAAGATTACGCGACGTACTGTAGAGACGAAGACACGCGAGGATATCGAATACTCAAAGGCGTGCATTGCGGACGAACTTTCAAAATGTGATGCGGCAGAGTTTTTTCCTGACGTAGCAGCTTATATCGAGGATATCACCTTCCTGGTGGTCAATACACAGCGCAAATGGGGTACACACTTCAATACGTACTTATGGAATTTCCATTTACAAGAGAGACGCGTACTTCTGCTCCGTAGTTTATGTACCTATTCTGACCTGATCGCGTACAAGCTGAAAGCACCAGGAGACATCATAGAGGCTACCGACCTTGCTGATATTTTGAATAGTGTCAGTCGGGGAACGCTCACATTTAGCTATCATGCTATACGCGAGGTGCGTGGACTTTTCACAAGTGTGGTGAATAATGGCATAGGCGATCTCTTCACCGATAAAAAGCAGCGTGAAGGTATCTGGCCTTATCTCTTCTTTTCAGATGGTGTGGTCTACATCCTGCGGAAGACGCTCAAGTTCTCGATTACCACAGAGCAGATTGTTGCATCTGTTAAAGCACAATTGCAGCATGTGTGTGGTGAGCGTATCAAGCATGATGCGCCAGGGTTCAAGTTCAGTATTCAGGGTATTGCGAAACATCCCGATTATTACTTCGAGCTTCTCATGCTTGAAGACTATATGGACCTGCTGTGCAGAGCTATTGTTAATCGTACACGCAACGATATTACCGCGACACCGTTAGAGAAGCTACGGCAAATGCAAGCGAACGGAGAAATTGACGCTCTCCTCCCCAATGATGCGGAACCTGATCTACGTATCAGTATGATCAGTCGTTTCTTTTCGGTTGTTTTCGCAACAGCGCTGGGAATGCTGAATAAAACGCAAGATGCTCTACACGCTCAGGTTGAGCAGGAGATTGTGCAGGCACTTGGACTGACGCCATACTGGGATAAGGCGAAAACTATTCCCAATAAAGGCGGAGTAGAGTATCGCTGGTTCTGGTTAGGGGCATGGTATTTACACGATCACAAGGGTATCACAACTCAAGATAAGAGTCTGCAAACAGTGTTCGAGAACACGTTTGACGTGCTCATAACGCGTATCGGCGATGAATTGCGTGTAGCGTTGCAATCGCGTCAAAAGTACCTCAACCACTTAACCGAATACCTGGAAGCAGCGATAGACCTTCCTGTAAACATCCGTGCAGGTACAAAGCTACCAGATTTTTACACCGAACTAGAGGGCTATGCGAGCGCGAAAGGCAAGAGCAAAGGGCGTAAGCTGATTTGTACATTGTGTAATAGTGCTTACCCGACAGAAGCACAGTCTGATAATGCTGTGCTGTTCCAACCGTGGGTGTACAAGAACAAAATCTCGTTGTATGCGGGAACGAATGCAGGTGGGGTGTGTGCTATTTGTGCGTTAGAGCTTATGTTGCGTCAGCTACTACAAAAGGGAGCACTGCGCCTGACTGGAAGTAAGTTCGAGGCTATGAAGACGAAGTACATTTCGGTCTACCCAAACTACTTTTTCACACCTGAAACGGGAGCGATGGTACAAAGTATTGTAGACGAACTAAGCAATTTGAACTTCTTTACGCTGCGTCGTCAGCTTACAGGGCACAAACTGAGCGTACATGATGTGCTTACATCTGACATGTTCGAGCCTGTATCAGTGTTGGCTCCGACACGTAGGGTACCAGATGACGAGGACGACGATGCTGAGGAAGACGATTCTTCGGATGAAGAGGTAGTGCCTGTAGAGGCAACGAAGGAGCGAACAGATCGTGGCTATATAAAGTACGAGTATCCAGCCGAAAGCTATCCTGGTATGTGCTTCTTTGGCATGCGTGCCAGTAGTGACGACAATGATACGGCGTCATGGGCTATGCCTGCACTGCTGGCACTCGCGTTACCTCTAGTCACAGGTGCGAAGGTGGTTGTATCAGAACTCCTGCTGCCTCTGTTTTCATCAGGTCATGACTTCCAGGAAACCGTAGTCTTTGACGCGCCACATCCCTATCTCAGCCGCTTACTCGATGAGAACGAGGACATACAACACAAAAATCGTGTGCGTGTAAACCGCGTCTTGAACAAGCTTGCGTTGTTGACGCAGGTGTATCAGGTCAACCTCGAAACCTACGCTAAAGGTGGCAAGCCAGAATGGAAACATCTGCTTGGCATCGTGCGCGATCTGGAAACCGATCCACTCTATATATTCAGCTATCTGCGCTCACAAGACCGTATCTCATCGTACTATGCGAGTTCAATTGATGCGTATATCGGTCTTTATAAGCGCGTGTGTGAAGAACTTGTAGACAGAGCTATTCGTGAAACGATGCTCGATATGAAGGAGGATACATTGGGGAACATTCAACAGTGCGTAGATCGCTACGTGGTATTTTATCGTGGCGGCTATGAGACGCATTCCATTCTTAAGCCAGTAGATATTGTCGCCAAGGCTATTATCAATAGTCCGCTAGATATCGACGATGATGACCTGCTATGGCAGATACAGGGCGAGGTGAAAAATTGGCTTGACCGTGTACGTAGCAGACAGGCAACAGGGCGAGCGATGTTTTGGGGCAAAGACATAGAGACGAAAGAGGAACCTGCGGTACGCGAGTTTGTTCGCTATTTCTATGAACAGGTTTTCACGGTCTACTGTCAAAAAGAGCGTGGTATCTTACGTAGTCGGCTCAATCGCTTCAAAGATGGTTGTGAAGCGTACTACGTACATCTACGCACAAATGAACGTATCCAGGAACAAGAGAAAGAACCCGCGACATCCACGATATAGAAAACAAATGTTGTGATTTTTTAGAAAAAAGAAAGAGGTAGTCCCATGTTTTTGAACAGTCTTGAGTCGAGTAATGCATTTCAGCAGGATATTCCTAAGTTGCCAATGGGCAAGTATGCACATATTATCGTGTTGCGTGAGACCAATTCGTTCGCGCTGTTTCAGACAGATGGTGAGTTGAATCTGAGTCGTGTCAGTCTTGGTCGGAAAGAGCAGGCACTTTCTACGCGTATTGTGCTGTTCAAGCGCAAGCAATCCACGCCGGAGCGTTTAACAGGTCGTGAGTTGCTACGTCGCTATGATTTGGTTACGGCGTGTAAGTACAATACATCCGAATTCTGCAAACGATGTCCCGATTGCATGTACTATGGTTTCGCCATTGGCAATGAGGGATCGGAACGCTCGAAGGTGCTGGTCGATTCGGCATTCTCGGTGACTGGTTATGATATGTCGCACCAGCAATTCACATTCAATGCACCCTCGGAAAACGGTACTATGAGTGAAGATGGCAAGATGAAGACTGCCTTGGGTGAGCAAGATTATGTGGTGCCACAGGTCTATTTTCCGTCGGTTGTGACGGTCAAAGACCCAACGGAGGCAGAATTTATCTATGTGCTAAACAATATTCTACGTACACGCCGCTATGGAGCGCAGAATACACGCACGGGGGCGGTAGAGAACATCGTTGCTGGTATTGTATTTGCCGATGGCGAAATCTTCTCAAACCTTGAGTTGACACAAGCCGTGTATGATGAATTGCCTCCTGAGCAACGTGTGAAGACGCCCTTACAACGTCAAGCAGTACGCGAGGCACTGGATACGGTTGTACCTCAGTTGCTCAAAGAGGATGGCGTGATCTGGTCGCTGTTCGCGGGTGAGCGTCTCGACACGCTACTACAAGAGACGTTGCGTATCACGAGTGACGAGGCACGATTGCGCGAAGTACTGACGAAGGCAAACGCGGAGTCGCAGCAGTACGCGGTCACATATGGCGTTGGCCCTGTTAAGGAAAAAAGCAAGAAGTAGGGATGTACTATGTTTGTAACAGTCTGCCACCTGGAACTACACGATTATCTTTTTTACGCATCGCGTGAGATGGGGCGGCTCTACGAGACTGAGAAATATCTGCATAACTACGGTCTGACCTACGCGCTTGGATTGGTGAAGGCTCCCTACGCCAATCTAGCGCAGGTCCCTCGCTATGCGGAAGACCTGTCTGAGATGAACACGCAAGATGTGTATGTGACACCCGCACATCCATTGCAGTACAGTTTCGCGTTTCATACGTTCAAAATGGCAAACGTCAACTACTATAATTTCACGCCGCAGGTCAGCACAAATCAGGTTGTGTTTGGGCGCGCAAAAGAACTCGCGCCGCAAAGCACGTTCGAGTTTTTTGTCCTGAGCGAGAAACGGGCAACACTGCCACGCTGGATACGCTTAGGGAAGTGGATGGCAAAAGCGCATGTAGAGATTGTCGCACAGGGTCAGGTGCAAGAAAGGGATGGACTCTATCATGCAAGTGGTGCCCTCAATCCGCTCGATCTTGCACACATGCCTGAGAATTGTAATATTGTAGCAATGGCACCCGCAAGCTTGATTACAAATGTGGCGGCAAGGGGAGCGCATTATGAATACAATTACGAGGGTGGAAAAGTGCATCTGCCTGTAGACATGCACTATCACCCGACGCGTCGTAAGGTTGCATGATTGGAGAATGCTGATGGATATGCTTTCTTCCGCGCCCTCATCGGCGCGGCTGTACGCGTTGTTGTTGAAACTGCGTCCTTTGGAACGTGGAACACTCATGCCGTTTTCGGGCGAATTGGTTCATGCTGCCTTCCTCGACTGGGTGCGTGTTGCCGCGCCAGAGGTCGCGGAATGGCTGCATGAAGGCAACAAACTACGCCTGTTTACCTGCTCAAGCTTACGTTTTCCTCTTCCCACAACACGAATGCGTGAGGCAGAACGTGAGAATATACATTTGCCATTGGACCCAGCGAAGACGTACACAGTACGTGTGACGCTCTTACGGGGAGAACTCTTTCCGCTTTTGTATGAGGCACTCCTGCGTTTCGATACAAGTACGCGAGGAACACAGCAGCCGTTTATGCGCTTGGGAAAACAGGCATTCGCACTAGAAGAGGTTACGACAACCGAGGCATCGGGCTGGACTGGCTTCACATCATATGATGCATTACTTGAGCAGGCAAAGACCGCTCAGGTGAGCAATGCGTTGGGTATAGAGTTTGCATCGTTGACCGCGTTTAGCTGGACCAACAAGACGTATGGAAACTACTACGCGAATGTGCCGCTTCCTGCGTATATCTTTCCTATGCTAGCTAAACGTTGGCAGGCTGTCGC
>CAXUHF010000008.1:0-2557 GCA_964250765.1 uncultured Ktedonobacteraceae bacterium | reverse complement strand
TTCGCCTTTTATAGTGGCATTGGATATAAGACCGCGATGGGTATGGGACAGGTGCGCGTCTTATAGCATTATAGGAATGAGATAAAAGTAGTATGAATGATGATACTGTGTACGAACAAGAGGAGGACACAACCCTCTCGCTCTCGCATTTGAATGCATTGGAGTATTGTCCGCGCCGTTTTTATTATGAGTGTGTCCTGAGCGAGTTTATCGACAACGCGCACACCATCGAGGGTACGATGCGTCATGAGACGAGCGATAGCGGACGTACAACAACTGAAGATGGTATTACTATAAGGCGACGTGTGTGGATAGGGTCGAAACGTCTCAAGCTGAGCGGGTTTGCTGATGTGGTCGAGGAGTCAGAAGAGCAGCTCACACCTATCGAATACAAGAAAGGCAAGATGGGTGAGTGGCTTAATGACCATGTGCAATTGTGTGCCCAAGCACTATGCCTTGAAGAGATGCTGCATTGCACAATACCACACGGCTATATCTTCTACGTTGGCTCCGTACGGCGTGAGGAGGTGCCTTTCACCGAGGCACTACGAGCACATACGGAGGCAACCGTACGTGTTGCCTTTACATTATTAGAGCAAGGGAAGCTACCACCACCTCTGCCAGGTAAGTATACGAAACGAAACACATTGCCGACAATGCATCCCAAGTGTAAAGATTGTAGCCTTGAACCTCTCTGCTTGCCGCGTGAAGTGCTGTTCCTGGAAAATAGCGACGGACGGAATGATGAGAATGAGTAGGGACCGATTGATCGCTTCTTCCAAAAAAACCTACGGTTGAAAGGCATCCTCTTGCGGGTGCCCTGGTTCCCATTGCCTATAGATGCGTCCGTGGGTCTCACTCCCACGTTATTTTGTTGAAGAACAAGAATAGAAAAGAGAAAATATACGATGGCAACACTCTATTTAAATGAACAACAGGCGATTGTAAAGAAACGTGACGAGTATTTGGTCATTCAATACCAGGACAAACGGAAGGTCGAGGTCCCGCTTATAAAGGTTTCGCAGGTGGTGGTATCGGGCGATGTGACACTCACAACACCTGCTTTGCATACGTTGTTAGAGCTAGGGATAGAAGTGTGCTTTCTGTCGATGTATGGACACTTTCGTGGTAGACTCTCGCCTCCGGTAGCGAAGAATGCACTATTGCGTCGGGCGCAATACGAGGCACACGGTCAGCCTGAACGAGCGTTACTCATCGCACAGGCATGTGTACGCGGAAAATTAGAGAATATGCGAACGATACTGCTTCGTGCAAATCGTAGTCTCATGGACGAAGAAATCACGAATGCAGCCGTGGCGATACGCGCAATTGTGCCAGAGATTGCGAAAACAACCCATGTTGGCTCGTTGTTGGGATATGAAGGGAACGGTTCCGCAGCATACTTTCGCGTCTTTGGCAAGCTTTTGCGAAGCTCAACATTGACATTTGAACGTCGGCGTCGGCGTCCTCCCACTGATCCAATCAATGCCATGTTGAGTCTCGGTTATACGCTGTTGACGCAGCAAGTGGCATCAGCGATACAAGTTGTTGGACTTGATCCATATGCAGGCTTCTTACATCAGCCGCGTCATGGTCGTCCAGCCCT
This sequence comes from uncultured Ktedonobacteraceae bacterium, assembly GCA_964250765.1. Classification (GTDB taxonomy): domain Bacteria; phylum Chloroflexota; class Ktedonobacteria; order Ktedonobacterales; family Ktedonobacteraceae; genus JBBQVS01. The sequence continues at coordinate 951 of CAXUHF010000008.1, read as the reverse complement.
TGCGCTCGATTTGATGGAAGAGTTCCGTCCAATTATTACTGACTCCGTTGTACTCAATATCGTCAACCATCGCATTCTCACGGATCGTGACTTCGAGGAAGAACTAGGCGTCGTCCATTTAAAGGCAGCGGCAAAGAAAACGTTCTATGCGAAATTCGAGGAACGATTACTAGAAAAAGTTCAACATCCGCACTTTGGCTATAGTACTGAGTATCGACGCTGTATTGAACTACAGACGCGACTACTAGGAAAGTGGCTCACGGCTGAAATTCCTGCCTACCTTCCTTTTAGTATTCGCTAGTCAGAAAGAGCAAGCATGAAAGAGCGACATAGTGAAGATACAATGCTCTACGTTGTGAGTTATGATATTCCCGATGATCGACGTAGGACGCGCGTTCATAGTGCATTGACAGGTTATGGAACATGGGTACAGTTCAGCGTCTTCGAGTGCTTTCTGGACCGAAAACAGCGAGCGAAACTAGAAGCGCGTCTTCACAAAGAGATTCATCACACAGAAGACACCATACGCATCTACGGGATGTGTGCGACCTGTCATGGAAAAGTCGAAATTATGGGCAGAGGTGATGCGCCAGAGGAAGAGCAAGTATACATGCTATAATTCGTAACGTTGCGAGGCAGGAAGTGGTGGACTTGCCACGCTCGCTGCCTCGCAACAACGAATACAGATATGAAACCGCTTCCCAGGCCCTTGCATAGAAAGACAAAATGCAGTATAGTAGTATCGTAGTACAAAAAACTGCTCTCGCAAAAGCGATTTACATGTGTGCCTCGCAAAACATCTCAGTATCCCGCTCCTGAAGCGGTGCGAGGCACGCGCAGTAAAAAGAGGGTCTGCATCTCGGCTGAGATTGAAATTATAGATGTCCGTGTTGGTGGGAGTGTGTACACGTTGTAAAAAGAGGGTCTGCATCTCGGCTGAGATTGAAATAG
>CAXUHF010000007.1:11881-78589 GCA_964250765.1 uncultured Ktedonobacteraceae bacterium | reverse complement strand
CTTTTTTTATTTTTTTTCTTTTTCCCCCCTCCCCCCCCCCCCCACTTTTGTGATGGATTACATCTTCGCAAGTGCTTGTACAAGTGTGTCTATTTCCTCTTCGGTGTTGTAGAAGCCTGTCGAGATGCGTAGTGAGTTGGTTGATGGGATGTTACGGATGTAGATGTTATGCTCGTCGTGGAGTTTTTGCACCACTTCGGTTACATCTAGCTTCCCCAATGTGAAGCCTATAAGTCCACTTGTACCAACATGAGGTGTGAGCATTTCAACGGCAGGAATCTGCGTAAGTGCGTTATACGTGTAAGCACTCAGCGTTTTGATACGCTCGAAGAGCCATGTGTATCCAACCGTTTCTTCCATCCATGTGAGTACCGTTGCCTGTCCAGCAAGTGCAGCTGTTTGGCGTCCTCCAAGCTCGAAGCGTTGCGCGAAATCCTCAAGCTGCCACTCTACTCCCTCTTCGTGCTTTACAGACCAGTAACCAACATACGTCGGAGTAATATAGTGTTGCGACTTGCGATTGACGTAGAGTGCGCCTGTGCCATCTGGTCCACAAAGCCATTTTTGCATAGGAATGGCATAGAAGTCTACATCAAGAGCTTTGACATCAATTGAGATGTCTCCGGCAGACTGTGCGCCATCTATTGATACAGGAATGTCACGTTCGCGTCCAAAACGCGTGACCTCGGCAACATCAAGAACTGCTCCAGTAGTCCAGGTGACATGTGAAAGTACAATCATACGCGTACGTGAGGTTACAAGTGGCTTTATGACCTCAAGCGCGGAACGATCTGCCTTCGGTCCAAGATCGGCGATGCGAATCACAATGCCATAGCGATCACGAAGCTGGTAAAGAGGGGCAAGCGCACTAATGTGTTCATGATTGGTTGTAACAACTTCATCGCCCTCGCGCCAGTTGAGGCCATAACTCATAATATTCATGCCGTCGCCCGTACTATCGGTCAGCGCGATTTCTTGTACATCGGCGTTTAGCAAGTGCGCGACACGAGTACGCGCTTCATCATACACGCCTTTCATTTTCTCGAATGCCTCGGTACCCAGACGACCATTTTGCAATTCGTATTGGAGACGTTCCTGCATGGCTTGTACAACGTGAGTCGGCATTGGACCAAATGTGCCATTGTTGAGATAAATACGCGATGTTGCAGCAGGCATCTCTTGACGGATACTTTGTATGTGTGAAAGGTTGGTGACGCTAGACAAGATAAAGCTCCTTTGTGCCGAGGGTTGGCGATGTACATGTAAGATAAGAACTACTGGACGATACTCATTCCTGAATTATATCATTTTATGTGATACTCATTCCTGAATACTGAACATTATCCTGTTGTGTTAAAGGAGAATATGTAGCTATGCGTATACGAAATTACCGACCAGAAGACTTGCCAACGCTTGTACAGATTCAGCAATTAGCAGCACATGCCGATGGCTATGATGTGTCCCAATCTGAAACATCATTAGAGATACAACTTATCAATCCCGAAACAGATGCACGCGCAAACGTCTTTGTGATTACCGATGACGATGACGAACTGAATACATGGGGACAAGCAGGAACACTTGATGGTATTGAAGGTGAGATTATTGGCTACACATTGCTTACTTTATATCAAGATGCCGAAGCTTACCATTTAGTTTGTCAGGGAGCAGTATATCCACAACAGAGACAACGAGGAGTAGGGCGGCTCTTACTTGTTGGCGCGTTAAATCGAGCGCGTATTCTAGCAGCTGATTTCGAGTTCGAGGCCGAGCAAGAGAGTATTCCTATTTACTTTGAAGCCCTACTCCCCATACGAGCCACTACTACTTCACGTTTAATCGAAAAATGCGAGATGCAAGCGGTAGATGAAGCAAACCAAAATGGAATGCAATTGTACAGGCGTGAACTGTGGTAATGCTCTAAGAAAATGATAGAAAGCAAGAGCATTCTCTCCTAGGAACTATGAAGGTTATCCTCATCCACTAGCATCACACTGCGTGCGTTTGGTGATCGGCGAGAACTTCATCGATTGCGCGTCGAGCGATGCCAGCGAGAACAGGATTGGTGCTTTGGTAGTAAGGGAGGGCGATCAGCCCGACGGACAATGCCCATCCACGACCCCGCGCCCATGTTGCGTCATCGACCGATAGCACTGCGCGGAAAATGTTCCGGTTTTCTGCCGAGAGGAGATTCCAGGCGATTTGCAAGTCACATGCAGGATCGCCCACGCCCAGACCTCCGAAGTCGATGACGGCACTAAGCCGACCTTGTTGAACTAGCAGATTAAGAGGTGACAAGTCTCCATGAATCCAGACGGGTGCCCTATGCCATGCTGGTGCTTGCAGAGCTACGTCCCATGCTGTGGTCACTGCGTCGGTATCGAGTAGGCCGTCTAGGGAGGCGATTGCGGCGCGAGTCTCAGCGTCTCGCGTAGAGAGCGGCGCGCCACGGAAGAAGTTGTGTGCCCCAGGGAGTGGTCCTGCATCGGCATCGATCCGCTGCAAGGCGGCAACGAATTGAGCCAGATCACGTGCCGCTTGGTCTGCATCGGTGATGTGCCCGATGGTCGCGTTCTCGCCTTCGAGCCATTGATAGACGGACCAATGCCACAGGTAGCCCTCGCCCGGTATTCCCTTCGCTAACGGACTAGGAATGGCAAGCGGGAGCTTTGACCTTGCCCAGTTTGGTGGAGTAATCAAACTTGGAATATACTTTACTTAAGGAGATCAGGATACCAAAGCAACAAAAAACCTGCACCAAGGAGTTCAAACAGGATGCCGTTCGCCTCGTTGAGAACAGTAGCAAAAGTATGAATCAAGCTGTACGTGTGATATAGATGTCGCTGAGTGTTTCGACGCACAGCACTCTTCGTTTTTGTTTATGCCAACATGTCTGTGAAAGCACTCTTCTCTGCGTTGAGGAGGGGGAGAGAAATGAGAAAGCTGCTTCCCTGACCACATGTACTCTGCACGCTGATCGTCCCACTGTGTTGCTCAATGATGCCCTTGGCAATGGAGAGACCAAGTCCTGTTCCTGGCAGAGAACGCGCGTTTGTTGCCCGATAAAAACGCTCGAAGAGCCTGGGCAAGTCAGCTTGATCGATGCCTATACCTGTATCTGCAATGATGATCTCCACATGTTGCCCTCTCATGTCCGCCCGTATCGTCACCTTGCCATCATCGGGTGTATATTTACAGGCGTTTTCCAGGATAATCAACAACACCTGCTTAAGGTAGTCCGCATTGCCAGAGATGACAGCATCCTCAAGGGCCTCCAATCCTTGACATTCTATGCGTATATTGCGGTTAGGGGGACGCCCCTGATGGTATGCCTCTTCTATGATATCGACGATGAGTAAGGGTTCGCGAGCAAAGGGTATATTGGCGTCACTACGAGCGAGCATGAGCAATCGCGTCACTAAACGTGCCATACGCTCCGTCTCAAGACGAATATTTTCTAGCGCGTTGGCTTGAAATTCTGGGTCACGTCCTTGCTCTTTTTTCATGATATCGAGTGAAGAGAGCATAATCGTCAGTGGGGTACGTAGTTCATGCGAGACATCGGCGAGAAAACGGCGTTGCAGGTCATTGACGTTTTGTATGTCCCGATACGCGCCTTCGAGCGAATTGAGCATGCCATTCACAGTCTGAGCCAGACTGTTGATCTCATCAGGTTGCTCTCTAACCTGGACACGTAGTGCATGATCGCGGGTTCTGGCAATCTGCGAGGCAGAAACCGCGAGATGTTCTAATGGACGCAGCATGCGACGCACCAGGAGCCAGATCAGCAGGGCGATGACCAGGAGCGTGACTCCGCCACCCGTGTAGAGCAACGCGAAAACAAGATTAAGTGTATCATTGTCGTTGACGGTATGTGCGCCAAGGACATACCCTTGTATTTGTCCTCTCGCGACAACCGCATGACCATACATAAAAAATGAGGTAGTATGAAACGTGAGAACAGCAACACGATTTGCAGCAATTGCTGATCGCAGTTGAGTGAGCGGCAAGACCATCCCCCCCATGTTGCTTGAACTCGTAAGAGGTATACCTTGCGGGTTCTGGTATTGGAGGTAGTTCTCAGGAGTGCTAAAGGCATCCAACTCACTACGAACCGAAGAAAGGGTTGCATCTGGCTGCTGAGCGAGAGCCGTAGACAGGGACAAGACCGTCTGTTGTAAGCGCACTTCGTTCAGACGGTAGAGCAGCGTATTCGAGACAGCAAGCGTTGTGAGGACAAAGGTAAGCATTCCGACGACTAAGATCATGACGATCCAGAGGGTCAGGCGTGTACGGATCAGGCTCAAGCGGAGCGAGTGAGGTTTTACATACACTTGTAGAGACATCGATATTATCCTCTCAGCACGTAGCCAACGCCTCGAATCGTCTGAATTACGCGTGTGTTGCCGTGTGCTTCTAGCTTTTGACGCAGATGGCCTATATGGACCTCCAGCACATTCGTTTCCAAGTCGGCATTGTATCCCCACACCTGTTCCAGCAGTCGGTCACGGGTGAGAACTTGCCGTGGATGACGCATCAGCATGAGCAGCAAATCGTACTCACGCGTCGTGAGTTCCATCACCTGCCCGTTGCGATGGACTTCATGGGTGACCTGATTGAGTTCCAAGTCGCCATAGGAGAGCTGTTCTTGACTTCCCGTATGACGGCGAAGCACCGCTCGCATCCGTGCGACTAACTCATCAAAGGAGAAGGGTTTGGGAATATAATCATCCGCGCCCAGACCCAGCGCAGTGACCGTATCCGCAACATCATCACGCGCCGTGAGCATAATAATGGCAACATCGTCAAGAAGGCGTAGACGGCGACAGACCTCAAAGCCATCAACACCTGGCATCGTAATATCTAGCAACACCAAGTGTGGTTGATATGTTTTTGCTGCAATTAGACCAGCCTCGCCGTCAGGTGCTGTGTAAACTTCAAAGCCTTCATAGGCAAGTCCTCGCTTAAGCAAGGAGATAATTTTCTGGTCATCATCAACCAGTAAGACACGAGTCGCCATCACCATTTCCTCTCAACAGATATACTTGCATATCCTCATCGTCATTCTCTATTAAGGAAAATCATACCATAAGTATTTCTCCATATCCTCTTCTATCACTGCTCATTTCCTACTCAAACCCAGGCCCTTTATCAAATCTTTATCTACGCTTCATGGCAACTTTAGCAAGGGCTTATATGCTATGGACAGTACAACCATTAGATAGGGGCGTACCATTTGAAGGGAAAATCGAAATGATTGCGCACTTTAATGATTGCACTCTTTTAAGTAAGCTATGTGAGAGTTCTCAGAAAAGCATTCAGGTGTAGAAAGCAATCCACGTTTTTTGAGACAAAAAGTGTCCTCGAGGCCCTCGCAAAAAAAGGAAAGAATTATGGCACAACACGCAATTGGGAGGAAGGACGCGCTGCGTTCCTCCTCTGCTTCCCATACACCTTCGTTACAGACCGTCCTCATGTTACGTTTAACATGTGGACTTGTTGCTTTATTAGGTGCTTTCATCTCGTTCATTGGAACGAGTTGGGATATCCAGTGGCACTCGCTGATTGGACGTGATCGAACCCTTATTCCCCCACATGAGATGATGCTGACAGGGATTACGATAGGTGGCGTTGCGGCTCTGACAGTCATCATTACAGAAACGATCTGGGCGCGACGCTACAAGAGCATGGCCCAACAGTTCACTCCCTTTGCAGGTCTGTTCTCCGGTCCATTGGGAGCCTATATCGCTGGCTATGCCGCGCTCAACTCAGCGGTGGCGTTCCCTCTGGATACCTACTGGCATACACTCTACGGAATTGATGTGACCCTGTGGGCACCATTTCATATTATGATTATCGCTGGAATGGCACTGATGGCCTTTGGAGCTGTTTACATGCTGGCCTCAGCCGCACACCTCGCCTCACGTCTTCACGCAAGTAAGATAGAGCGGAGTGCCTACCTCGGCATGATTGGTGCGTTTGCAACCTGCCTCTCCCTATTCACACTTCTCACAGCAGAGGGAAGTAGTCCTGATCGTTCTGTCTCATTAGGTTTTGCCTCCTTTAGCCTGTTTCCCGTCCTCACCGCTCTTTTACTGGGGTGTATGTTGGGCGGGGCGGTCTATACGCTTCCGTGGAAGTGGGTTGCCACCAGTGTTGTCGGAGTGTCGCTTCTCTTTGTCCTGATTGATCAACTCGTAGTTCCACCTGCATTAACGTGGCTGATGCAAATTGAACAATTGACGTACCGTGCTGGACACGCTAATCCCCCACCCGTTTCGCTGGTTGCCTTTGCATGGCCCTTGCTCACTCTGGTAAGTGCTGTCGTGATCGATGTGTGTGTTCAACGTGCCAGGCAACAAGACTGGTCACAGAGACGCCTCTTGATGAGTATCGCTCTTGCAACACTGATTGGCGGAATTCCACTTACGCTCGAAAACCCAGTGATTGCTCTGAAGCTAGCGAGTGACCTTGGTGTGCTTGGAATACTACTGTCCCTTGTCCTTGGAGGTCTAGGGGGCATCGTAGGAACAACACTTGGTCAGAGTATTGGCGCGACCACATGCACGTTAGAAAGGTAGTGAAAACAGTATGTCAAAGATGCTTCTCCAACGACTGTTCCTGCTTCTGGGAGTGGTCGGTCTGGCCGTGGTCCTCATCGATTTGGGAATTTCGATAGCGGCGACCTTCCCTAGTGCAACTCCGGCACGTGTAGATCATGTGACGGCTGGTCCCTATCATCTTACCGTGAGTTTGTATAACAACCCTGCCAACGCAGGCTATGCCTTAGCGTTTGCGGTTGCCCCAACGCAAGCGGTCGATGGGGTACTAACCTATCAGACTTCTTCTCTTCCGGGCAGAGGGGTCGATGCAACTCCTATCCGAGCAACGTTTCACGCCGACCCGAACGTGCGCAATGGAATACAGGGGGCGGCAGAGATTACGGTCAAGGGTCCCTGGACCTTACATGTCACGGTGAATGGTGTTGTGGGACAGGGCGTAGCCAATATCCCAATTACAGCAGTAGCCCTTCCACCCATTCCTGTCTGGCTCGGTTGGACTATCGGCTTCGTTCCGTTCTATGTGCTGGCTGTGTTTTTTGTAATGCAACTGTCGCGTGACAAGAAAATAGAGCAAATCGGAACCGATTACACACCTGTTCCGCAGACGAAGGGCGACACCCTCACCGTGTAGCGTGTTGTCATCCAGGAAAGGTCTAGGAGGGAGAGACCAACATCTATGGGAAGAACTGGAAAAGAGACCAACTCCTCTCAGAACAGCGTCGGATGCAAAGATAGCACACCGGAACAAGAGTTACAATGCTTGACGCCTCGTGAGATTGAAGTCCTGACACTCGTTGCCGATGGGTATACTAGTCAAGAGATCGCTGAGCACCTGATCCTGAGTATCAAAACTGTTCAGGTGCATCGAACACATATCACAGAGAAACTTGGGCTTCATACCATTGCCCATCTGGTCCGCTTTGCCCTTCGTCACAGGCTCGTTGAACTTGAAGGTGTAGAGAGAATAAATCGCTGACTAGCACACAAAGCGCGTCTCTAGCTATCACTTTTTTATGTGAGAAACAAGACGCGCTTTCTTTCGCGTTGTCTTTGGATTCACTAAAACAAGGAAGGCTTAGGAGCCAGAAGGTGTGGCTCCTAAGTAGCAATCTGTACCAACTATCTTAACTTCTCAGTCGCATTCTCATCTACTGGAGTGTGAATGAACATTTTCAGGTTGGGGTGAGCAGCAACCAGAGTCGTAGTCAGGAGGTCGTGTGAAAACCATCCGAAGAGAGTATTGCGCTCCCAATCTGAGAGGGTTGCCTACCGCCGGGGATGAATGGCCCAGCCTTCTGGAACTGGGATTTCTACGCTCATCAGTGGGGCAAACTGTTGCCCTCCATGCAGGTCCCCATCGCCAAGATTCCCTTGTACAATAGGGCGTGGGATGGAGAATTTGATTGCTCGCGCACTATCACAGGTAAAGAAGCGAACGGAATCCACTGAACACCTGTAGAGTTTGGCAAAGGTATATGCATCAAGACGTCTCGACGCTTTGACGAGTTGGTACTGTTCTTCGTCAGCAAACATGATATCGAAGGTCAGGAAGAATGGTCCGGCATTCTTACTGCGGATTAGGGTCGCAATATCTGCAAGTTTCATGAGCATACTCCTGGGTTGCCTTTCATCTGTGCGGTTTATCCGATCTCCACAAACGTTGTGCGAAACATTTCCTGTGCAGAGCGTGGGAGAACAACATGGTTGAGATTGAACTGGTACACGGCTCCCCGCTCGATATGCGCAGGATTATGTAAGCAGGCGAAGCTAGTGGTTGCACCGCTCCATTCCGCGATTGGGTAATGCAAGAGCGGCTGTCGGCTGAGTTCAGCGATTGTGGTGGCAAGTTGCTGAGTGAGAGCCGTGGCCTCGAACACAATTCCCACCTCTTTGGGGACTTCTGTACGATTGGGCTCCAGAGAACCCATTACACCATCACGTCCATAGATGTGGAACAGAATCTGATAGTCATCTCTCGTCACTTGACCATTCAGAACCCTTGCCACCGTCTCCTCAATGTAGGCACGCACTTTTGCCAGCCAGGAATCGAGTTGCCGAAGCAAGAAGGGATCACGTATTCCACCAATGATAATCGTCTGGTAGCCTACAAGTTCCGCGCCTTCTAGTTTGACCGTGTAGGGGTCTGCTGGTTGGAAGCGGCTGTTCGTTACGCGAACCGTGATCTGATCAACCGCTTCGTATGTGGCCTCAGTAATATCTACCGTGCCAGAGGCTTCGGTAAAATGAAAGGGGTCTGCATTTTCATACAGGCTGTGTGCGGCAATGCTTTGAGGAGTGCAGCGCAGTCCTGGACCAAAAGGTTTGACGAGAAAGTCGTCGTGCCGCAAATGAACAAACATGACCCCTTTCCCAGCCCTCACACAGGCCAGCGTCCCACATTCCACCACCTTGCCAGCGTGCCACGCCAGCCCAGCCGGAAAGCCATGCATAGTAGGGATTGCAGCATACAGGGCAGTATCACTACAGCGACCCGCAAGCACAAAATCGGCACCTTCGGCAAGAGCCATTTGTAACGGTTCAACACCCATCATGCCAACAATCCGCGAACTGCGCCGAATCCTCTCTTCATCCAGATGTGGGGCAGCTTCGAGCGGCTTGATATAGCCCTCTCGAAGCTTTTCAAGTAAATACTCCTTGTCTTGTTCTGCATAGATGACCGCAGTGCGTATTGTCGTCTTGGTCTCCTGCATAATTTCATTTGCTATATCGAGCACCCAGTCCACCTGGTTGTCACGACCAGCAGTTCCAGCGGAGCCAACCAATACTGGAACGTTAGCACGACGACCAGCGTCCAGCAGAAGGGCAAGGTCCTTCTTTACCGCCTCCCTCGCGAAAGCAGGCTGCCCGGAACCCAGCGAGAACGGGCCAGCATCCGTGGTTCCTGCGTCACAGGCAATGAAATGCGGATGCTGCTGAAGGGCCTCATTCAGAGAGTCTCTGTCAATACCTGCACCCACGAGAGATGCGGCGATGTATCTGATTTCGTCCACGGTTCTGTCCCCTTCTTTCTGCTAGCAGGAACGCCTTGCGAACTACGTTCGTCGTGTAGCAGGCAAAGACGTTCCTCACATGTTTTCCTTCTTAGTAGTCTTGAATCTGGCTAACAGGAATGGTTACGATCACATTTGGATTCCCAGAAGCGTCAAACTTCATCACATCAAAGGGTCCATGAACATTGTTGTGGTCATTGAAGTCTAGTGGTCCACTCACCCCTTCATAGTTGATTTTCTTCCCTGCTTTGAGATCCTGGTAGGCAACTGCATAGTCTGAGACGATGTTGCCCGGTGGGTTCGCAATCGTTCTCATCTTCGCCCCAACTGCATCGCCCTGTGTTGAGCCTGCTGCGTCAGCCGCCAGCGCAAGTAACATCAGCCCATCATAGCTGTAATTCGACAATTCCACTGGGTCTGTACCATACTTTTTCATATATAGCTGAGTAAAGAACGCTCTTCCGCCTCCACCGATAGGGCTGCTTGTCAAAGAAGTGAGGATTTGCGCTGCTACTGGCGGTGTAATAGCTTTCACGAAGTCCGAGTCTGCGGTCGCATCTGTACCAATAAAGGGCATTCCCACTCCTTTCAACTCTTTGATCTCGCTAAAGAGCGTGGCGGCGGTCTGCGCGTCAACCTGGGTGAACACGACTTGTGGATGAGATGCGTACAACTGCTCGATTTCCGAACGATAGGAAGATTGCCCCGGAACAACACTAATGTTTGCAGCTATGGTTCCACCATGTCGCTTGAATGTATTTTCAATCGGGGCGACAAGTGTTTGCGCCGACTCATTACTTGCAAAAAGCAGAGCAGCCCTTGTATACCCTTTATTGATGGCATAGCGTGCCATCGCGACGCCAAGATCACTATCAGATGGAAACGCACGCCAGACATACTTACTCACAAGGTTGTCGAGTTGTGTTGTTCCCCCAAAAATGATATCAGGGATTTTGCTCTGTTGTATAATCGGGAGAACGGCTTGAGCCTCGACTGATGTCGGGCCGATAATCATGCTCACCTGATCAATATTGATAAGTTTACGCACAGCGGGAACGGCGTCTACTGCATCACCACCGGTATCTGCGGAGACGAGCTGAATTTGGCGACCGAGAATACCACCATGAGTATTTATGTAGTCGGCTGCCAACTGCGCACCTTTCATGCCACCCAATCCAATGGAGCTACTCGGCCCGGAGAAAGCACCGAGTATTCCAACTTTGACTGGTGGTTGAGGAGTGTTTCCATTCGCATTGCTGTTTCCACCACACGCGGCTAGAAATAAGGGAACGAGCAAAAAAAGAATCATTGTCATGTGTTTCCGGGACGAGGTTGTAGATAGGTACATATGCTTCCTCCTGATACATTCTCAGACATTCGTTGTCCTTGATTCTCTCAGTCGAGAATTCCTGACCTTCTCTGGTCGTTTCTTCCTCCAAGAATCAGCAGCGAATGCACTTACAAAAAGACCGTACAGGTCTCTTTCTAAGACAAATGACCGAAATGGATGAGTAGAGACACTAGCTTTCGTGTCCGAGATACAGTTGAGCTACCTCCTTCTTGGCTAAAAGCTCAGGGCCAGGCCCTTCAAAGCGGTTGCACCCAGTCACAAGCACATACCCATATGTTGATCGTTCCAGTGCCATGCGCGTGTTTTGCTCAACGATGAGCACTGCCACTCCAGAATCTCGAATGGATTGGATACGCTCCCATACGGCAAGCATCACACGTGGAGCCAGCCCTGCCGTTGGCTCATCCAGGAGCAGCACACGAGTATTGAGCATCAGCGCTCGTGCCATTGCCAGCATGTTGCGCTGTCCTCCGCTCAACAGTCCGGCTGGCTTGCGCTCATTCTCGCGTAAATCAGGAAATAAGTGAAAGATTTCCTCACGACGCGCTTGATAGTTGTCTTTGCGAATATAGGCTCCCATTTCCAGATTCTCACTTACTGAGAGCGATGGAAAGACATTCTTCACCTGCGGCACATAGCCCATGCCCCTCTTCACCAGAGTTTCTGGCGGCACATTCGTAATCGTTTTGCCCTCCAGTATGACCTGACCACCAGTCACCCGTACCAGTCCGAAAATCGCTTTCATCAGTGTGCTTTTCCCAGCACCGTTAGGGCCAACAATTGAAACAATCTGCCCTGACTCTACTTTGAAAGAGACTCCATTAAGAATTTGCGCATGACTATAGCCACCCGTGACATTGCGCACTTCAAGTAATGGGGTCGTCTGATGCTCCTGCTTGACATTCGATATATATGCGTTGGAATCAGTAGTAGACATGTGTTTTCTCTTATCCTTCTCCCAAATAGGCATCAACAACCTCTGGATTTTCGCGCAGTTCAGCCATGCTACCTTCAGCAATAACGCGTCCAAGGGCCATCACGATCACGGTACTGCATAGCCGTTCGACCATCGCCAAGTTATGCTCAATGATGAGAAAGGTGATGCCCAAATTGTGACAGAGTACTTCAATCGTCTCACCAAGTCTTGCACAAAGGACCGGATTGATACCCGCGAATGGCTCATCCAGTAAGAGCAACTTTGGCTGAGTCATGACAACGCGTGCCAGTTCCAACAGGCGTCGCTGTCCACCGCTGAGATTTGCAGCATACTCATCGCGCAGGTCATACAAATCAAAATCGCGTAGCAGTTGCAACGCTCGTTGTAGGTTCTCCTTCTCCTGTCGGCGCACGGTAGGTGTCGAGAGGAGCCCAAGCCAGAAACTCTCGCCAAGTTGGTGATGTGGCGCGGCCAGCAGATTTTCAGTGACCGTCATCCGTTCCAGTTCTCGTGTAATCTGAAAGGTGCGTGTCAGGCCCTGTTGTGCAATGCGGTGTGCTGGCAAACGAGCAACATTTATCCCATCAAAAAGCACAGTGCCTGTATCTGCTTGCAGAAATCCTGTGATAAGATTGGCTGTGGTGCTCTTGCCCGCGCCGTTCGGTCCGATCAACCCAACAACACTTCCGCGTGCAACTGTGAAAGAACAATCGTCCACAGCCTTCAAGCCACCAAAGATTTTCGCTAGGTGCTGTACCTCCATGATGTACGTCGTTGCCGCCGACGGAGTATTGGGAACAGTACTCCGCAACTGTGCTCCATCTATTGAGGAACCGATGGATGCTTCATTTGCCATTGTGTGCCTCTCTCTCAGATGATATACGTTCTGGGGATAGTAAAGAGGAAATTGCATTAGGTTCAGTAGAATTTGGAGCAACGTTCTCTGAGCTTGCTAGAGAGACTATGGGTGGAAGCAACGCACGCTTCGGAATGTGGAACCTGCGTTCGGCAATGAGACCCTGTGGACGGAAACGGACGGTCAGGATTAGTAAAATGCCAACAACAATGTAGCGACTGGCGTTGACGAACTCTGGTGAAGAGAAGTTGGGGAGGAAACGTGTCGCTTCAGCAAAGAGTACTGGCACCAGCAATGCTCCAAGCATCGCACCACGATTATTTGCGCTCCCCCAAGCAGGAGGGCAGCCCAAATAAAGAAGGTCTCCGGCGAGGTCCAGCCACTAGGATTAAACGCATCCACATAGGTTACAAGGAGTCCGCCACCAATACCTGCGATGAAGGCACCAATGACAAATGCGCGTAAACGCAGAGTAAAAACGTTTTTTCCCAGCCCCTGTGCCACTATCTCGTCCTCGCGCACACAACGTAACGCGCGACCGAAGGGCGAGGCGTAGAGACGCTCCGCGAAAAGATAGACTAGAATGAGGATGCCACAGCACAAACCTAGATAGAAAATGCCATAGCTGTTGAGGTCAAGATTGAGCACATCGGCGAATGGCTGCGGGATACCCGTAATACCATCCCATCCATTCACAAGTGGCGTGGCGTTCCCAGCGATAGTCCACAGAATCAAGCTGACCGAGACCGTCACGATGGAAAAGTAATCGCTACGTAAGCGACGTAATGAGAGTAACCCTACTGCAAGTGCGAGGAGTGCAGCGGTTAGTCCACCGCTCACGAGTGCTGGAAAAAATGACCAGTTGAACCCAAGAACATATGTTTCGCCGAGTGCTGGTTGCGCCGGTGGCAGGCCAAGCTGTGCGGTGACATATCCACCGGCTGCGACAAAAGCAATATACATGAAATCGAGGATACCAGTATATCCCCAGTGGATGTTTAAACCAATCACCAGAACGCCATAAATGACAGCAAAGGTTGCGAGTGTCATCAGATAGAAAAAGAACGGCGGCATTCCTAATCCCTCCTTTGGGTGTGCTTTTCTGTTGCCTTGTGCAGAGCAACGGCTCTGCTTATCTATGCGTATTTGCGTAAGGCAAAGAGGCCCTGTGGTCGAAACAATAACACGAGAATTAAAATGACAAGTGCGATGGCGGTCTTATACTCAGAAGGAAGAAAAACTCCGCTCACTTCTGTGGCAATTCCCACCACCAATGCGCCAAACATAGCGCCATATGGGCTACCAATTCCTCCAAGAACCATAGCAGCAAAAATCACATACACGAAGCCAAAGCCCAGCGTTGGTGTGAATGTCACCACATTCAACGCGAGCACGACGCCGCTCAGCCCAGCCAATCCACCGGCAAGCAACCAGACGACATTGACAATCTGGTGTGTATTGATGCCTGAGACACGCGCCAGCTCTGGACTGTCTGAGACAGCACGCATTGCTTTGCCTAAACGAGTGAAGTGGAGCAAAAAGTGGATTGCCAACATCGTTCCTACTGCTAGGCCAAGAATGCCAAGCTGCAACGGCGTGAACAGAAATGGACCGAGATGCAATGGTGTTCCAGTGTCAACGACATATCTCTGGAACTGAACGCCGAAAAGTGCCAGGAGCACGTTTTGGAGAATCAAGGAGACGCCAACAGTCACCACCAGCATGATGACTCGTGAGGTCCCGCGATCAGTAAATGGGCGCAAAACGAACAGATTGATAAGCCACGCGAGGAGGCCAGTCAAGACGATGGCGAACAAGAGACCAATCCAAATACTCAGTCCGAGACGCTGATTGGCAACAAAGGCCATGTAGACACCGAAGGTGAGCAGATCACCATACGCCAGGTTCAGATAGTTGGTGACGCCGAATTGCAAGGTAATCCCAACGGCTGCGATAGCTAACACAGACGCTGTGACTAGTCCAAAACCGAGTGAGAGTAATAGTGTTTGAAGCAAATGACCAACCTCCTCTCAGAAAATACTCTGTTCCTCGTAGCAAGATGCTGATTAGACTCGCAGCAGGAAGCCTACACACACTCTTCGCATATTATTGTGGTACTGAAAAATGATTGAGTAGCCTCTACAGGTAGATATCGTTTAGAAACTGTCAACAATAACAAAATATACTAGCTATAAACACAGATAAACCTTGTATTTTTTTTGCGAAGTGTCAACAGTTGTCTTGTCACCAAGTATAAAGAAAAGAAACAGGCTTGTCAAGGCTTCTTACCAAAAATGTTAACACTTTATGAAAAAAATAGAGAAATATACTTACTTTCTTGACAAAAAAGAGTAAAGTACAGTATGATTGTCAACACTTAGACTCTTTTGACAAAAGGAAAGAAGGGAGAGCACATGTGAGCGAAGCAGCAGAAGAGGTGCATAGTCTACCGAGCAAAGGAGAGATGGAAATCGCTTCCTCCGTGGAAAGAGACGAGACGAGCATGACGACAAACAGTCATAAGGAGATTGCACGGGTACTGGAGAACTCAGACCGAACCAATCCTCGTGTTTCCTCAATCGCGCAGGAAATTGGGTGTGCCATTATCGAAGGTCGTTTGCATCCAGGTGATGATCTCAACACGGTTGATCTCTCGAAGCAATTTCAAACCAGTCGCACGCCAGTCAAAGAGGCACTCTTGCTCCTAGAGAAAGAAGGCTTGGTGACGGTTCCGCCGTATCGGCGTCCCTATGTAGCACGGGTCAGCCTTGAGGAAATACGCGAAATCTATCAGGTGCGAACAAATCTTTTAGCTCTTGTAGCGGAACTCGTTGTGCGTACAGCCTCTGATGAAGCCATTGCAGCACTGAGAACACGCTTGCCTTATATACATGAGATGGTTACATCAAAAAATCTCGAAGGGGTTTTCTGGGCAAACGTGGCTTTTCGCAACTTGGAAGTCGATATCTGTGGCAATCGCCAAGTGAAGCGCATTCTTGATTCTCTTGGCTTACGAACCCTTCAGTTACGCTATCTTAGTGTAAGCCTTGCGCCCAGTAAGAGAAGAATCAGCGACCGGGAACATCTGGTAGCTGCATACGAGGAACGCAACGCGCCTCTAGCCATAGAATTGACTCGTTCCATGGTTATCCGTTCACTTGCGATCATCGAACAGTCTGGGTGGAGTGGCTTCCAGACAACAAAGGACAACGATTCTGTCGCCTGACTATGCCAGTGGATGAGGTCTAGTCGCTCGTTCGTCAAGTCAATATCACGGACCTTCTCATCTGCTCCTTCGAGATGTAACCGTCCACTTTTTGCTCCGACATGTGTATGTGACAGGTGTAGCCTTACGATATCTGTGACTCGACATCCAGCCCAGTATCCTAACGCGAAAAGGGCTTTCCCGCGTTGGGTGTCCTGCTTGATAAGAGCTTGCAGAATGTATCGTTGAACAGGAGTGAGCCGACGAGGGGAGATTGGTGAAAGAGGTTCGATGATGATGGGACGTGTAGGATTGCGCCGAAGATGACCCTTGTCTTCAATCAGCCATTGACAAAATTGATGAATGACGGATTTCACCCGCTTGCAATGGCTTTGACTGTATCCTTGTGTTGTGAGAAAAGCGAGATACTGCTCAATAAGTGGGGTGGTAAGGTGTTGCTCTAGCTGAAAGATGATCGTTTTTCCTGATTGCTTCATGGTCCACTGTGTGAACTGATGAAGAATATGTACATACACCCGAACAGTAACTGGCTCATGCTGCATCAAATATGCTTGCTGAAACTCTTCTATCCAGAGAGGAGCATCAGAAGGATGTAGTAGGTGACTACTTTGCACTTGATGACAGCCTCACTCCTTCCACCCCATCCTAGCTATCTCCTCTTGACATGCGACATGTATTTCATGTTATAATGTTCGTAACAAATATGTCGTTGTTATAAGAGGAGTTCTCTCAATGAATCATACGTCGCGTAAGACTGTTACGCTCATTCCAGGTGATGGCATCGGTCCCGAAGTTGTACGGGCTACCCAACGTGTTATTGAGGCGACGGGCGTGCCTATTGACTGGGAAGAGCGCGAAGCTGGCATGAATGTTTTTAAACGCGGTATAGCCTCCGGTGTACCAAAAGACACCATCGACTCTATTTCAAAGACACGTATTGTCTTGAAGGGACCTCTGGAAACACCTGTCGGGTTTGGTGAGAAGAGTGCCAATGTGACGCTACGCAAGCTCTTTGAAACCTACGGCAACATCCGCCCCGTTCGTGAGTTCCCTGGTGTACCCACGCCATTTAGTGGACGGGGAATAGACCTTGTGGTGGTACGCGAGAACGTCGAGGACCTCTATGCTGGCATTGAACACATGCAGACGCCAGATGTTGCGCAGTGTTTGAAATTAATTTCGCATAAAGGCTGTGAAAAAATTTCTCGTCTTGCGTTTGAACTTGCACGAGCGGAAGGCCGTAAGCGCGTTCATTGCGTTACCAAGTCCAATATTATGAAGCTGACCGAGGGAATGTTAAAGCGCACCTTTGAGAATGTTGCCAAAGAATATCCCGATATCGAGGCTCAACACATCATTGTCGATAACTGTGCACATCAACTGGTGCGTCGTCCAGAGCAGTTTGAGGTACTTGTCACCACAAACATGAATGGAGATATTCTGAGTGACCTTACCTCTGGACTCATCGGCGGTCTAGGTTTTGCACCTTCTGCTAATTTAGGTAGCGAGGTCGCTATTTTTGAGGCTGTACATGGTTCCGCACCAAAGTATGCTGGAAAGAATGTCATTAATCCAACCGCGCTTATTCTTACGGGAGCGATGATGTTGCGTTTCCTTGGTTTTCTGGATGAGGCAACGAACATCGAGCAAGCCGTGTTTGTCACGCTTGAATCCGGCGTCAAGACGCGCGATATCGCAGGAGATAAAAAGGCAACTTCGACAAGTGCCTACACTGATGCCATTATTCAAAACATAGGGAGACGCTCTTCGTACGTCAACATCCGTCCCTATAAGCCATATACTGTTCCTACACTAACAAAGGAACAAGAATCCGTTGAAGTGAAACAGCGTCGTGAGAGTGGTGTAGATATTTTTGTTGAAGCCAATGCGACACCTGAAGAATTAGGTACGCATTTGGAAGAACTCGTATCAGGTCTACCTGTCCATCTCAAAATGATTTCTAATCGTGGCACGAAGGTGTATCCACTAACAGGGGCAATGACCGACTGCGTGAATCACTGGCGTTGTCGCTTTGTACTGAACGATGCAAGCGGTACTGTGACAGATGAAACCATTCTTGCATTGTTGACACGCGTGGGAGCGCACTATCGTTGGATGCATGTTGAGAAGCTTCCAGAGTTTGATGGTGCGGCTGGCTTTACACGTGCTCAAGGCGAGGATGAAACTCGATAGGGACGATATTGTCGGTGGTTAACGAGAGACTACTAGTTGTTAATGAAGGGAACATGTATGCAAAACTCTTTCCCTGTTCTTGAGCACGCGAACATACAAGAAGCATCAACACTTTATATTCTCAGCAATTTTGCGGTGGGTCAAACAATCCTGAACGACTTTTGGTGCGAGCAAATCACAGGCTTACGACAGAGAGCACTTGCTTTTCAGGCTTATAGTCTTGATCCTGTGCCATCTATTACTCGTACAACAGAAGCATATCTTCACGGTAGTGGCTTGTTCGACTTAGCGGACACTCCATTAGATATCTGGCCTACATGGTGTTCATTTCTCACAAGGAATCGTAGTGTGTGCGAGAGCTTTTTGCTTCTAAGTATCATTAAGCCTGACGTGATTTCAGAAACGGGGGGGAGTCGGAAGTATCAACTTGTGTTTAGATTTCACTATCCTGAGCATCTAGCCTTGTTGGAAAGCATTGAGGGAGCGAGAAAACTGGTGCTTCGTACCTCTTCTCCTGGAGTTGAGCGTGTAGTACCTTTTTATGAACTCGAACTAGCCAACCATCTTGAGTATATTCGTCCGTTATTCCGCTAACTACATCGACAAGGAGCAAGTGCATGGTACAGGAGAAGAGTCCTGATGTGCATCCATATGCAGGTCGTATCGTTGCACTTGCTACAAAGCATGGAAAGGAGCGGCAAATAGCACCTCCCTTACGTGAAGTACTCAACATGTCTATTTGCGTACCAGACGTGATCGATACCGATCTTTTGGGAACCTTTACGGGAGAGATTCCTCGGCAAGGTTCCCCAGCAGAGGTTGTACTTCAAAAAGCGCGTCTGGGTATGCATCTTAGTAAGCTTCCACTTGGATTAGCAAATGAGGGGAGCTTCGGACCGCATCCTGAAATGCCAATGCTGATCGCGGATACGGAGTTGTTGCTCTTCGTAGATGACGAGCGTGGCATACAAATACAGGAAGTTCTGGTGAGTGAGGATGCTGTTGCAGTACAATGTACAGCACATTCAATCGACGAATTGACATCATTTCTGGCACGTGCACAATTTCCATCTCACGGCCTGATTGTGCGACCTCATGGGAAAATCATGTTTGAACACATAGTAAAGGGCATAACCGATATCGAGGTACTTGAACAAGCTATAAAGCATAGTGTAGCATTGGCATCTGATGGTCTCGCGCTCATTGAAACAGACCTGCGTGCTCATATGAACCCTACACGACAACGGGTCATTGCTCGCCTGGCAGAACGTTTAGCAGAACGTCTTTTACAGCTTTGTCCTCATTGTAGTATGCCTGGTTGGGGTATTGTAGATAGTGTGCGTGGCCTTCCCTGTGAGTGGTGTGGAGAAGCAACTAGTCTTATGAGCGAACTCATATATGGTTGTCCATTGTGTTCTTATCAAGAACATGCACCACGTCCTGACGGCTTACGCAACGCACCTGCTGCCCAGTGTTCCCTTTGTAACCCCTGAAACTGTTATTATTCTGTCGATGGTCCTTTATGTCTTTAATGAGATGACTTTGCCAACTCATTAAAGACATATACTCGTTAGATTACACTTTAACAACACTCATTACGTACAGCATATGGACGTAAGAACGGTGTTGGTGTGTAAGCAAGAAATGCTGGTGATGCTGGATTTAACGTAGTGCCCAAAGAGGCCGCCTCTTTGTTAAGTAGGGTTGGATTTATCGATCCCCATTTTCCAGTATCGAGACGCTGAATAAGTGTGCCAAACGCAGTCAGTTTCTCGGCAGGAGTGAATGCACAGTGCCCAGCACGATGTACGAAGGTTTGACGCAACATGCCTGCATCTCCGTGTGCATTCACGACGCTCTTGTAGGCTTGCTCATCCTGATTGACCACAAGGCCATCACCAGTCGTATGTAGCGTCAGTACTGGCACATCTAGGTCGCCATTGAATGTAACGTACTTGTTCAGGTACTGTATAGCCTCTGGGTCTGCTGAAATGCGTGGTGCTTTCGCAAGCGCATTTAAGTCTGTATCCAGGTTGAGTCCAGCTTGCTTGTACAATGCTTTGACTTCGGCATTACTTGTCGAAAGGCTGAGTTGCTTACTATAATCGACTCCAACGTTCCACGATGGATTACCGCTAGCGCGATTTTCAAGTTCTGCGCGGGCACCAAAGGCAAATGGAAAGTCAACTTGATTTTCCCAGTTATATTGGTTCTGCTCTTGAGTAATGTAGTTGCTTGAAGCAGGTTCAGGAGATTTTGGATCAAACCAGCCTGGAATGTCTCCTAATGCCGCGACAAGAGAAATACGTGCACGGCTCTGAGCAGATTTTTGCGCTGCTTGCAGAATGGCTTCGGCCTGCTTAAAGCTGTCGTTTGGGTTAGTGATATGAACAACTGAGAGTTTGCTTTGAGCGAGAAGGACGTTGAATGCAAAGGAGCTATCAAGTGCTTGATTCCACGTTCCAATGCCGCCAGCAACTACGCCACACATAGGTAAGGCTCCTGTGAAACGTTCAGGATACAACTGAACAATTCCCGCTGTAATGATGCCACCCAGTGAGTCACCCCAAGCAACGGTACGGGTTGGATGTCCACACGTCGCATCAAAATAGTTCAGTAATGCTATCTGGTCATGAAATGCTTGCTGAATTGCCCACCCATTTTGACTGTACGACGAACCAGCAAGTGCATAACCTTTGCTTAAAAGAGCCGCACCACTTGCAGAGTCGCTTGCATCAGGAGCAGGTTTAAGTAGTGGTTGTGTAGAAAATACATAGCCATGACTATAGAGAGCGAGTGTGCCATTCCAGTTCGACGGAACCGCAATCGTGTAGTTGGCACCTTGAAGTGCTCCCGTAAGTGTATTTGTTTTGCCTGGAACAATACAACTTCTTGTGGTAGTTGCATAAGCCGTGCTATCAGAAGCTACTGCAAAACCGCTTACAAGTGTGAGTAATGCCAGAAGGAGCAGCACGCGTCGTTGCATTGTGTAATCCTCATTTCTTTACTGACTACGAATGTGGCAAAGCAAGGAAAGCTGCTCTCAGTGTAGCACAATTTTAAAGGGCACTTAGTGTTTCTCTTAGAACTTAGGGAGTGTGAGGGTATCCACTTTATATTTCCAGTACAGCAAATTGGTTTCGACCATCTTCTCGCCGGGATGATACTGCTCCCACATAAGCATTGACCAGACTGGTTGCGTCAAGGCAACATATTTGAGGGCATCATCAGGATGCTCTCGTTCGTATTGGGAGAAGGGACGAACGCTTGTATAGCCTTCATATAGAGTACGGTTTTCGCGTCCAGTGTGCCTTTAGATGTCGTAGCCATATATTTTCATTGTTCCTTTCAGACTCATGTGAGGGAGCTTTGATTTTTCATAAAACTTGACAAAGCTGATAGAGGTAAGTATACTACTTACTAACAAAGCAAAAGCACTTTACAATTGCATAGCAGCAGTAATAACTGCTCTCATCGCGAAGGGTGGAGGGAAACGGCCCGATGAAACCCGGCAACCCATCTGTACAGTGCAGGAAGGGTGCCAATTCCGGCGAAATATTTTTATTTCGCAAGATGAGGGAATAGCAAAGCGCTACCGCCCCTCATCAACAAGATGAAGGGTTTTTTTATTGCTACTATTTCTGGTGCAAATAATGTACACAAATAACGACAGTGAAGAGGACGAGTACGTGTGGCTTGCGGCTACAGAAAGTTGGTGCTGATGAGATGCCAACGTCGCTTCCAGACTGAATGCACCTCCGAGTTGCAGGTTGAAGAACCGTTCAGGTTTGTAGACCAAGCCGATAGGCCCCGTTAGAGGCCAGAGTTGGACACGCCAATAAAACGTGCCTCGACTCATCAAGGTTGACACTGTGAGGTGTCAATAAACCAGGGTGGTACCGCGAATATTCCTCGCCCCTGTTAGGGGGGACGAGGGTTTTTTTTGCTCATTTTCTCGAAAATGGGCTTCAGGAAGGAACACATGCATGCCTGACGACGAAAAGAAAACGAACTCACTTACACATTTAGGTGCGGGTGTTGGAAGCAAGGTTGAACGTATTAAAATCGAGAGCGATTATTTGCGTGGACAGATTGTCGAAGAACTGGAACAAGGAGGAAGCCACTTTGGGGCAGACGATGTGCAACTCCTCAAGTTCCACGGCACCTATCAGCAAGAAAATCGTGATGCGCGTCAGGTACGGAAAGCAAGCGGTGAGGAAAAAGAGTACAGCTTCATGGTGCGTTCGCGCATACCCGGTGGCACTTTGACTGCTGAACAATACCTCGCGGAAGATACCATCGCAGGACAATATGCAAATGGGACACTGCGTATCACCACTCGACAATCCTTTCAATTGCATGGCGTACTCAAAGGCGACTTGCGTCCAACCATTCATGATATCAATAAAAGTCTTTTATCGACGTTGGCAGCGTGTGGCGATGTGAACCGCAACGTCATGGCCTGTCCCGCTCCTGTAACCAGCCGAGCGCAAGCACAGGTACAAGAGATTGCGAACCGTATCGCCCTTCATCTCGCGCCACATAGCCATGCCTATCACGAAATCTGGATTGATGGTGAGCAGGTTGATACAATCAAGCACGCCGAAGATGAAGATGTCGAACCTATTTACGGCAAAACATATCTTCCACGTAAATTCAAAATAGGGGTTGCCTATCCTGGCGACAACTGCATTGATGTGTACACACAAGATATCGGGCTTGTCGCAACGCTTAAAGACGAAGCACTCGAAGGCTTCACTGTCCTTATTGGTGGTGGCATGGGTATGACGCATGGTAAAACTGAAACACATCCTCTGCTAGCACTGCCACTCTGTTTCGCTACGCCTGACGAGGTGCTAGAAATTGTAGAGACGATTGTTACGGTACAGCGCGACTATGGTGATCGCCAGAACCGCAAGCATGCACGTATGAAATATGTCGTCGAAGAACGAGGTATTCCGTGGTTCCGTACTGAAGTAGAGAGTCGGCTGGGTCGTAGCGTGCAAGATCCACGCGAGGTAATATGGCATGATGCACAAGACCATCTTGGCTGGCATGAGCAAGGGGATGGCTTATGGGCACTCGGTATCTATGTTGAAAACGGACGCATTAAGGATACCAGTGATATTAGCATGCGAACAGGGTTACGCAATGTGATACAAGAGTTTGCTCCTTGTGTTCGTCTCACTGCACAACAAAATATCTTACTAACCGATATACAGAGCGAACAGCGCGAACCATTAGCTCATGCACTTGCCTCCTACAATATTCCTACCAACCCTGCGGATGTTGGTACGCGCCGTTTCGCAATGGCCTGCCCTGCTTTACCTACTTGCGGACAAGCACTTGCCGAAGCTGAGCGTGTACTACCAACGTTGATACGGCAAATAGAGACAGACCTACAAACATTAGGACTCGGTGATGAGCCCTTGAGTGTGCGTATGACTGGCTGTCCAAACGGTTGTGCGCGTCCTGCTATGGGCGATATTGGCATTGTTGGACGCACGAAAGATGTCTACAACATCTACGTCGGTGGTGATCTCGTCAATACACGTATGAATGCTTTGTATGCGCCCTCAGTGCACCTGGATAAGCTGGTAACCACCATACGTCCATTGCTCGCTATTTGGCGCGATGAGCGTAAGCAGAATGAAGCATTTGGTGACTTCTGTTACCGTGTTGGTCTTGACTACTTACATGCCAAAACCGAAGTACAGCAACAAGAAGTTTATCAATAGGAGTAGGAGGAGAAGTAATGAACTTCTTGCTTGGAAAGCGAGGAATACATGTCGAGAGGTGAAGACAACATGTCAAAATACTATCCTATTATGCTCGACATACGAGACCGCTCCACTATCGTTATTGGAGGCGACCGTATCGCGGCGGAGAAAGCTTCGGCACTTTCTGGAAGTGGTGCTTATGTAACAGTACTAAGTCCAGAATTTTGCAATGAATTGTTGTTGCAGGCTGAACACAAACGCGTAACGTTATGGCAGAAGGCATACGAATACGGCGATTTAGAGGGTGCTTTACTGGTGATTGCCGCAACAAACGATCAAAAATTGATAGATGTCATTTGTAAAGAAACAAAGGAGCGCGGTCAGTTAGTCAATATCGTCGATGTTCCGCGCTATTGCTCATTTATTATCCCCTCCATTCTGCGTAGAGAGCAACTAACCATTGCGGTCTCTACAGAGGGAGCGAGTCCTGGTCTTGCAAAGCGCATTCGTCAAAGCTTGGAGGCACAGTTTCCTTTTGCATATGGTGCCTACTTGCGTTTAGCTTCTGTTGCTCGTGCGCATTTGCGCAAGAACGGAGTCTCATACGCGAAGCGAGACGACTTTTTCGGCGATTACTACGTCTCCAACATCCTGACACAACTGACAAATGGAAACGTTGAACAGGCAGTTGAGGAAACATCAAACCTCTTGAAGACATATAACGTTGCTGTTCCGAGTAATACACTTAATGCTGAGTTCGAGGAGAAGAAAAACTATGTCAATCAGTATGCGTGAGCGTGTGAGCAAGAATAGCGGCAAAGAGCCGCTTCATCCTCAGTTTAGTGAGGACATAGAGACAACGGCACAAGGTAAAGTATTTCTCGTTGGTGCAGGTCCCGGCGATTCAGAGTTGATTACAGTCAAAGGACTACGCGCCCTTCAGGTTGCCGATGTAGTTATCTATGACCGTCTTGTGAATCTTGATCTGCTTGACGAAGCCCCAATGCATGCTATACGCGTCTTTGTTGGCAAAGAATCGGGACGCCATGCCGTACAACAGGAGGAGATCAACGCGTTACTTGTGAGCTATGCACAACAAGGATATACCGTTGTACGCCTGAAAGGTGGCGATCCTTTTGTCTTTGGACGGGGCGGAGAAGAGGCGTTAGCACTGGTACAAGCAAACATTGCATTTGAAATAGTATCGGGCGTAAGCTCTGCTTTTGCTGTCCCTGCGGCGGCTGGTATTCCTGTGACGCACCGGGGTCTAGCTTCCTCTGTTATGGTTGTAACGGGACACGAAGATGATGCATCTGAAGGTTCCACCGTAAACTGGGAGGCTGCAGCTATGTGTGTAGCGTCGGGTGGTACATTAGTTGTTTTAATGGGTGTGAAGTCTCTGCCACGTATTACACGATCCCTAATGCAACACTCTCTTGCACCAAGCACACCTGCTGCAGTCATACAGCAAGGTACAACATCCTACCAGCGTGTCGTCGTAGACTCGCTTGATAAAATTGCAAAGCATGCTAAAGCTGTGAAGATCAAATCGCCAGCTATCACTGTGATCGGATCAGTTGTTGCACTCAGCGATTCACTTGCATGGTTCGAGGATACGTATGCAAATGTTCCTCAATTGATCGCATTATAGATATCGCATACGTTAGAGAAGAAACACCTGTAGGGACCGATTTATCACGTCCTTGTTAGCAATCGAAATGCCAACGAGGACATGATAAATCGGTCCCTACAGGCACTTTAACACATCTCTTAAAAAAACATACTATTGAAAGGCTTTACCCCTACATCCCTACTTGTTGTTTCTCTTGCAAAAAACTGTGTAGAAGTGCATAATCTTGAAGTGGAAGAGCATAACGACAAGGAGCAAATACTGATGGCATATCGAGCTATACATGTGAGTGATGACCCATTGACCTATTTTCTGCAAACCAATGATGAAGGACCGTATATGCGTGTTGCGGACGTAATACTACGAGTAAACCAGGACCCCAAAGAAGTGTTCGCACGAATGATACGCATTGGGACAGGCAGTAAATGGAGCCATTCCGCTATCCTTTATCTCCTCAGCGATCCTGATAAGGGGTATGATAATACATTTCTTATCGAGGCAAAAACAAAAGGTGTGCATATCGCTAGTTGGCGTAATGAGGTTGTACCGTTTGAACAATTTACCGTCGGCATCAAGCGGCCTAATTTAGACTGGTATGTAGAGACGCCATACGAAAACTCGCGTCATGATCCACGCGATCCCGAAGACGTTCCAGCTATCGGCTATTTGCGTCATGTACGTGGCATTGCAATGGATCATATAAATGGTCTGTATGACCGCAAAACAGTGGCAGAGTTAGCAGCACTATATGCCCAACGTGCGGCAGAACGCCATCTTGGAGGAATTCCAATTATTGCTGATGCGGCGGGAACGATAGCGGACCTGTTTAAAAAATGGGATGAAAGTCAATCTGACTCGGCCTCCGTGTTGCAATTTATCTGTAGCGGCATTATACAGTATAGCTACTTTGAAGCCTTGCGTCGGCGCATCATGATCGATATGGACATTCCAGAACATCGTCACGCAGCCGAACATAACTTGCGTCACATGGACCGTATAATCTTTCGTCCAGACCCACAAGGGTTGGTACGCAACTATATTTACAAAGTACAAAAAGGTGAGCTAGACATTCACAATGCTGCGCCAGATGATGTCCTTGATTTGCTTAAAACCGCAACTCCTGCAGACTTTAATAACAGTCGTAACCTTGAATGGCGGTATGTGATTCTTCGTGGTGGCGTCTGGCGTATCGAAGAAGCTCCTAATACATATGAAGCACAAAGTAAAGATGAAGATGAGGTTCTGGAACAATTGAATCCAGAACATCGTTCGTCCAAACATGAGCAATAGCACTAACCTTATCTGGTGCTCTATAATCCTTAAAGGGAGAATACAGCTCTATGCAGATAGCCGAAAACG
Organism: uncultured Ktedonobacteraceae bacterium; assembly: GCA_964250765.1. Taxonomy (GTDB): domain Bacteria; phylum Chloroflexota; class Ktedonobacteria; order Ktedonobacterales; family Ktedonobacteraceae; genus JBBQVS01. The sequence continues at coordinate 51,743 of CAXUHF010000007.1, read as the reverse complement.
AACCGATTGTAGCCTTTACGTTAGCACGTTATCCTGAGCGTGCTAGTTCTATTGCGTTATCGCATCTAGTGCTAGATCGCTTCTCACTTGCACTGACATCTGGTCTGCGCTTTTGGCGTTCGCTCGGTGTTGGCAAGGGACGAGCGTTTGACCCACATGCCGATTTGCAACGCTATGCTCTATTCACCGTATGGAACTCATATGCAGACCTGAAACGTTTTGAGGCGCACTCTGCTATTATGCGCCGTATAAGGCATCGAGCAGAAGAAGTATGGACCGTACATATGCGTCCTGTGCGCTGGCATGGCAAATGGGGAGGACGTGACCCTCTTGCAGGAATGATACCTATAGAGCCACCAGAGCCAGGACCGTGGGTGATTCTGACACGTGCCACGCTTCATCTTGCTAAAAGACGCACTTTTCTGAATGCTGTACCTGCTGTCGCAGAGCAATTGCTGCAACAACCTGACTACATAAACTCTGTAGGTGTTGGAGAGTCTCCCTTTCTTCATCAAGCAACCGTCAGCTTGTGGCGCACGCTTCCCTCTGTTACCTCGTTTGCCTACGGCCCCTCTACTACACACATCGACGTGATACGCCGTACAAGAAGTGAACAATGGTATCAAGAAGAACTTTTCGCACGTTTTCGTCCTCTTGCATCCACTGGTACGTGGGATGGTACTGATCCTCTTGCATAAAATTGCCCAGCACTTTTCTTAACTATCCTATCAACTATCTTAGTTATGTATGGGAAAAATGCTGTTTTACTTTCGATTCATTCCTCATATAAGACTTTTAGCTTCGGTTTAGTATGTTCATTAGGTGCAAATAATTCTATAATCGTGGTATCTGTTGGATTAAACTTGATGGAGATTTTCCTATGGCACGTTTACCCCTGGCACCACGACCACTTTCAAAAATACGTATTGATGCTCCTCTACTTATCGCGCTTATAGTGTTACTGGTACTTTGGGCTTCTGCTTTTGCAGGTATTCGAGCAGGTCTAAAAGCATACACGCCCGGACATCTTGCATTGTTGCGCTTTCTTGTCGCTTCTGCAACACTTTTAGTATATGCATTAGTTACTCGTATGCGTCTACCCGCACTACGCGACATACCAGCTATGCTGTTTCTTGGCTTTATTGGCATTACGATGTATCAGGTTGCTCTCACCTATGGTGAGCAAAGTGTCTCGGCAGGTGCTTCAAGTCTTCTAGTGGCAACTGTTCCCTGTTTCACTACCATCCTTGCTGCTATTTTTCTGCATGAACGGGTGCGCCTCTTAGGATGGATAGGCATATTTCTAAGCTTTGTAGGCGTGATTATCGTTGTGCTTGGACAAGGTGGAGGACTCCATTTTGCATCGGGAGCATTGCTTATTTTGCTTGCATCGCTCTCCGAAAGCGTCTATTTTGTCATACAGAAACCCTATTTGAAAAAATACTCTGGTATAGAACTGACGACGTATACCATCTGGGCCGCAACGCTCATCATGTTGGTCTATGCTCCTGGCTTGTTGCTGCAAATGCAAACTGCTTCCAGCGAAGCGACAATTGCTATTGTGTATTTGGGTATCTTCCCTGCTGCAATCGCGTATGTAGCGTGGGCCTATGCTCTCTCGCGTATGCCTGCCTCCAATACAGCGAGTTTTCTCTATGTCATACCTGTGTTAGCCGCGTTAATTGCTTGGCCCTGGTTGGGTGAAATACCTTCTCTGCTCTCGCTTATTGGTGGGGCTGTAATTATAACAGGTGTTGCATTGGTCAACGTGAAAGGTAAAGTACATTTGGAGGAAGCCGCCACATAAGCAAGTGACGCTTCCTCACAAACCATATCGGCGTTAGTAGGTAACGTTACCACTGAAACGTATTTGTGTTCAGATCAAAAGAACCCTGCATTTTCGTGTTCGCTATTTTTAGCACGCTTTTCTGAACTGAGAGAATGGTCAATGCACCTCCCGTTGAAGGTCCTTGATACACCTGAAGATGTAATGCACCCGTTGTAATATCTTCGCGTAAGACACAGAGAATACCTTCTTGTGGGTTGCTTGACATCGAGCCAGCATATACAGAAACAAGTGTTGAACCAAGCATCACACGTGCAATATTTGTTGGACGCAGAACGCTCTCAGGTACTGGCAGAGGTCCTCCCGATGATAGCGGAAACACGCCATATTGTGTATGTTGTGGTGTTGATGCAACTAGCGTGGGAGTTGATGCAACCGATGTAGGTGTTGTGGCTACTATTGTTTGTGTTGGTGTAGCCGTAGGATGTAGAAGTCCCGCTTGCTTGTTCGTACTTTTTGGACTAGCAGTAGGAGTAACAATGGTCGATGGCGTCTGTGTTACCTTTGTAACAGTAGTGCTACGTGTTTGCGGAGATACACTTGATAGGTTTGTAGATGCTTGTGAACGATGGGCGAAGGTAAGAAACACGCCACAAAGAATAAATAAAACCGCTATGACCAATAAGAGCCAAATAGGACGAAACCGAATGCGGCGGGCAGATGTATTCTTACGTGCAGTATGTTTTTGCATAGTGTGTTTGCCTTTTCATTATAAGTGGTAGGGACCAGATTTATCGCGTCCGAGGCGCAATAAATTGCGCGAGTGATGCATTCACATGTAATAAATCGCTCAAGGACACGATAAATCTAGTCTCCACAAAAAATCTTAGGGATGTTACGCGATATAGGTAGAGAATGTCATCCACGGAAGTGTACGTGCTGTACATGCATTGGATGCAGTAGCTTGGTACATTGCTGTCCACGCTTGTGCTGAAGAATTGCCTATGGATGTAGACATGGCACCTCGAATATACATTGGGCCACCCATATATGTGCAAGACCAGACATTCAACACTTGCCAGTCATAGGTCGCATCAGCGTTATAATAAATTTCGGGTAAAGGCAAGTTATCATGAGCACCATATGCGATATACCATGTCTGATAGTTTGTCCAATAGCCAGGGGCATCATCACCGAAATCGAAGTAGGCAAGCGATGATATGTTGTTGAAGCCGTTGACAAGACTACTTGTTAAGGCAAATGTCTGCCAACCTGTCTCAAGATCACCTGCGCCATAGACGCCTATGACATTGTAGTGATTACTGACGACAAAACTGTTCAGGTTGTTAACAAGCTTTCCCCATTGTTGACCGTCAACGTACCAAGCAGCACTTGTAAGTGGAAGTGCATTACCGGAGTAGTAATTGCTTTCACCAAGTGCAAGTGCAATGTTTGTGATTGGTGTGCGACACGCCCAGAGGCCAAGCGCAAAGTTTGCCGAGGCATGCAAGATATCAGTGTCCGAGTCGTCGTGTCCACCAAAATCATAGGTGCCATATTGTCCATTGCCTACATAGACGGGTTGTCCCCAGTCAAGAATAATAATACCCTCGGAGCCACGAGCGGCATTACACCCTTGCACATACATCGTATGAGCATCAGTCGTGGCCTCGTAGAGCGAAGTCGTCACTGGTACAATACCTTGACCATGTATCCACCGAAGATTAGAATTAACGCGGAGAGATGGCTTAGGGAGAATTTGACGAGTTCCTTTTGTATCTGGTATGGATTGACCTGCAGCATGCGATGTTTGTAATGGCGAAAGCATGTGACTCGTAAGAATGCTCAATCCAACCATACAGATTAAAAAGAAACTTGCTAGATATTTGAAACGCATTCCTTCAGAACCTCATTTCCTCTTAAGAGATGTGTCGTGCAATAGGTCCCTGCGTTGATGCAACAACCTACTACGTTCTATCGGCACACAAGATGAGAGGAAAAGAGCAAATGTATGTTCTTGAGGTTAGTTCAATACATTGACATATTTCTATTGATATGATTCTGCGAATACACTCCAATTTCAAAACTACGAGAGCATATAGCGTCGCAAGTTTTTGAGGCTCCAAACATATGCGAGAGGGTCGAATGTTTTGCAGTCGGAAAGAAGCAAACTATAATATATTTCGTAAATGCGCTTATATGGAAGAATATCTTCCCCATACATGCGCACGGCCTGAGGTATGATATATGCATGGTCCTGTGGAGACACAAAATCATAGAGGTCTAAAAACATCACAGCACCAGCGATATCCATGTTATGGTCGCCTACTGCACTCCACCAACTTACATAAGGACCTTTTCGTTTACCCTTCGGGACTTTCTCACACTCTTTTTTACGTAACTCATTAAGCCGAATGTGACGATCAGCGAGACGAGCAATTTCCAAGTTGTGGAAAAATACTTCCAATGAGAAGAACCGAGTGAATATCAGAAAAATATGACATAGCGAAGTGTTTCCTCTCGTAATTTTCTACATTATGCCTTGATAGATATAACGTTCTCTTATGCTTGACATAAACACTCGCTTGCCTCTTTAATATTCTTATAGTCATAGGATACTTGACTCACTCTTGAATGCACACAGTTGATTACACGTGATACACTAAAAGGCAAACAGTTGTCGCAATCGTATGATTGCAAAAGAAACGTATCCTAAAGAAAGCAGAGTATGACAGACGAATATGATGTGTTAATTGTGGGCGGTGGACCTGCTGGATTAGCGGCGGCTGAGGTGGCGGCAAAGCAGGGAGCACGCACACTTGTATTAGAACGACAAAACGAGATTGGTTATCCAGTACATACGAGTGGTGGTAGTTGGGTGAGTGATATGAAGGCACTCAATATTCCTGAACATCTTTACCACCCTATCACAAGAGTTGTATTTCTCTCCCCACAACGCGAAGTGCCCCTACAATACAACCCAGCCGTTGCATGTGTGATTGATGTGCGCGGTGTCTATCAGCACCTTGCGGGTCGTGCCATCGCAGCAGGAGCAGAACTTCGTATGCGCCACACCGTCGAGCAAACATTGTTAGAGAATGACTATGTAATGGGTGTTACCGCGAAAAATCATGTGAGTGAGCGTCTCACCTTCAAAGCACCTGTAACGATTGACGCAAGTGGCTTCTCACGTCATATTGGAGTTCGCACCGACATGGGCAAGGCATTCCACCGCTATGGCTATGGTGCTGAATACGATATGTATGCACCCAATTATCCACAGGATGAACTCTATCTCATCATGGGTAGTGCTTTTGCGCCGCGAGGCTATGCGTGGGTCTTTCCACGTGGCAATGGACGAGTACGCCTTGGTGTTGGAGTGCTACATCCCGATAGCGACGATGATGCACGTGTTTACCTTGATAGCATCGTCCGCGACATTCCACAATTAACTGAGAAATTTAAAGGTGCCAGTCCGGTTGAATATCATACAGGTCTTTTTCCATCGGAAGGGGCAGTAGAACGCTTCTCAAGAAACGGACTGCTTCTAGCTGGTGACGCAGGTGGTCATGGTTCAACACTCGTAGGCGAAGGCATCCGTTTTGCGATCTACTCTGGTCAAATGGCGGGTAAGGTCGCGGCTGACGCGGCGAAAGCTGGCAACACATCGGCTGCGTTCCTAGAACGTTTCGATAAGCAGTGGCGTACACGTTTTGGGCGTGATATGGACATCTCGTATATGATAAACAAACGCATTGCTAACTATAGTGATGAGCAATGGGATAGCTCCCTTGATCTGATGAAACGCCTCACACCTGCTCAAATGGCTCAAGCACTACGTGGAGACTTCAATGCAGGTCTTGTCATGGGTATTCTAGCTCGCAATCCTGGCTTAGTCGCTACAGGCGGCAAAAAGTTTCTTGACCTGATGCTCGAACGCATCAATAAACCCTCTCTCATTCCAGCAGAGGGATAGTAAAGGAAAACGTACTCGTATGGCAGTAGATAACACTCCTCAACATACACCAAGAACACCACCGAAGTTATTGAACCAAATTATGACATTTCTACTCCAATCTCCACTACAAGGATTATTGGGTAGCCAGCTTATCCTGTTGACATTCACAGGACGTAAAAGTGGTAAGCCCTTCACAACGCCCTTAGGGTACACAAAACATGGCGATACCGTTGTATTGTTCACAGATCATCCCTGGTATAAGAACTTGCTTGGACATCCTTCCGTCACACTACGCTTACAGGGAAAACAGTTGAAAGGGACCGCAGAGGTCGTTCATGATGACAAAGAACTGATCGCAAAAGAACTGACAGCGTTTGTGCGAGAACGTCCAGGGGCGGCAAGAGCGTATACGGTAACGCTGAATGCAGCAAAACAACCTGAGCCTGCATCTGTGCAACGGGCGGCGCAGTTGTTTACGCTCATCTATGTCCATCTTGCGTAAGTAAGAAGTTCGAGAACGTATTGGTTGAAGGACAAGAGTGGGAATACTTTTTCTAAGTATCATGTTCAAGTAAGTAGATATATTCTTACATTACTTCATACTTATTAGGAGCTAATCGTGACTGAATCTACCACACAAACACCAAAGACCGAGGAAAAAGTTGTTATGTACGCCACCACATGGTGTGGTGATTGCCGTATGGCGAAACGCTGGCTTGATTCCCACGGCATCGCTTACGACTACATAAACATTGAGGAAGACGACGATGCAGCAGAGTATGTCGTAAAGATCAACAACGGCGCACGTAGCGTACCTACCATCGTTTTTCCCGACGGTTCCGTACTTGTCGAGCCAAGCGCACGTGAACTTGCCGCTAAGTTCCCCGCATAACCCTTTTCAATCTGTAGAAAAAGAGCGTTTCCGACAAATAATTATTTGTCGGAAACGCTCTTTTTCTACAGATTTTAGCTGATCGAAACAGCATCATATATGTGTACTTCGCCTATCACAAGTGAGACACCGCCAGTTGCAAAATTCTGTGTATCGCCAGCCGCGGCTTGACCTTCAGCCGACTGCAAACCTGCTTGCAACGCTTCCATACTCTCAAAATAGAGTTCTGCAATCTGATAGTAAGGGGTCTTCTCTTGTGGGTTGATCGCTGTTGGCTTATTAGCGATATAGCCTTTGAGTCCTGGAATCTTTCTTGCCAGAGGACTGTGCGTGTTCTGGTAGTATTCGTCGAAAGCAGCGGAGTCTTGAGGATGACCGTAGAGCGCGGTTAACTGAATCATGGTATCTCCTTGCAGTGAAATAGCTTTCAGCATCAACACCAGTGTTGATGACTCTCAAGAAGTATACCCTCTCACGCTCATACAAAACAAGAGTTTTTTTATAGAAGCCCTTGTCTGGGTCTCCTTTGTGATAAGAAAAGAATGTTCTATCCTGTTTTCACTAAAGACGTTTGTTCCCACTCTTTTTTGTGCGTAGCTTATGAATACGTAGAGAATGTAGACAAAATTTTCTAGTGTACAATAATAACAGTAAAAAGAAGTCTTGAAAGAGGAAAAAGATATGATGACGCATCCAGGACTACAAAATAGTCCTATTTACTTAGATTATAATGCGACTACACCAGTTGATCCTCTTGTGATTGAGGCAATACTACCGTACCTCTCAACACACTTTGGGAATCCCTCAAGCACGCATGCATATGGATTGCCTACACGACAGGCTATTGACAAAGCGCGCGTGCAGGTTGCACAACTGCTACATTGCCAGGCCTCAGAGATTATTTTCACGGGCTGTGGTTCTGAAAGTGATACACTCGCAATTCGTGGTGCTGCACTTATGGTACGGCATCGCGGCAATCATATCATCACGCAAGTCACCGAGCATCCCGCCGTGCTGAACATATGTAAGTCACTTGAACGTCTGCATGACTTTCGTATAACATATCTCCCTGTTGACGCGCAGGGACGTGTACATAGTGAGGATGTAGAAGCTGCCATCACTGACCAGACTGTACTCGTCACAGTTATGCATGCGAACAATGAGACGGGGACCCTACAGCCTATCGCTGAGATTGCGGAGATCGCCCATCGTCACGATGCGCTCATGCATACCGACGCTTCACAATCTGTCGGGAAAATTCCAACATTGGTAAACGAACTCGGTGTTGATCTGTTAACAGTGGCAGGTCACAAGTTGTACGCACCTAAGGGTATTGGTGCCCTCTATGTACGAGATGGTTTACAACTTGAGCCAGCAATCTACGGCGGTGGACAAGAACATGGCCGTAGGGCAGGTACAGAGAATGTGCCGTATATGGTAGGTCTGGGAATTGCATGTGAATTAGCCTATGAGCAACTAGCATCTAGTCAAGTACGCCTACGACATCTACGTGACCTACTTGAGCAGAGATTGGAGCAACAACTACCAGACACTGCTCATCTTAATGGACATCGTACAGAACGCTTGCCCAACACGTTAAATATACATGTTGATGGTGTTGTAGGTGAAGAGGTACTAGCTACCACGCCTGAGATTGCTAGCTCAACTGGCTCCGCCTGTCATGAGGGTAGTACAGACCCTTCGTCAGTACTTACTGCGATGGGGCTTTCGCGCGAACAAGCACTTGGTGCGCTACGCTTGACGCTTGGACGATGGACTACAGAAGCAGAAGTGGAACAGGCGTCTGTTTTGTTGGCGAAAAGTATAGACGTGTTGCGTCAGAAGCGTTACAATAGAGTATAAGATTTACAGAAAAGCTAGCGTCGAGTATATAAAAAGCAAAAAAGAGATACAATGAATCGCCTGACTCATGGAGGAGAACCCTATGAAATGTCCTGAATGTCAGTCCACAATCACAAAGAATGATGTCTATTGTAGTCAATGTGGAGCAGACCTCGCAGTATCTTCTACCGGCCTTGTGCCAGTGGAGAAAAATTTGCCTGCACTCCTCTATAACCTTCCAGTTCCGCGTGGTGTTGCGGCAAGCGTGGGAGCGGTTGCTGTTGGTATGGGATTAGAGTTATTGCGGCGTGGCTTACTTGCTCGCCTCTCGCCATCATCTAAGTCGGTGGAAAGTGCCTTACCAGCACTCACGGGGATAAAAGACTTGCTGCTGCCTCAGAATAACAAGAAACTCCCCAGAGGTTACGAGGTCCACGAGACAGTTGTATATATGCGTCGTGTCATTCGTCGCGAGGATTAGAGACGCAGGAAATGTAGAGTGTAAAGTATGGCGTTAATTGTGCGTGAAAAAGAGGTTCATGACTTACTGAGCATGCGTGACACGGTGACGGTGCTAGAAGATGCTTTTCACGCACAATCGCAGGGGTTGATAAAGAATCAACCCCGTACTAGACTTGCATTTGCGAACGGCGTCCTGACGGTGTTAGCTGCTGCCGCTCCCACATTTGGCGTTGTTGGTTTTAAGACCTACACAGCGTTTCGTGAAGGTGTGCGTTATGTCGTTATGCTTTTTAGTGCACACAATGGTGAGTTATTAGGAATCATCGAAGCAGACCATTTAGGTGCCATGCGTACAGGTGGCACCAGTGGAGTTGCGACGAAATACTTGGCACGAACGAATGCGAGAATAGTTGGTCTTATCGGTACAGGCCAACAGGCAGTAACTCAGTTAATGGGCGTCTGTGCAGTACGTCCCATCACCTTCGTGAACGTCTATAGTCGTAGGCAACCCGAACGTGAATTGTTTTGCCATGAGATGTCGCGTCTTTTGAACATCGAAGTAGCTTCAGTGAATGACGTACGTACAGTCGTCGAGAACGCGGATATTCTTATCACTGCAACAACCGCTCGTGATCCTGTCCTGCATGGCGAATGGCTCAAACCGGGATGTCATATCAACGCCATTGGCTCTAATTGGGTACAGCGGCGCGAATTAGACTTCTCAACATTGCATCGAAGCATGCTCATTGTTACGGATTCTCTCGATCAGGCATACAAAGAGGCCGGAGATTTTGTTATTCCAGCCGAAGAGGGTTTGTTTCAATGGGATCGTGTCCATGAACTGCACGAAATCGTGGCTGACGAAGGACTTCAACGCGAAACCTCCGACGAAATCACACTTTATAAAGGACTTGGCATTGCATTAGAAGATGTGGTGACGGCGGCACATGTCTACTTTCTTGCTGCAAAGCAAGGTGTAGGCGAAGATGTAGATTTACTTTATTAGGTTTGTAAGGACATTATGGGGAACATACAACGGGATGTTGTTCTACGTGCACACGTTGCTATTGTAGGAAATGTTAGTATAAATGGATTACTTTTCCTGCTTCTCATAATAGTGCTAGCAGGCTTCTCTGCTTGTGCTCCCAATGCAAATCTGTTAGGTAATGGAAGCTGGCAAGCATCGACACTCGCTACTCAACATATTCAGTCACTTGCAGTAGACCCTTTGGCTTCTCAAAAGCTCTACGCAGGTAGCGAAGATGGTACGCTGTTCATTAGTAATGATAGTGGACAGCACTGGCTGAAGCAAACTCATATTTCCTCAATTCCTCTAAAATTGCAGATGCTTGCTATACCCCCTTCTGGAAAGAGTATCTACGCACTCACAGATCGTGGACTCTTTGTAAGTACTGATGCTGCACAAACATGGCAAATAGTGAATACACCCAACTCAGGCTTACCTACCGATAGCTATACCACGATGGCCTTCAACGAACAGAAAAGTATCTACGTTGGAACACTCCATCATGGAGTATTTACAACCGATGGCAATACTCCTACTCACTGGCAAGCGATAAATGGCACGCTTCCTTCCACTCTTGCTATCAACGAACTTGCAATCGATAGCACGCAGCATCGCCTGTGGGCCGCGACATCGCTTGGTGTGTATCGCTCTGATAACGACGGTACAACATGGGAAGCTCTCAATACTGGTTTACCTGTCGCTGATGGTGTGACCTCTATTCAATCTGCTGCCAATTTCGGCGGCACTACTGGACTTGTCTATGCAGGTACGAAGCATGGTATCTTTCGCTCTATGGATTCTGGGATGCATTGGTCAGAAAGCGGACAAGTGTTACATGGAGTTCCCATTGAACATATTTTGATTGACTTTAGAAGTACAAACGCGTCAACGCTCTATGCTGGAACACGCTTTGGAGTCTTCCGCAGTGATGACAATGGAGAGAACTGGCTTGGTGTTGCTGCTGGATTTCCTCAAAATACATCCGTTTACGCGCTTGCAATTGGGGCAGATCAAGCCTCACAATTGTATGTTGCTGCCAATAACGTCTATCTCTTTCCTGGAACTGGAAATGGCATTAATCCAACACGGATTATAACGCTATTGCTTATACTTTTATTCTTTGTGCTTCTTGCTTTAATCGCTCGACGAAGTGTAAGGCGACGTAAAACACTTTTCCGACCAATACGCTCTCTTGAAGTGCCATCTTCTCCAGAAAACTAATGCTCTTGTTGCACCAGCCATTGTAGCACGTAACGAACATTTCTCTCATGTGCCCATGTATAAAACTCTCGGTCTGCTTCATTGACTGTACTCGTATCTCCGACAACATCATTGAAAGAGTACTGAATGAGTACTGAGGCATGTTCAAGTTCAGCATCTGTTGGATGATGTGTCGCCAGAAGAGCACGGCCTCGTTGTTCAATCTCTTGCACGTAGTGTAAGTTTTGTGTCACGATGCTACTATCGGTCGTCTTGCCATGTGCACAGAGAACATGTTGTGGTTGGAGAGACAGAAAATGTTCTAGTGTGTCATACATATGTTGAACACCAGCTGCACTTTCTATAAGTGGGAGTGGCTTTTCAGCAGCATCAAAGGCAAGAAGCAAACGTATCTCCGGTATCCATACTGCGATATGATCGGAATTATGTCCAGGAGCCGAAAAGAGTTCAAGCGTCAGGTCTCCTCCACGTATTGTCATTTTGTCAGAAAACGTGATCGTCGGCGCGACTAAAACCACATTTTGGAGAGATGGATGACGATGCTGATATTCAAGCAATTCAGCTTTAGCCTCCTCTGACTCAAGGCGAGTGAAACAATAGTCCTGTCCTAAGATAGGCGCTACGTTATTCCCTGTGAAATAGCCATTTCCCCAACAATGATCCCAATCAGCATGACTATTCACGACAAGTAGTTCTCGACCTGTCATTTCGTCGCGTACCGCATGCATCACAATTGCCATGTCTTCTGGACATAGGAGCGTATCAAGCACTACAACATATCGTGTTGTGACAACAACGTAGGAATCCACTTCCATCTGCTCCGCGCTTTCAGGCGCAAATATGCGCCGAAAGACACGAATACGTGAGTCGTTACTCATATGTGGAACGAGAAAAGGCTGCTGGGTCGATTGCATATATACGCTCCTCTCTACTAATGATGTGCTCCAATATAGGCCACAACGAAGTACAGAACCGAAAGCAAGGCACAGACGAGTAGAAACGAACCATAGCAGGTAAGTGTCCATGCTCGGCGTGTATTCAGTGCTTGTCGTAGTTGTTCCCCCATATCTGGTGGATCAAGCTGTATGTCGGGTTGTAGTTCAAGCAGCTTTGGGAGCATAGCACGAAAATCGCGTGCGTTGCTCATGCCCTCGACCAAAATTACGGTATTACCATCGTCCAAGTCTGCCATCAACACGAGTTTTCCAGGATTTGGATCACCCGGAATAAGTGTCAGTTGTTTAATCGCGGAAAGATGTACGCGTGTCTCCTGGTCTTCCTCTTGCCCGGTTACGACAAGCTCGTCCTGGTAGAGCTGTATTTCTTTACCCATACCGAAGCGTACAACGCTGACCGGGTATTTTCTTGCCAATTCATCACTCATAATATATGTATCCATCTTTTTATTGCATAATCAGCTAGTAACATATCTATTGTACGGCATCCCTTCAGAAGCGTCGAGAGGGAAACTTTGTGTATAGAAGTACTATGCTTGACATTCACCATGCTAAAACTTTACAATTTGTATGGTTAACCATGAGGATTAGAGAAGAGAGTGATTTATGGCACGAGTAGGTTTGCTCGAAGACAACGCACGAATTGCAAAGCTGTCTGCAACAATGTTACAATTTGCGGGTCACTCGGTTGAAATATATAGGCATCCTCGCTCATGCTTAGACGCACTCATGCTTCCCCTAGCGAAAAGCGAAGGGAAAGTACATACGCCTTTCTCACCTTATCCAGACTTACCGATTGAAGTGTTGATTCTTGATTTACAATTGCCAGAAATAACAGGCATAGAAGTATTACGACACTTGCAGGCCCATGCTCACACACGAAACTTACCCCTCATTTTTTGTACGGCCTCTAATCCGAACGAGGTATCTCAAGCTCTTCGTTTAGCTCCTCATGCAACGGTTGTCGAGAAGCCATTCAAACTGGATGTACTAGTTTCTGCCGTCTTATCTGCCCTCGGCACAAAAAAAGCATAGAGAAAGATTTCCTTCCATCAAAGAGATCATGATAGCTTTTCCGCACAGCGTATGATAGAATGTATATCAATCTCATTGAGTCGTAGCCTCGCAGACAACTACACCCGAAGAGGTTCCACAAGAAAGTACGATACAAGAAGATGAGTACATACGAAAAAGATGCGCAAGCGTTAGATGCGTACTCTAATGCAGTCACGACTGCGGCAGAGCGCGTAGGACCTGCGGTTGTACGTATTGATATAGAGCGAGAAGGCGGACGTTCACGTCGCCCTAATGGACCAGAGTTTAATGGTGGCCTCGGCTCTGGCTTCATTTTTGCCTCAGATGGTCAAATCCTCACTAATGCTCATGTTGTTGAACATGCTAAACGTATTCAAGTTACGCTTGCTGATGGGCGTAAGTTTGATGCTGGACTGATGGGTAGTGACAAAAATGTTGATGTTGCTGTTTTGCGTATAGGGGCAGATCATCTTCCCGTTGCAGAACTGGGGCGCACTCCTTTGCGTGTAGGACAACTCGTACTCGCGGTAGGCAATCCCTATGGCTTGAACTGGACGGTAACGGCTGGTGTTGTCAGCGCATTAGGGAGAACTCTGGAAGCACCAGGCATTCCAAAGATGAGTAATCTCATTCAGACTGATACACCTATCAATCCGGGCAATTCTGGTGGCCCACTCGTAGATAGCGCAGGACGTGTTGTTGGTATAACAACTGCGATGATGCCAATGGCGCAGGGACTCGGTTTCTCTGTTCCACTTGATACCGTAAAGACGGTGATTGCACGCATCGCAGCGCAAAAACGCGAAACGCAGATAACCGGAGTATCACTGGGCGTAGGTGGTATGCGTGTAAAGCTCGATGCTGCGTTACAGAAAAGCCTTAACCTTCTACAGCAATTTGGTATGGAGGTGCTCGAAGTGCGCTCAAGCGGTCCTGCTGACCGTGCCGAGCTAAAACGTCAGGACGTGATTATTGCTGCTGATGAAGAGTCAATTACAGAGCCACGCGACTTGCAACGCGTCGTGCGTCGTCATCAAGTGGGTGAAAAAATTGCGGTAAGTTTCCTACGTGGTGGCAAGAAACGTAAAGTAACAGTTGTCTTATAGTGAGAAGAGGTGTTCTTAGCGATGTTTTGCATCTTTAGGAACACCTTAACCGTGTATTGTTACAAGTAACTCTGTTTTACGTATTCTTTCATTTGATAGTTACGAGCATTCTGCGTCTTCTATAACAGAGTGATATCTTGCCGATAAGGGCATCCGCCCTATAGACAAAGGAATAATTTCTCATGACAGCATTTCTCGTGACAGCACTTATTATTGGTGGCCTCATTGTACTTGGTCTCCTTGTAAACGTGTATATGTACACACAAGGTGTTTTTAAAAGGAGACGTGTAAGGCAGCAACAGCAACAGGCACTCGCGGAAGAGAAGCGTATAACAACGGCTGGTCTCGAAGAGCAGTACTACACAAGTATAGGTATCGGACCAACGAAACCAGAAGAATAAGAGATACTAGAGAAAGATGCCACTTCTGTTATGGATGAAATGTGTTATTCATAACAGAAGTGGCATCTTTCTATTTTACGCGTTCAAGAGAACGACTCCTGCACCTGATTGTACCGTGATTTTTCCACTTACATGGTTTCCAAACAAATCCTTCTTTTGTCCAGGAACGAGAAATACATGTGAAACATTGTCAGTATTGGCGAGCACCAAGCCACCAGCATAATCACGTCTTTGCAGAGATTGAGAAACGTAAACCTGTCCTACAGGACGCTGTAGTAGGGATGCTGCGTTATATTCAGGATAGGTCGATGCCGGATAGCCATATGCTTGATCGCGTGAAATCCATAAGGAAAGATGTCCCTGATTAAGTAGAAAGTAATTTGCCGCTACCCAAAGCACATCGGCTTGTTGTGGGCTCTGAGGCAGACCATTACAACTATAGAATATTTTCCCTTGTTGCTGAGTATAAAGCATCCAGTCTCTTAGAGGTTCCCATGTTGGACTCAGTATTCTGCTTGGACCTACAAAACCTTGCTCTTCAAAGACGCTATCAGATGCATCTGTAATCTGCTTGAGTGTAGAAAGACCTTGATATGCCCAGCCTTGAAAGTCAACATTGGGAATAGAAAGAAGTGGTGTCTTAAGCGCATGCAGGTGCTGTTTTTGCGCAACTAGCCAGTTTAGAACATCTCTGCGCCAGTTGGGGTCGTTAGCAGCACTAGAGTAGTTTTGGACCCATTGTCCGTGCAGATAGTGACCACATGCACCGCGCCAGTTGGGGTCGAGGTTGTCCCAGCCAATTGCAGTGTAGCCAAGTTGCAAGGCTGGAAGAGCAAAGGTCTGTATTTGCCAGGAACGTACCGACGGGTTAGAAATATCAAGTGGCACATTGAGTTCATTGTTTATGTATGCTGGCGTATGACGATCACAGCGATAGACAATCCAGTCAGGATGATTCGTTTGCCACCATTGAAGCGAGTTGCCTTGTGGATCACGATTGAAAGGGATGTAGTAGGCAAGCTGAATGCTTGGATTGTACTTTTTCCAAACACTTACCTCATTCGTTGACGCGCCCCACACAAACTGGACTTTCGGAGCCGTTTGCTGATAGTCCTGAGCCGAAGGAAAGTTTCCGTCAAAGGTTTGAAATAGGGGCATCTGTATTGCACTTGCGGTTGCATATGTGCTTGCCTGTTCGCTCAAGGCCAAGATACCAACTATGACGATAAAGATAGCAAAAAAAACGCGTAGAGGTACTTTCATAAATATTTTCCTTATTATGATGACACGATTCTCTTACTATAACGTATCAATAGGCACCTCCTAACTTTCGGTGATCCCACGAAACTATTTCTTTGGGTTCCACAAAGACCACAACTCGTTTTGTTGCTTGGGCTGCGACCATTTGGCGAATAGAATCATTTAATGGACCTGTGTAACGCTCAAAGATAGTTTCGCCTATGCGCTGCACGGTTTCGAGATCCTCTTTGAGGATTGCCTGTCCTTTAATCTGAACACCTCGCAATTCTTCATAGCGTTCGCCAGCCTCTATAAGACATGTAAGCTTCGTATCTCGCCGCAGGTTAGCGGTTTTCTGAGACTTCGCATACGTCCAGAAAACTAGCTGGTCATGTATCACTACATACCACATCGCTACCAAATGAGGCCATCCATCATGGTCATTTGTGGCTATCTGCACTGTGCGCTGTTCCTCAAGAAACACGCGTATCTCTTCGTCATTCATACGGATTCTGTCTCGACGATTCATTTTTCTCTCCTTCTTTGCTGTCCTAATTATGAAGTGTAAGTTGATAGCACATACCGTTACTTAAAAATAAGTCAATCAAGGTTGTAACCGTAGCTCCTCAAGATCGAGGTCGTGTTGTATTTTTCGCATCACTTCATCGTTGATGACGCCTTGATTACGTAACTCAATGATTGTATGGCGCTCTGCACCTATGAGTTCGATTTTCAGACGCTGATAAGATGTTGCTTTCTGCTCTTGATCCGCGCCATCTTCTGTGCCTTGATATTGAGCTGTGAAGCGTCGATCTTGATCGGAAAAGTGGAGACGCAAATCATCTACCATCTCTTGCTCAACCCATTCCTCAGTAGAAAGTTCGTCCAAGCGTACAAGAGCCGCTCGTGCAGCTTTTAGCCTTGCCTTTGCCTCTTCGTAGTTTGCACTGTCGTCACTCGGTAGTTTCAAGAAGCGAATGAGTTGTGGCAACGTGAGACCCTGTAGTACAAGCGTTGATAGGATAACGCTAAAGGTGAGAAACACAATGATATCTCGGTCTGGAAATGGAGGCGTGAGTGATAAGGCAAGTGCTGTTGCCAGCGAAACTCCGCCACGCATGCCTGTCCAGCCTACAATAACCGTGGATTGCCAGGATGGATAAGGGTCTTTTTTACGTATCCGACGACTTAGAAAGCGTGGTACATAGGTGCCAGGGAAAACCCAAATCATACGCGTAAGAATCACCGTTATGCTAATGACGAGAGCATACCAAACGAGTGTCGAAAGAGATAGCTTTGTGAGTTTAGCAAGTACGCT
Source organism: uncultured Ktedonobacteraceae bacterium (assembly GCA_964250765.1). Lineage (GTDB taxonomy): Bacteria > Chloroflexota > Ktedonobacteria > Ktedonobacterales > Ktedonobacteraceae > JBBQVS01. Next base: position 34,500 of record CAXUHF010000007.1, on the reverse strand, counting down.
GTTTAATTGAAGACCAATGAGAATGAAGATGAGTCCGTTGAGCAGAAACACAACAATCTCCCATATTTGCTCAGCTTGGACACGTGTTTGTGATGAAACTATTGTTGGTCCTTTACGTCCAAGATAAATACCCATTGCGAGAACCGAGAGCACACCCGATAGTCCAAGTGCAGTCGCTGGTATATAGGCAGCGAAGCCTGAAAGGAGAGAAAGTGTGTTCTCAACAGGGGGATCGTGCAAGTAGCGACGAATTTGACCGATGCACCATGCAACTGCTAAACCAAGTAATATGCCACCTATACTAGCTTTGAAGAAATCTAGGCCAGCGTTTAGCAACGAAAATGAGCCTTTTGAGACGGCTGTGACCGCTGTTGCATAGACAACTAGGGCTGTGGCATCGTTTACGAGACTTTCACCGCTAAGAACTGTGTTCAAGCGTCGTGGAAGCGCAAGACGTTGCGCTATAGCGGCGGCAGCTACTGTATCGGTAGGTGACACAATAGCTCCTAGCACGAACGCTGTAGGCCATGATAGACCTACAAAGGTGTGTGCAACGGCTGCAACGGTGCACGTTGTAGTGATGACAAGGCCAATTGCGAGTAGTGAAATTGAGCGTAGGTTGGCGCGAAAATCACGAAATGATGTATTCAGCGACTCCCAATACAGTAGCGGAGGAAGGAAAAGCAAAAGTACTAGTTCTGGTCTAAGCTCGACATTTGGTAGTCCAGGAATCAGACCAAGCAGTAGACCACCAATAACGAGAAGAATAGGGTAAGGTACATGTATACGGCGAGCAATAACGACAAGGACGCCAACTGCAACAAGGAGTCCGAGCACAATTTGTATACTGGGTGTTGCGTCCACTGTTGCAGTCTCGCTTTCTGTCTCAGGAATGCTTTGCCAGGAATTGCCCAACTTCTACGAGTGCTGCCATCGCGCGACAGGCGATCTCCACCGACTCGTAGTAGGGAACACCCTCTTCCTGCAAAACGTGGAGTGCAGGTATGTCATGACGTGCGTAGACTGTTTGCACGAGAACAGGCTTTTTATAGTGTCTCACAAGCTCTCCCAGCATGTGTGCTGCGGCCTCTTCGCGTGGTCCAAAGTCTTCAGATAGCAACCAGCGATAGCCACCAAAGAGTCCAGTGATGATGACACCATCAATATTTTCGTCTTTAAGGCATATCTCTGTCAAGTGCGCGAACGATAACGGGTCTTCGTCGGCGGCACCTGCCACATCAATAGGGTTTGTTGCCGTTGCACGTGCAGGCATAAGTTTTCTTAGTGCCTGTTGCGTTTCCTCTTTGAGCACAGGAACTTGCATACCAGCACGAATAACAGCATCGCCGCTAGCGACAACGCTTCCCCCACCATCACCAACGATAGCGATTCGGTTTCCTCCTTGCGGAGTCGACGGCTGGAGCGCGAGTGCTTGTGCGACAGGAAATAATTCGTCGGAACGTAGAACGCGAACGACGCCGCTTCCGAGCAGACTTGTATCGGTGTCTGGACGCACCTGAGCGATTGAGCCTGTATGGGCAAGGGCGGCACGTACACCAACATCTGTCGCGCCACTCAGTAAGATAACAGTGGGTTTGTAGTTGCCTTGTTCGAGCATATTCTGCGTAGTCTGACGAAGCGTTTCTGCTTGTACAGCCTCAACATAGCCCGCGATGACTTTTGTCTCTGGGTCACGCGCGAGATACTGCATGCATTCAGGGAATGTCACATCAGCCGCGTTGCCTATGCTAATGAACGTTGTAAAGCCAAGTCCATCTAAGTGTGCTTGCGCGTAGAAATACATGCCGAGGTTGCCGCTTTGTGAGACAAGCCCGATGGGACCGACAGGAAGCGGAAATACCATACCTAGCGTATTGATGTGTGAGCGATGAATGTACAGACCCATACAGTTGCTGCCGATAATGCGAATGCCGTGCTCATGGCAGCGTGCTACCATTGCTTGTTCCAGAACGCGGCCTTCTGGTCCAGTTTCGCTAAAGCCTGCCGTGATAATCACAACGCCTTTGACGCCATGCGCAATGCAGTCGTCAATGCCCTGCTCAACGTGTGCGAAGGAGGTTGCGATAATGGCAAGATCAACAGGTCCTGGTACGTCTCGCAGGCTAGGATACGTCGCTTGCCCCAATATTTCTGGTACAGAAGGGTTAATAAGATAGATACTACCAGGGAAACCGCCCGCCATCAGTTGCTTCGCGGCAACATTGCCCCATTTTTGAGGCGCACGCGACGCGCCCAATATAGCAATTGAGCGCGGCTGAAAAACTTCTTCTAATGTATAAGGCGTTTGACTCATTCACTCTCCTCGTCGTCGTCATCTGATAACTGTTGAGACCCATTCTCGCGTTCCTTGCGCAATAGCTCTTCGACACCACGAATAAGCGAATCAGCACTAGGCAGTGGACCAGTTCCTACGATGACATCTGGATTCTCATCGTCATCGTCGTCATCGTCGTCGTCATCACGATCATCAATTTGTTCTTCTAAGCGTTTAACATAAGCACTTGCTTCTGAATCGCGTGCAACAAGCGAAGTGATTTGCTCCTCAAAGCGCACCGCATCCGATTGGATATCACTTAGATCAAGGCCAAAGGAAAGAAAAGTATTCATGTAGCTTAGAAGAGCAGCTGTGACCTTAATATTTGGTGTTGCCGCAAGATAATGTGGTGCCGCAGCCCATAAGCTTGCCGCAGCAATATCGGCCTGACGACATACGTCTTGCAATACACCAATCATGCCTGTTGGTCCCTCATAGCGTGAATTGCGAATCGCCATTTCACGTAAGCGTTCCATCACGTCAGTAGTGGTAGAGGTCCCTGACATAGGAACAGCTACCGAATGGGGCACCTCCGCGAGTAAAGCCCCAAGGAAGACTGCTTCGGACACTTTGAATTGACGACATACTTCAAGAAAGGTCTGACTAAACGTCTTCCATTTGAGTTGCGGCTCAACGCCAAGAAAGAGAATGACATCACGAGTACTATCATCGGACGTAGTATGAGCGTAAAACTGGTTGGTAGGCCATACTACGGTTCGTTGTAGACCGTCAACGAGTTTCACCGTTGGCCTTGCCTCCGTGAAAACGAAAAAATCTTCTGAATCGATCTCTGCGAATTTTGTCGGTTTCCACTTATCAATCAAAAACTTCACAGCAGTAGTTGCCGACTCCGCGGCATCATTCCAACCTGCGAAGGCAACAATCATGATAGGATCGCGCAACTCCGGTTGCGACTGGTACTGAATAAACGACATATAACACCTCTTTGTCTGTTTGACAATGTGTTCCGTAAGATGAGTAACGTGTACTTATATTACCATGACTGAAAAGAGGGTACTATATTTAATTCTAAGGCTATTCAAAAGTCGAGCGGTGACATGACGGGGTAAGCCCGGTCACTACTATACGCTGCTTCTGCCGCTCTTACGTGTATGGTAGTGATAGGCTTGTTCCTGTCATGCGAACAACAACATCTTCAATGACTTTTAACTTACCGTACATTCATCTATCTTAACGTTGACGAAGACAGCTACAACCTCTATACTTATTCCATGAAACCTGAAGATATTGCGATTGTTCATCAAGACCATCACCTTCTTATCTTGAATAAGCCAGCAGGCGTTGTTATTCATCCAACATACAAAAATGCTGACGGCAATACGCTCTGGGATGCGTTGCTACTCTACCTCGCACAGCAAAGTGTTGAGGAGTGGCAACCGACAGCGTTACCTGATGAACCAGATTGGGCTGGTGCTCCTCCCCATATTCAAGCAATGTTGAGAGAGAGGCGTCTTGAACGGCAGTGGAAAGAAGATGGCTTGTTACAACGCCCCTGTCTCTTACATCGCCTGGATAAAGATACATCAGGTATCGTCGCGCTTGCACGAACGGAACACTCACGAAGACATGTTATCAAGCAGTTTCACGATCATACTATCGAGAAGCGGTATCTTGCTGTTGTACGCAAAGGTGCACCGACTTGGGCGGTTCCTCGTACATTGTTTCGTATGACACGCCGCACTTCTAATGGGCAAGAAGTAGTGATAGATGATACGTTTGATTTTTTCGCGCTTAACGATGGCATGCTTGAGTTAGATGGACCACTACAGCGTGATCCTGATGAACGGCGTCGTTGTATTGTTGGCCCTGACGGTGATGAAGCTATAACACACTGTCGCGTCCTAGCGACTGAAAATGGCTTTCTGCTTCTTGACGTACAGCCGATAACGGGTCGCACACATCAAATACGTGCTCATCTCGCGGCCCTTGGCTATCCTATTGTAGGAGACCAGATGTATGCGCTACATCCTGAACATGGAACACCAGAAACTGCACTTACACGACAATTTCTACATGCATATAGCCTGAAACTACGCCGTTATCCTGATAACAAACACTGCATCTTTCTTGCACCTCTGGCAAACGATCTCGTCGCTTGGTTACAACAGTACTTTCCTTCTAGTTTAGGAGTGTTGGATGCAAAGACAACAGTACCCGCTTGATAGCGGTCCTCTCGCCACGTTGAGTGAAGAAGACAAGAAAAAACGTCTTGACGCGATGGTCAAAATTTGGCAGAGCGACACCGAACGCCGTTTCGCTCGTGAGGGCGCGCAAGCAGTTTTACAAGCAATAGGTTTAGATGAATATCGTTACTCCGTCTCACTCCGTTTCCCCGAATGGGAACGCTCGGCTGTTGTCGGACAGGTATTAGCTATCCAACAAGGAAAGAACGCAGAGACACCTACACTCCTGAGTGTGTGGCGGCGTGATCCCCTGCTAAAATCTATGCCTGATTGGAAGGAACGCCTTCCTAACGAGAACGTTTTTAATATCACTATGCGAATCACTCCTGGCGGTCTCGGCGAGGGTAGTAAATGGGCTGTAGTGATGCCAAAGGAAATGATTCCGCGCTATAAACCGAGTTGGCCTACGCAGCAAGAGTGGGTAACGTGGACGCGTTCGTTTGATTGGCTATCAGTAGGCATTGGATTTATACGCGCTATGCTTGATGCTCCGTCCCAATAGAAAGGCATTATTGGACAGTGATTACCATAAAGATTACATGTTTTATGTTGAGGAACACGTTTGAATAAAATTAGAGTGTTATTTCTTGCTGCAAACCCTTTAGGGACAAGCAAACTCGCTCTCGATGAAGAGATGCGGTTGATTGATGAAAAGGTATATGCATCTGAACTACGCGACCAACTTGAGCTAGTTACAGCATGGGCTGCAAGGCCGGATGATTTATTGCAATCGCTCAATCGGTATCATCCGCAGATCGTGCATTTCAGTGGTCATGGTACGCCAACAGGTGAGTTACAGTTTGTAGGAGACGATGGCTTTCCTAGACCTGTAAGTTCTCAAGCTCTTACTTCCGTTTTCAAGACGTTCAAGAATACTATCCGCTTAATTGTGCTTAACGCGTGTTATTCTAAAACTCAAGCTGAAGCGATACGACAAGAGATCGTATGTGTTGTGGGCATGAATGCAGCGATTGGAGATACTGCTGCGGGAACATTTGCCGCTTCATTTTATCGTGCGATTGGCTTTGGTGGATCAATTCAAAACGCATTCGAGCAAGGGAAAAGTGCATTACTCTTAGAGGGAATAGCTGAGGCTTCAATACCTGAACTGCTTGTACACCCAGGAACCAACCCTACCTCCATTGTTTTACTGCACTCCAACTCCTTCAGATCGGCTTCATCCCCAAACGACGAACTATGGCAAAATCCTTTTCGTCTGACTGATAATTCCCTAAATTACTTCACACGCATAGAAACGTTTTTCGATACAGAAGGGCACTGGTTTCAAGAGGATTTTGAGCGAGGAAGAATATATACGCCTCAAAAGGAATACTTTGACGAGATAGAAAGAATACTGCATGCAAAACATTGTGTGCTTCTCGTTGGACGTGCCGCAGCTGGTAAAACTGTTCTTGCTCTCTCATTCGCAAAATATCTTCAGGAGGAAGCACAATACCGTGTCGGTTACAAAGATGTCAAACAAGCAGAAGTGGGTGATGGACGTAAGTGGTATGCGGTAGCACTTGAACATGACCAACCGGACACCCTTTATATCCTGGATAACTGCCATCTCGCGTCAAGAGAGGTAGACGAGTTCTGTCGTCAATGGAAAGACCAACCACCAACGTATGCACAATTTTTGCTTGTTTCTCGTACAAACTTACACGAAACCTCTCTTGAAGAGAGTTCCTACTTTCACATGTTCACGGACGATGAAAAAGTACAGGTTCGTTCGGAAGATATCTATCTACAGGTTATTGAGCAATATGTAACAACATTACGTCAACTATCTTCTGAATACGAGAACGCGTTAGCAAACGACGATTTGAAGAAACTTGCAAAGCAACATGCTCACAATTTAGTTGTCTCCCGAAGCCGATTGGATGTATGGAAAGCACTTGGACCCCGTTATCATCTTAGTGAAGTGCGACAAGAAGACCTGTATCGTGCATTAGAAACAAAGTATCTCTCTGTATATGGTACCGCGCTTGCGACTCTTTGTGTCCTACAACGGTATGAAGTAAGAGCACACACGTTTTTTGTCGAAAAGAACCTTTCACAAGATGAAATCAAGCGATTACAAAAAGAGAAACTTCTTACCTACGCAATTGTCACAGGCTATGGACGACTCTATGACCTAGCATTACATCCAACGGAAGCACGAGAGTTATTTCTTGCCTATGTATTCAATCAGTATGGACAGGTAACGCAAGAGAATATCAATGTGTTAGTAACTTCAACACTTGAAGCGTATATAAGCGCAAAGCCGTTAAACTCTATCACTCTTTATGATAGCTTGAGTCGGCAACGACACGAAGATATTCTGAAACAACTCTTAACTAACCGTGATCTGCAAGAGCGTACCGCCAATCAGTTTAGCAAAGAAACGCTGGTAGATGCAATACGATATATCTATAAAGTGGCACGGCTGGACTGTAACGATGCGGCCCGACTGATGGAGAGGCTAGTACGTATCGCAAGTATACAAGATATTCATGCAAGACTTCTAAAAGCCTCGTCTCAAGATACAGCAATATTTCTTCAAGCAACACAGTATATTGATGCTGATTTTGTATCCAAGGTTGTTCATGCACTCCCTATGGAGCAACTGGCTCAGCATATGGAAGGCGAAAGTATTCAAGACCTTTTTAGACTGCTACGAACAATTCGGAACATTGCTCCTGAAAAAGCACAGCAATTATTATTCGGTATTACGGTAGAGGCACTTATAGCAAAGACAACGGTACGGAATTTTCAGGATATGGTAAAGCAGTTACAAGCCTATGGATATGGGAAAGAACGACTGACTCATTTTGTCGAGGCACTAGATATGCAGCAGTTTGTTCAACAAAGCGACGGAATAGGTTTGCAGAGCTTGTTCTGGACACTCTACACACTTGAAAAGATATCACGAGATCAAACTCACAGACTACTACACCTTTTTCCATTGGAAATGCTTTCACAGAAGGCAAACGTTAGTAATATTGGTTCAATAGACCAAATGGTGCAGTTCATACAGCGCGTTGGATGCCCACACGAGCTGGTAGTCGAATTCGTCGAGTTGCTAGACATAGAGCAAGTGGGGCTACATGTGAAACAAGGCAATCTACGGCGTTTTGCCTCTCTGTTACGCACATTGAGAGCTATTTCGGTCCCTAGTGCTGTAAGATTGCTAGAAGTAGTCACGTCGGCAGAAATGGCAGCACTTTGTCACGTTCAGGGGACTTCCTTAGCAGACTTGGAACAAGTACGTAAAGCCTCAACAAGGGCATTCTGGGAAGCTTTCATACAGCACTGTTCTGCACAAGATATTGCCGAACTGTTTCGGCGTACATCACTAGGGTCAGTCGGCACCTTTTTTTCCTATCAATATATATTTCGGCCTGTACAAGAAGGTTATATCCTCTTTCAAGAGCAGTACCTGCTAGAGCGATTAGCCGCCGAGCCTCTCAACAAAATAGGTGAATTGCTTGATCGTCTCTTAGCGATACCACAGGAAGGACAGAGGCTTGCACATAAAGCTCTTGACTTGCTCATCACAACGAATCTAGCGGAGCGCATAGCATCAACTAATCTTCTTCACTTTGCTCTTTTACTACATCATGCACGATCAATAGACGCAACTTACCTGCCCTTCCTCCTTGCTCCCTTGCATCAACCTGCGATCCTCCAAGACGCTCTTGCGATAAGTGACATACAGGGCATCCAACTACTTATTTTCAACATTGCCAACATAGCTACAGAGTATTTGTACAAAATCCAACAAGAGCTACAAACCGCAAACATTGCTGAGAAGTTTGAGAATGCAACTGTCAAAGATATCGGTCTTTTTCTATGGAATATATACAGGTATATCGACAAGGGCATGGCAACGCACTATTGTACATACGTAGAGACCAAGGTGAGAACGCAGCAATTACAGGAAGCATCACCAGAAGATCTTTGTTTCTTTTTATGGAACCTTACCTCAATAAAATCCTCTACACCTATACGGATATTTCATGATCCATTTCTTGTAGAGTTGTTGCGAGAGGGGTGGACAAGTGAAATAGGTTGGAGTATGGTGCTGTTGGGCATTGCAACTATTGCGGAAGAATCTTCTGCAATGAACGATGCATGTCTACAATCAATATACGTAGATGAACACAGGGTAGCACGATGGTTTGCGATGAAAAATGGTGGACGTAACCCTTATTTTCTTACCTTAGCACTGAAAGGATTACGGCGTTACAACGAGCATACTGCTCAAACTATAGTACAAAATACTTTGTCTCTTTCTGATGTGCTGCATCTTTTGCAGTCTGCGAAGCTCTCGGCTATTACCGCGTACTCTACCTTGCTGCTAGAAGAAATAACACAGTGGACAGAGGATACCCTAGGAAAGAATTACAGGAGATAAAGGTGGGGAAATTACGAGGTATGTTCACGAAGGGGAAAATGTTCATAAAAAAAGGACTCATCTGAGTAGAACATTTCGTTCTAGTTGGATGAAGCCCTATGCGAGAGGTTTTGGGTTAACTCTGGCGTTGTGAAGTTACTGGGTAAAAAGCATCGCTCTGAACGATAGGTACCTTTTCCTATGTTCTCAACACATATCAGGTTAGGTGGTGTGCAGTCTGACGCATCACGAAAGATGAACGCCTCGTTTGCTTTCTGTACCATTGCCCGCATCTGGCCTTTCTTTACTAAACACGCACTACATTGGTCTATATTTTGGTAGGTTCTTGTTTTTACACAAGGGGATAAATTCATAAAACTCTCCTTTCTACTATCCTACTACTTAATATAACGCGCAGCATAGCCAAAACATCACATTGAATTGTAGCTAATATCAAAGAAATCGGCAAGGATGAGTGAAATAAATGGACAAAAGAAGAGCTAGCTGAGATAATCTCAGCTAGCTCTTTTAAGTAGATGCTGTTTTTATTTTTTCTCCCAATCACTCAATACTGCTTGTGCTGCATTATGTCCAGGCGCACCCATAACCCCACCGCCCGGATGCACACCTGAGCCACACAGGTATAGCCCCTCAATTGGAGTACGATAGCGAGCACATTCTGGCGTAGGTCGAAGCGAGAATAACTGGTCAGGGGTAATCTCGCCGTGAAAGATATTGCCATTCGCCATGCCATAACGTTGCTCGATGTCAACAGGGCTGAGAACTTGACGATCAATGATGGCATCGGCGAAGTTCGGCGCAAACTCTGTCATGGTTGCAACGATACGGTCAGCCATTTCGTTCTTCACTTCGTCAGACCATTCGCGTCCTTTGAGATGATAGGGAGCATACTGGCAGAACATAGAAATCGTGTGTTTGCCTGCTGGAGCGATAGTAGGGTCGGTTGAGGATTGCATGTAGGCTTCAATATAAGGCTTGCGTGACAACTCACCGTGCGACGCATCCTCATAAGCATTCTGCACCCAATCGGGAGTTGGGCTAATTTCGCATGAACCTGCATGTTGTAAACCAGGCGTTGTTCCTGGCAAACAACGAAAACTTGGCAACTCTTTAAGCGCGACATTCAGTTTGATGACAGCACTATCTGTTTTAAACTGTGTAATACGTTTCAAAAACCCTTTATCCAGGTCTGCGTCAGCACAGAATTGCAGAAATGTTCTTTTGGGGTCTGCATTAGAAAGCACTGTTGCAGCGCGTACTTCTTCCCCGTTTTCTAAGCGCACACCCTCGGCCTTGCCGTTATGCACAAGTATTTTTGCGACACGAGTATCGGTACGAATAACGGCTCCCTGTGCTTCTGCGGATGCCGCCATTGCGAAGCTAATACGACCCATACCGCCACGCACATAGCCCCACATGCCTTGCTCGCCGTTGACCTCACCAAACATATGATGCCACATCACGTAGACCGAACCTGGAGTCTTTGGACCGATAAACGATCCTATGACACCTTGTCCTGCAAAAGCGGCCCGGAGATAATCTGACTCAAAATAATCCGCGAGCATATCGTACAAGTTGCCAAACATCAAATAGCGGTAAATTTCTTCATCTTCACCGCGAAAACGTCCCGCGAGATCAGCAACTGAAGGTGGTTCCTCTAAAAGAATTGGGTTGAGAATTTCAGAGGCGCGATCAAAGAAACGCAAGAATTTGGGATAAGCCTCGGCATCATGTGGCGAAAGCTTACGAATGCCTTCAATGGTTTTTTCAGTGCTGGCACGGAGAAAAAGATACTTACCATCCTGGTAGGGTACAAACATCTGTGGGTCTTTGACATACGCATCGAAGCCGTAGCGATGCAACTCTAAATCACGAATAATCTCAGGACGAAGCAAACTCACCACATATGCGCAAGGCGACATCGTAAAGCCAGGAAATGGCTCCTCAAGTGTACAGGCTCCGCCAACTCGGTCGCGTTGCTCTAACACGATGACCTTCTTTCCTGCACGTGCGAGATAACCTGCTGCAACTAGCCCATTATGCCCTGCTCCAATGATAATTGCGTCAACCTGCTGCACCATATGAGACCACTCCTTTAGTTAGATAGATAAGAAAATACTACGCTTCCTCGCCTGACGATAGTATAGCACAAGAACTCTGCGTTATTGAGTTGAGCAAAGCCGAAGGTGTATATAGCTCTGCATCCTTGAGGTCGTGGTTCTATATAATTATTTTGGTGCAGGTGATGACGTAGCAAGCGAGCGTTTTCTCCATCGAAAGACAAACCATGCGAGTATTGCGAGAGGTATGAGGTAAACGCTATAGGCCAAAAGCCAGACTAGCAGCGTCACCATGCCTTGCGCGAAACCGAGAGATGCCGCGAATGCATCATGAAATGTTTGTCCAAGGCTCCAACCTGTTGGAGTTGGTGAAGATGGAGTAGCAAGTACTAATGGTTGTAGGGTAATAGCAACTGTATAATATGAGACCTGACCGTTCAGCTCCTTGAGATGTGCCTCTATCGTCTCAATCTGTCCTTCAATATCAGTCAGCTTATCCTGGATAGTGATAATATCTCCAAGGGCCTGCGCGTGACCAAGCAGGTTCAGTAAGCGTGTCTGTTCAGTACGTAAATTAGTGAGACGTGATTGTGTATCGATGTAATCGTTGGTAACATCTTGTACTGTTTCGTTGAGAGAGAGCAATTGTCCACCGTTGTGCGATGCGTAGTCTCGTAGGTAACTTTCAATTTGTGGATAAAGTGTTGATCGGACTGAGAAGGTAAGTGAAACGTTATAGAGATTATTATTGTCTGCCTGCTCATACGTAATACCTGCGGAAGATGCGCTTGTGTCCGTTGTGGTAATCCATGTTTGTAAAGCGTCCGCAGCTTTGGTTGTGTCTTTGACATTCATGCTTACTTTTAGCGATTTAATCAGATACTGTGCAGGCGAATCTACGTTCTGCTTCTGCTGTCCCTGCGAGGAACTACTTCCTGTAGTAGAAGAACCACTTCCATTGGAAGATGCGCCACTACCCCCTGTTGTTGCGCTAGTGGCACTTCCTGCTGTAGAGGTGGAGCCTCCACCACAACTCGCTATAAAGACGGTCAAAAGCAGGAGTGTAAGCGGTAAGAAGTAACGTCGAATAGATGCAAAAAAAGGTCTTGCAGAAGGCATAGACAGGCTCCTTTAAGCATGAGCGTACGAGCGTAAGAAGACTACTTATTTTCTTGCTATGTAGGATACGTAGTTCAGAGCGTTTTTCTCTCTGCTCTCTCTACTACACAAGGAAACGCCAAAGACGGCGTAATAGTTCCTCTATTTGCTGTGTCTATGCAAAAGTGCTTATAGAGCCTCGACCATCTGTTGTAGTTCGTTGACATCAAATGGCTTGCTAATGAATGCCTTGACGCCCATACGATCCATCTGCTGCTTTGTGAACACGTCGGCACTCATGACGATAATCGAGAACGCTGTGTTCAGCCCTCGACTATGCAGTTCATTCAGCAACGTATATCCGCTCATCTGTGGCATCATCAGATCAAGAAGCACAATGTCTGGTTTCACCTCAGCTTGGAGTTTCTCTAGCGCGACCTGACCATTTTCCGCGCTATCTACCTCGTATTCAGAGGTCTCCAAAAGAGCCTGGATAACTGCCTGGATATCTTCTTCGTCGTCGATAATTAAAACTCGTTTTTTCATCGCGTACACCTCTTTCTAACCAATACTACGGAGTCTACAGCCTGAAAGACTCAAACACTGGTCTATCATTACGTGTCAGGAGTGCAAAGGCCGCCTGTAGTATGCGTGTCTGTAATGTGCTATTGTTCGGTTCACCAAGTGGATAGCCGAGCGGAAATGGAACAAACAACGCACGTGGTGGCTGAATTTTTTCTGTGATCTCACGTAACAGCGAAATCGAGACTGTTGTAATACCTGCGAACTCAATCTCTCGTTGAATCAGCCCCACGGACTGATTGCACATAGGTCAGACAGGCGTGAGCAGGACAACATCAACACCATCACGAACAAGACGACGTGCAACCTCTGGCGCACTCTGCTTCATCAACTTTGATGGTCCTACGATTGACCCCATAAAACTATAGTGACGTGGCGCGATAAACCCAATTTCTCCAGAAACGTGCATTTCGCGTAAGCGGTCCAATGGCATTACAAGATTGCGATCACGTAAGACGCCTGTTTGGTCAAAGGACCAACTACGATGATTCATTTCCAGTAGTTGCGGCGAAATATCGCCAGGAAACTCACGAAACGAACTGTCTCCCATTTTAATCGAGGAATCAAATGGCGGTTGACTAGGCAGACTTAGCCCAGCAGTTGTTACCACAGCTACTGTACATTCTGGAAGTGCTTTTCGCAGGGGTGTTATCGCCACTGATGCAGGATTTTCTGGACGTGGGCTATATCTCTGAAAGGGGTAGCCCTTGACAAAGAGACGCTCTACAAGCTCGATATCATCGAATTGAGCCACAGCTATTTTGCTCCTTATATGTACCTTTAGGTGTTAGAGATAGTATACCATCGCTATTTCTCTTTTCTATACGTATGATAAAGATGTGCTAATGGTACGTATACGTTACTTCTCCTCTTCCCTCAACGTTTCTTTTTATGAGATGATACAGGCTACAGCTTGTACACTTACAACACGAATTTACTAGTGGAGCCTTTTTCATGCAAACACTTCCATCACACTCAGTGATGTCTTTTTCACATAGGTCCGTTATTCTACTTTGCTGTATGCTCTTATTCTTAACAAGTTGTGCTGATGCTACAGGCATAACTTCCAGTACTGTGGGAGGTACTACCGTAAGTACATCGCCAGCGCACCCGAAGTCAGATATCAATGGTATTGAGACCGAGGAGGCATTGCGAGCGCGATTGACTAAAGTTGATCAGATCATGCAGGGAATGAGCCTCGATGAGAAACTGGGGCAACTCCTCATGGTCGAATTCTTTGGTTCGGACTATCAAAGTACTGAACTTCCCTATATGATCTCACAACAGCATGTTGGTGGTTTTCTTTATCAACCCGTCAATCATAACTTTGATGCACCCAATAACACAGCTGATGCTGCAAGCCAGTTTCCTGTCAAAGCGAATGCTGATGCGAAAATTCCTTTACTCGTGGCGATTGACCAAGAGGGTGGGTTGGTAAGCAAACTTACAGATGCAGGCTTCTCTGGAGATACACCTTCTGCTGCCGCGATGACTGCAACTGGGAATACAAATGGAGTACAGCAACAAGGTGTGCAGGCTGCAAAATTGATGCAATCATTAGGCATCAACACAGATCTTGCTCCTGTTGTTGATGTCGGTCCTGTTACTAATCTCCTTGACACACGTCAGTTCAGTGATGATCCTAAGACTGTGGCAACATATGCAGGTGCATTCCTTAATGGTTTGCAGAGTACAGGTACAATCGGCTGTCTCAAACATTTCCCCGGCTTAGGGTCTGTTTCAAAGCAATTCGACCCACACACGACATTGCCAACTGTGAACGAAAGCATGGCACAATTAGAGAGTACTGACTTTGTTCCTTACAAAACGATGATACAGCAAAATCATCCCGCTATGATTATGTCTACTGATGTTGTCACCACTGCTATCGACCCTAATTGGCCCGCAGAACTTTCGCCAAAAGCCATTAATGGTGTATTGCGCAAAGAACTGGGCTACAATGGAGTTGTGATTACTGATGGTTTGTATATGGGTGGCATTCAACAAAAATGGACGATTGCTCAGGCATCAGTGCTAGCAATCATTGCAGGCAACGATATAGTCGAAGGTCCATACACCGCCAGTCAGGTCGCGGGAGTGATCGTTGCGCTAAAAGACGCTATTCAGCAAGGCCAGTTAAGTATGGACCAGGTGAACCAGTCAGTGCAACGCATCTTGCTTATGAAGATGCAGTACGGTATTATGAAATAACTACTCGCAGTTCGCTTAGTGAAAGAGTGAGTGTATCATGAGTACAAGTACACAACTGAACGTTCAAGAGGGCTTTGTGCCTGTAGAAGATGGTTTTCGCGTCTGGTATCGTAGTATTGGTGGAGGTGCAGAACATGAGTCTGTCCCTCTTCTCTGTCTACATGGTGGCCCTGGTGTTCCACATGACTACATAGAGAACATGGCATTGATGGCTTCCGACACGCGACGCGTTATTTTTTATGATCAGTTAGGCTGTGGCTTCTCTGATTTGCCAGAGGATACGGCACGTTGGCAAATTCCGCGTTTCGTGACAGAGCTGGCAACGGTCCGTAAAGAGCTTAGCCTCGAACGCGTCCATATCCTGGGTCAGTCCTGGGGTGGAATGCTCGCTATCGAATATGCGTTGACGCAACCACAAGGGCTAGAAAGTCTCATATTAGCAAATACTGCATCAAGCATGCCTCTATGGATTGCCGAGGCAAATCGTCTCCGAGAGCAACTGCCGCCAGAAGTGAATGCCGCATTACTTAAACATGAAGCTGATGGTACAACGGATGATCCTGAATATCAGGAGGCAATGACGGTATTTTATGATCGGCATGTGATTCGCATTAAACCCATGCCAGAATTTGTGCAGCGTGGCTTTGACAGGTTGAGCCAACCCGTGTACTACACTATGAATGGACCAAGTGAATTTCATGTCATCGGTACGATTAAAGATTGGGATCGCACAAATCGGCTTGCGGAAATTCATCTACCAACGCTGATTGTGTCGGGACGCTACGACGAATCGACGCCTCCGATTAACGAGATTATGCATAAGGGTATCGCTGGTTCAGAGTGGATTGTCTTTGAGCAAAGTTCACATCTAGCCCATGCTGAGGAACCAGAATTATATATGCAGACTGTATTAGCGTTTCTTGCTCAGGTTGAGGCGCAGAAAGCGTGAAGACGAAATCTCGTCGGCGTATTCTAAGATGGGTGCTTCTCGGTGTGCTGTGCGTATTACTCGTCATAGTTGCAGGTACAGCATGGGAGTTGCGCCCCTTTCCAGCATCAGCACAAGCGAGAGATGCGCTGCATAATGGGGCTGGCGTCACCATCACGACGACAAACGATGATATCGTATTCATGCCGAAACAGCATCCTATCGAAGGCATTATCTTTTATCCTGGAGCACGCGTTGACCCTGATGCCTACGCACGCTATATGCACACCTTCGCAGAACATGGCTATGCTGCATTTATCGTCAAAATGCCCCTCAATATCGCCTTGTTAGGTGAAAATCTCGCAAGTAATGTGATCGCGGCGAATCCTTCAATAAAGCTGTGGGTTATTGGAGGACACTCGCTTGGTGGTGTCAGTGCGTGTAGCTTTGCACTGCACAATTCTATCATAAAAGGCATACTGCTGTATGCTTCGTATCCTGCCGTAGACCTCTCGAAACAAACAAGACTGCATATCACGTCAATTTCTGGCACAAACGATGGTCTAGCCACACCTGCAAAAATTGATGCCGCCAAACCGCTTTTGCCTCCAACAACGGTCTATGTTACAGTTCAAGGAGGCGTACATGCCTTCTTTGGAGATTACGGAGTACAAGATGGCGATGGGCAACCTACCACTTCACGCGAAACTGCTCATGCTGTAATTGCTGATGCAAGTCTCACACTTTTAGATGCCGTGAAAAAAGACAACAGTGGAGGAACATAAGCGTTATACGTACCACGGGCTACTACTGTTGTTCCTTCTCTTCCACCTCTATCGAACCAGGAAGGAACTTTGTTGCAAGTAAGTACCCCTTTGGGTAATGTTCGACCCTAATAAATGCTTGGCCTTAAAAGCTGGAAGCGTGGGGTCAATGGTGCTTGGAGCAGTTAAATAGCAAAGGGAAGGCTCATTGTGAGGATGTACAAGGTGGCTTGCTAGTAATTGAAAGGTTTTCTAACTAATACCGTTACATACTTGCAATTTCTATGGACGTATGTTATATTGCTTGCATGAGCAAGCAATATAACATAGATGGACAATCTGAGGACCAGCAAAAGACGAGAGAACGCATCATCGCCGCAGCCTCTAAGGTGTTGGCTGAGAAGGGATATGACGCGACAACGCTGAGGGAAATTGCACGCGAAGCTCAGGCCGCGCCTGGACTCGTGCATTATTACTTTGGTGGCAAGGATCGGTTGCTCGTTGAGGCGTTGCAAGCCGCTGGTCAGCATTTCCATCAAAAAATGAAACATCTTGTCCAGCATGTGCCTGACGATCAGGCTCTCGAAGTATTATTGGCCCAACTCTATGAACGTGTTGAGCAGGAACCTGAGGTGTATCGCCTACGCTACGAGTCGTTCTCGCTTGGCTTACACAATCCCATCATTGCGCCTGAGGTGCGAGAGCGCCTTGTAGAGCGGCGGAAGGAGATTGGTTCTGTGATGGCAAAAGTCTTGGAGAAAGTGGAGCGTACAGAGGACAGACAGCGTTCCTCTCCTGATCCAACGATCCTGGCTGCTCTTCTGCTCTCTCTTTTCGATGGATTAGCATTGCAAAAGATTCTAGACCCTACGTTTGATCTCGATGCAGCATATCAGGTTCTCGCTCAGATGTTGCACTGTTTTCAATCACCTGATTGACGCTATTTTTTAAGTAGATTTGCTCACTCAAGCAAGCAACAAAAAGGAGCGTACGATGGATGCTACCATACTACAACCTGGTGGTGGTCGGTCAATTCCTATTGGTCCTATCCATGTCACCATCTTAGAAGATGGCACAAGCACACGTGCCACAATGGCAGTTGCTGAATTTACGTTTCCGCCACATTCACCGAGTCCATTTCCTCATGTTCATCGTGCTCACGAGGAGGGATTCTATGTACTGGAAGGCGAACTAGAGTTCAACGTGGATGGAGAAACTTTTCATGCAGGTACGGGAAGTTTTGTTATGGTACCGATTGGTGTGGCGCATACGTTCTCGAATCCAGGCAATAGCCCTGCTCGCTTCCTAAATACATTTACACCCCCTCAGTACATTCATTACTTCGAGGAAATGAGCGAACTTGTGACCACATCTGGCCCACCTACTCCTGAGCAAGGACGCGCTATCATGGCTCACTACGACACTGATGTTCTTGCATAAGCAAGGACCAAATTTTTACTGATGAGAGTGCTATCTATAACTGAAAGGATGAATTCCATGAGTACTTTACCTTCTTCAACCCCTACGACCCGCAGAGAGTCCTTCGCCGATGGCTTGACCGTGCGTATCGACGAGCAAGGAAGCGGTCGTCCCATTCTCGTCTTGCATGGTGGTGGGGGACCACTGACTGTGGCTGGCCTCGCTTCTGCATTGTCCACGCGTGCACATGTCTTGGTGCCAACCCACCCAGGCTTTGCAGGTGAGCCTCGGCCTGAATGGTTCGACAGCGTCGATGACCTCGCTATTACCTATCTCGACCTCCTTGAACAACTCGACCTACGCAATGTCATGGTAGTCGGTTCCTCACTTGGCGGCTGGATTGCAGCTGAGATGGCTGTGCGAGACACCACACGTTTGAGTAGCATTGTTCTTGTCGATGCCGCGGGTATCCAAGTTGAGGGGCATCCCATCGCCGATGTGTTTCCCCTGACACCTGACGAGTTGTCAGCACTTAGCTACCACAATCCGGCGGCCTTTCGCATTGACCCTGCCACTCTCACCCCTGAGCGGGTTGCAGCGGTGCGTGCGAACTTCCAGACACTCAAAGTGTACGATCAAGGGCAAGGTATGCACGATCTGAAGTTACGTCGTCGGCTGAGTCGCGTGAGAATTCCTGCCCTCGTCGTCTGGGGCGAGAGTGATGGCGTCATGGATCCTGACTATGGTCGTGCCTACGCCCAAGCGTTGCCCAACGCTCGCTTTGAACTTATTCCAGAGGCTGGACACCTCCCGCAGATCGAGCAGCCTGCGCGTCTGCTCAAGGTTGTGGAGGAGTTCGCCGACAGCATCACTGCTGAGCCGTAGAAAGAGAAGCTCTTTACAGTTTTCATCGAGTGAATTTAGTAGTGCATACATATATGCACGATATGAAAAGGGAAAAAGTATACTGAAACTTCCAGAGCAATTTGGCAAATCCTTACTCATGACAGAATAGGTACTTGGCTTAACATGTAGAGTAGACGACTAGCAAGGGATCGAAGCCTCGATCCCTTGCTAGTCGTCTACTCTACATGTTAAGCTTATTATAAAGAAAGATAATAGTACAGATGCAATCACAAGAGGCACAGTCCCAAAAGAAGAATTTGCCGAATATAGCACCCACAAATGGCGAACAGCAAAGTGTTGATATCTCGTCCCCACAGCCAACTAAGAATATGATAGGCTCAGGAGAAGAGACCGCCGGGAAATGGGCCATGCTCTTTATCGTCGCCATTGGCATCTTTATGGCTGCTCTTGACTCATCAATTGTCAATATCAGCCTCCCCACCATTGCACGTTACTTTGGCGTGCCCCTCAATGGAGCAGTCGAATGGGTCATCATCGCCTATCTTGTTGCTACTACAGCCATACTCTTAACTGCTGGACGACTAGCCGATATGATTGGACGCAAGGTCGTCTGGACAGCAGGGTTGATTATCTTTACCGCGAGTTCTGCACTCTGTGGACTGGCCCCTTCGCTGAGTATTCTCATCGCCTCACGCACAGTTCAAGGATTGGGCGCAGCATTGTTGACGGCAATTAGTCCGGCAATGCTCACAAGCGCCTTTCCTCCACATGAACGTGGTCGCGCACTTGGGATCAACGCCATTAATGTTAACCTCGGCGTCACTCTTGGCCCGATACTGGGTGGCATTATCACGGCTTCCCTCTCGTGGCGCTGGATCTTCTTTGTCAATGTACCACTCGGCATCATTGGTCTCATTGCCACACTACTCATTCTCAAAGAGCGCATCCACCTTAGTCCAGGTCGATTCGATCCTCTTGGGGCCATTCTGATTGCAGTAGGCATGGCTGGATTGACCTCAGGACTCTCCTTTGGACAAGAACTGGGTTGGACCTCACCGCTTATCCTGACCTTGCTTCTCATTGGCATCCTTGCTCTAGTCGCCTTACCATTCGTGGAACAACGGGTTCACAACCCGGTCATCGTATTGTCTCTTTTGCGCAATCGCGTCTTTGACTCGTCCATTTTGAGCTTGCTCTTAAGCTTTCTGGCACTATTCGCCGTTAGCTTTATGATGCCGTTCTATCTTGAACAGCTACGTGGCTTCTCAACGATACAGGCTGGCCTCCTCCTCACCCCGGTACCAGTAACGCTGGCGATCATCGCTCCCTTTAGCGGTTCCCTGGCTGACCGTATTGGTTCACGCTGGCTAACGGCTGGCGGCCTGACTACTGCCTGTATTGGTTTAGTGCTGATTAGTCAGCTCAACGAACACAGTTCCATCTTCGATATTGTCTGGCGTTTGACCTTTACCAGTGTAGGCCAAGGTCTTTTCCAAGCACCAAACAATAGCGCATTGTTAGGCTCGGCTCCACGTAATCTGCAAGGGAGTGCCTCCGGCTTCCTGGCTACCGCCCGCACTATGGGGCAGAGCTTGAGTGTAGCGATAGCGGGCGCAATCTTTGTGGGTCTGGGTGGTGCCACGGTCGGGAACCTTATTGTCACACATACTAACAACGTTCAACTCATCATGTATCAGCATACCTTCGATACAGCTTTCCAGGCTACTTTCCTTGCCTGTGCAGCCATCGCCGCCATCGGCATTTTTGCCTCCTTTGTACGAGGCAAAGAAGAAAGACTATAATAGAGTGCATTGCATGTACGACGATGTACGTATCTATTGAACGAGAGGAATATTCTATGCCACGTGCCATTGACTTTCATGTCCACCTCCCTACAACGGAGTTTATGCAGGTCACGCTTGGTCCCTATGCGAAGGCGGCTGAACGCTTTTTCCGTACAGAGGTCAAATTAAAGGACATAGAGCAGATTGCTGCTGATTACGCAGAACTCGATATGATTGGCGTTCTGCTGGCCTGGGATGCTGAAACGGCAACAGGTTTACCACCACTAGGCAACGATTATGTTGCGGAAATTGTCAAACGCTATCCGCAGCAATTTATCGGCTTTGCCAGCGTCGATCCACACAAGGGCAAAGTGGCAATTCAAGAGATTGAGCGCGCAGTAAAAGACCTAGGATTAGCAGGCGCGAAGTTTCACCCCGGTGTGCAGGCATTTTACCCAAACGACCCTACTTTTTATCCGTTGATGGAAAAGATTCAGGAATTGCAGGTTCCTGCACTCTTTCATACAGGCACAAACGGTTTAGGCGCAGGTACTCCTGGTGGAATGGGTATTAAGCTCGATCATACGCGTCCCATCTATCTGGACGCGCTTGCGGCTGATTTTCCCGATCTCACCATTATTGGAGCGCACCCTTCCTGGCCCTGGCATGAGGAAATGCTTGCCTCTATGCAGCATAAAACAAACGTGTATAACGATCTTTCTGGCTGGTCCCCAAAACGTATTCCTGAAACACTGCTACGTGAGGCTGCCACGCGTATGCAAGACCGCTTTCTGTTTGGCTCTGATTATCCCTTCATCACGCCACAACGCTGGCTCAAAGATTTTGAACCGCTTACCTACTTTACACCAGAGGTACGGGAAAAACTGTTGTGGCGCAATGCTCAAAAACTCCTAGCGCACACTGCTGTGAGTACAATGAATTTCACTGGCTAACTATTTTGAACTGAAAACCTGTGAAAAAGCTTTACTACTTTGCCTGAAAACGAGCGTCTCTATGGTGGAACGTTTGAAGCGTTCCTTTATGATATGAAGCCCTTTGCTGTGCAACTTTTGTTATGGGGAAGAACAAAACTGATACACACAAAGGGTTTGACAGTAGTTCCTCGTGAAAACAAAGTGTTCTCACTAAGAGAAGAGGAGAAAACAGGCAATGAATTCTAAGAAGTCTCTCACAATCTTTGCCCGTGGCATTCTGGTGACGATTGGGCTACTCGCTCTTATCGTCGGCTTCGCAACACAATCGTCTTCCGCTTCAGCGCATTGGAATGACAAAGCGTATGTGCGCGTCGTGCATGCATCACCTGGAGCAGGTCCCGTTGATGTGTATGTCGATGGAGCCAAATTGCTCAGCGACTTTAAGTTCGGTACAGTCACAGGCTATGTCGCTGTTTCGGCAGGCAAACATCGTATTCAAGTCGCACCGTATTGGGCACCTCGCAAGGATTCCGTTATTGATGTAACGGTTAAACTTAAAGGTGGCACATACTACACCATTGCTGCACTTGGTACAAAGGACTCCAGTTTCTCGCTCGCTGCATTCGTTGACAACAACTCCGATATCAATACAAAGGCAATCGTGCGAGTATATCACCTGTCGCCTAACGCTGGCCCCGTTGATGTTTCGGTTGGTGGCACAAAAGTTATCTCTAACTTGGCCTATACCAATGCAAGCGGCTATCTCGCCGTTGATCCTGGTACATATGTCTTTGACGTAACAGCCGTTAACGCTGGTGTCACGATCCCCTTGAAAGTAGACCTCAAGGCTGATCGCGTCTATAGCATCTTTGCTATTGGTCTCTACAAAGGTCAGCCTCCACTGCAATTCGTTGCGGCTGCTGTCGATGTAGACTAAGTAAACCCTCTTTCACAGAACTAACAGAGAGGTGGGGGGGGGGGGGGGGGGGGGGGGGGGGGGGGGGGGTGGTGGGGGGGGGGTTGGTGGTTGTTT
>CAXUHF010000007.1:0-11871 GCA_964250765.1 uncultured Ktedonobacteraceae bacterium | reverse complement strand
AAAACACACCCCTCATACACCCCCACCCCCCCCCCCCCCCCCACCCCCCCCCCCCCCCCCCCCACCTCTCTGTTAGTTCTGTGATCTTGCATCTTTCTTTCTTTGCTGCTCAACTTTTACCACCGTTGTGCCTACCGCACGTCCTATAAGCAGTGGAGTCTCTAACACATCGGCAGCAGAGTCGCTAATATCTCGTCGAGGAGTGATCACCTTGTACGCTTCAAATTCTAGTCGTCGTGATGTGCGCCCGATGTTTGTAATCCGTCCAGTCGCTTCAACAAAATCACCTGCATAAAGCGGGGCGAGGAACTCAATGCTTTCATATCCCACAAGCAACCCTTCATCGCCATCACAAAGAATAGCAAGCTCTGTTGCTATATCTCCAAACAAGGACAGCATAAACGCGCCATTGACGAGGTTACCACCATAGTGTGCATCGCTAGCACGTAAGCGCAGGCGTATAGTTGATGTATATTCTGTAGTATCTGACATATCTTTTTCTCTTTCCAGGATGCCAAAAACTCTTGTAAAGGTTACAATAGAGCTATGACAATTCTGTGTAAATCATCTTGAGGAAAACTACTATGAAAAACTATACCACAGCACCAGCGTTAACCGAAGCATACATTTCCGAGGTATGGGAAACATTGCCAACTCATATACGTCCGACAACATTTATATCCTGTCCGTGTCCACCACTTTCAACACAGTTTCATTGTGATGTAACTATCGCTAGCGAGACCTTTCAATATACTGGCAGTTTCAAGTTTCGTGCCGCGTACAACTTGCTCTCATCAATTCCACAAGAGCGTGTTGTAACCGCCTCATCTGGCAACTTTGGTCAGGCCATTGCGTATGCGAGTACATTGCTTGGTAAGACATGTACAGTTGTTATGCCTTCCACCTCTGCGCAGGTCAAGATTGCGGCAGTACAATCCTATGGAGGTCAGGTTGATCTCGTTGATGTGCAACGTATCGGACGCGCTGAACGTGTCGCTCAACTACTACAAGAGCAACCTGACGCATTTCAGGCGCAAGCGTATGATGATTATCGTGTTGTTACTGGCAATTCAACATTAGGCAAAGAGATTTTCAATAGAGCCAACTTCGATGTGGTCATTGTTCCTATTGGTGGAGGTGGTCTTTCTTCGGGTATCGTGATTGCACGCGAGTATCTCGGCAAAACAACAGAGGTGATTGGGGCAGAACCGCTTCCAGGCAATGATGCCGCTCGTTCACTTCGTAGTGGTCAACTCATTCGTAATGAACAGGAGCCAGCCACAATAGCTGATGGAGCGCGTACTATTAGTCTGGGTCATCTGAACTGGGAAATACTACAACATGGTATTGCGGATATCATTGAGGTGCCAGATGAACTGACACTTCATGCAACACAACACTGCTTTCGCTATGTTAACCTTAAGGTTGAGCCAACGGGTGCTCTCGCTATTGGCGCACTCTTCGCCAACCCCGCACGTTTTGCAAATAAGCGTGTTTGTTGTATCGTAAGCGGTGGCAACGTCGATCCAAGTGTCTACGCAAACATTATTGCCGGGTAACAACGCTGCTATTTTTGTGCTGAATAGATCGCAAGATGCGAGAATGTTGCGACCGCTCCTGCTGGAGCATTTTGCAGATTCGAGACAAACAAGGCGATACTGCCACTTGTATAGGTAGTATCTGAAATCGTACTCAGGATTTGTCCATTGACAATAAATTGGAGACTAGAGCCTTTTGCGGAAATGGTGATATGATTCAGACTTCCCTGTTTCTGAATTGCAGAGTTGTTTGTGTAGTCAACAAGACGTGGAGTTGTTATTGTACCGTTCGCGTCTGCCGTACCTTTAAAGATTGCAAATGAGCCATCGCCATAGAGTTCAAAGCGATAAAATGTTGTAATTGAGGAGTTTTGACTAAGTGCGCTACGAATGTACACACCATAGCCGTTATTCTGAGAACCTTTTGAAAGAAAGGCATCGACAGAAAGCTGAAAATCTCCATACTTCTTGTCGCCTGGGATAAGTTCCCACAACAATTTGTTATTGTCATTTTCCAGCTTCAACACGCCATTTCCCAATGCTACAGAAAACTCGCCAGGATAACTTTGAATACTCCATCCATTGGTATTGTTCATGAACTCATCTTGAAAAAGAGCATTCCCTTGCGGAGTCGGTTGCGGAGTTGATGGGCTATGCGATACACTGCTGCTCGTGGCTGTTTGTTGCGTATTTTTACGTGAGAATAAGAATGTATACGCAAAAAAACTTCCTCCAATAACCACAAGTAGCAGCACAAGGATACCTACAAATCTTCCTATCCGAAACTGTCCCCGTTTCTTCGGTTCTTGATAGTGCGAATGAGGTGCTTGTGCATATGCAGGAGGTGACACCTGTTGTGAAGATGCTCTAAAACTGATAGGCGGCGTGGTAGGGCCAGTAGAGTACGGAGAAGCTGTGGAAGTATAAAGCCCGTTCTGAGAATAGCCGCCATTGTTTGGCAATTGTCCAGATGGATGCGAATACACATCCCCGTTGCCTGACATCTGTGATGGTTGAGCAATAGGGCGAGACAAGTCTGGTTGTGGTCTGACCTGAGGAGGCGTTGTGTTTTGAGAAGGAACGGGAGGTGGTACAGCCTGAGGCTGTGGAGCTGATGGCATTGTATAGTGATTGCGTTGCTCTGTCTGTGCTGAATAGCGTTTAAGCAAGCCCCCATCTTGGCGTGGTACTGGAGGATTAGGGGATGCCGTTTGCTCGTATTGTCCTGACTGGACAGCTTGATTCCACGGTGCTACTGATGGTTGCTGTTGTTGTGGTATATCACTTCCAGGATGTGGTGCATTAAAATAACCACAGTTCGCGCAACGAGGATCCTTGAGCGCGAGTGATGCTCCACATCGTTGACATCTAGGAGCATTATTGTATGACGAATACGTAGACGACATGCCGACCCCTTCTCCAATCCAACGAAGGCTTACCTATAAGAGTATCTCATAGGATAAGCCTCTCTGTCCAACGTTGTGTTTCACGATAGCATTTTTGGATGCTTGAGCTTTTTGTGTCTCTGTATCCATCATACTGCTTCTACGGCTAATTCCCATATGTTACTATGAGCGGTGCAGGGTTGAGTGCCAGCACTTCTGCAGGCGTCATAAGCCGTGTTTTGGCCTCGATATGATAGAATAGTTTGAAGCCTCCATAGCGGAAGTTAGCGTAGCGTATCATGTCCTCTTGTACCCATTGTGTATATTGCTGTGTTTTATCCGCGATATCACCAACATATCCACCAACACTATCAACGTGAATGACAACATCCACTCGTGTATCAGATAGGAGATCGCGTTTATCAGCGATTTCTGCCTGTCCAGCATCTGTTGGATTCGCTGTATAGTCACCACTGGGTCGGTACTCGTGAATAATCAAAATCTTGCGCGGCATGTGGTATTTCATGGGAATATCGCCGACAGCTTGAATAATAGGGTTCAAATCCGAGGCATGTACATTACTCAAGTTTGTGCCTGGAATACCATCGTGCCGTGGAAACATCCATTCAGGGTCAACGGCCATATGTACAAATGTGTATTTCTCTAAATAGGGGAGAAAGAAATTTACCTCTTGCATCACAGGTGCCCATCCAAAATTCAGATCTAAGAACAAGAGCAAATTATGGGTTTGACAATAGTCAACATACGACTGAATGGTATCTGCATCAACATGATGGCTGTAGTAGCCACTTGGTCCTGGGAAACCGTCGGGGACACTTACCACCAAGTCAATACCGAGTTGTACCGGATGCGCTGGATCAAGCTTCTGATAGGCTGCACCTTGCTGTGTCAATTGGTTGAGCATGGCATCACTAAGTTGATAGGCTGGTCCTGTGGGTTCAGCACCGGGTACTGCGTAAAATGCAATAACGCGATGTGACGGGAGAACTGCACCAACGCTGGGATCAAATACAGGCGTTGGCGTTGGCGTAGGTGCGGATGTCGCCAATGCAATTGGCTTCGTAGTAGGAGGAGTCGATGATCCTGAGGCTCCAGAAACAAGACTTGCCCTGATCATCGCCACACCTATAACAATAAGTATAGCTGATAAAGCCAGAAGTATTGATGTAATAGTTACGGTAATTCTCTTGCGCTTTGTTTGATTTCTTTGCCTTTGCATATCGCTAAACATCACGTCCTGTGGAGGCTCTTGCATTTGCTCACACCTTACTATTTAGAACCATAGAGAAATTGATCGTAGACATATATGCTTCTTTTTGAGACATACTTATTATTGCTCATAATTGCTTGGCAGTGTCAATATATATAATGTTTGGGCTATTATTTATAACGAAGAGTAACAGATCTAGTAATCCTCTTATTTTGTCAACCATAGATCTGGTAGTGAACGTCGTACGCGACTAAGCCATGCAGGAAGTGAAGAAGCCCACGCAAGGTTCTCCATGACATCATCTATAAGTACTGCATCAGGCTCTTCCTGAGTATAAAAAAGAGCTTCAAGAGGGCCATTTATTGTAGCAATAGGAGCAATCAGCATCAGTGCATCCGCGAGCAGTTCTGCCTCACCGGGGATTGGTGGATACACTTCTGCGTAGGCTTGCAGAAAGCGTCGAGCGCGTTCGGGATCGAGGCCGCGTTTGACAAGCGGACGTGTCTCGCCACTACCAGCTGTCCAGGACAACGCGCTAAAGGAAAAAAGCCCGTTCGCAACTTCAAAGAGACGTTTTTCCCAGCGTGACGCCTCCAGCCCGATAACTGATGTGACGCCGAACGAGCCGAAACGCAGGTTGAGCGCGTGATAATCACCGTGAATATGAAAGGTTGGCAGTTCTTTTCCAGTCCCAATGGACATCATGGCAGAGGGTAAGACGGCTTCCCACTGATCAACCCAGTTTGAGAGGGAAGCAGCAACAGCCTGGATTTCGCTTGTGTCGGCTCTTGTACGCGCAAGGTTGAGCCAACTCTGTACAAGGCTTCCTATCTGCACTTCAGAAGGCCAGCGGTGTATAGGGCCAGTATACTGTGATGAAGCGCGATGAATACGACCAAGCATAGTTCCGGCAAATGCTACCCATTCAAGGGAGCGAGGATCAGCAGTACTAAATAACTCGCCACTTGCCCACTGTTGTACCTCAAAAGCATCTTCGCCATTGATAACCACCGGCTCACCTTTTGGTGTAAGCAGAAGTGGCGGAATAGGTATCCCTGTATGTTGAAGGTAGCGTTGGAAGTCATAGCGATGAGTCAGGTCTTCATCTACTAGACCTTCTGGTCGCTCACGCAAGAGATACCGTTGTCCGTCAATTTCGATCAGTAGATTCAATGCTTGCGTTTGTGTATCGTCTGCTGGCCCAAGATTCTTCCACTCGTCCACACCAAAAGCATGCATGACCGTATTAAGATCAAGCAAGTCTTCGCCCTCTAGTTCAGAGTATGAAGAGTCAGAGTCATGCATCGTCATAATTTTTTACAACTCTACTGGCAGGTCTTGACGCTTGCCCCATTCATTCCATGAACCATCATAATTTGTAAATTGAGGATAGCCCAACATTGCAAGTGTGAACAGAACAGTAGTAGCAGCCACACCGCCATTGCAATAGGCGACAACCTGCTTCTGTGGTGAGACGCCAGCTACAGTGAGTATGTGCGATAGCTCTTCGTTGCTACGAAATGTTCCTGTCGTAGGATCGATAAGCTCTTCGCGTGGAAGACTGAGTGCACCAGGGATATGTCCCGCCCTGCTATGCCCTCGCACGACTGCACCTGTATATTGACCTGTATCACGTGCATCAACTAGCGTGACATCTTCTCGTTCGAGAAAGTTAAGCATGTCTTCGGCTGTAGCGCGCAGTTGAGGTTGTATTTCTGGTGTGAACGTCACTGGATCGTATGCTGGTACAATCGTGTCCAGAGGTAACTGCTCATGCTGCCATTTAGGAAGGCCACCGTTCAGGACAACAACCTCTTTATGACCATAGTAGTTCAGTGCCCACCATAGACGCGTTGCAAATTGTGAGGCAGGATGAGCGTCATAAACGACTACAAGGTGTTGATCGCCTATACCCAGATGTTCCATGACCTCTGCGAAGCGTTCGGCGGGAGCAACCTGCGCCTCTACATCATCATTAGGATCAACAATATCGCTGCTCCAATCAATGTAGAGCGCACCAGGAATATGACCTTGTAGATACTCGTCACGCGCGCCCACGTAAAGAGCATCCGGTACGCCATCTTTGACAACATTACGTACATAGCCGCGCATATCAACGACCCGTAGGTGAGGATCATTCAAATGCTCGGCAAGCCAGGAGGTCTCAACAAGAAAGCGGCTACGATCCGACGACATGTTTATTATCCTTTTTGTTATGAGAAAAGACCGGCGGCATCAGGGTTGTTGGTATGAACAAAGTGTGCAGGAGAGCCGAGCACGGTCATTGGCGACACCTTGACCACACGCATCGAAGCGTTCGGTGTTTGTGTGGTAATATAACGCTGTACTGTGAGACCTAAGGGACGAGCAAGTACCAATGCTGCAGTAGATGCAGTTATGACATTGTTCGCGCTTCCATAGGGGCGGCGCAGTCGTGCGACGGCCAGTGAGGACAAGCCTGTTAATACACCCGCTACCGCGAGGTTTGTGCCGCAACGTGGGTTGATCGCAAGCTCAGGGTTCGTTGTGCGCAACACATTGAGAGCCTCTTCTGCGACAGGCAGAATCTCTTCGGTTGGCACCTCACCAAAGATGAAGAAACCAACGGCAGAAGATACGCCAGAGAGACGCACATCAAGCTTTTTCTCAAGCATCACAATTGTAGCATGTTCAAGTGCATGGTTTTGTTTTACTGCACCACCTAGTAACATCTGCTGTGCTACTGCAACGGCGGGATTCATCGAACTCATGAAAACATCCTTCCTTATCTCATCAAGCAGCGAGTTATCGCTATTTCTTTCTTATAGTAGACATACGGTTTAGTGAGTGTTTTGTTCCGAATTATGGACTATACGCTATATTGAATACGACGGCCTCGTCACCAAAGTGGATTACATCGCCGTCGTTTAGGAGCATTGGTTGTATGATACGCGCACCGTTAAGCAATGTTCCATTCGCGCTTCCTAAGTCTTCCACAAACCAACGACCACTATCAAACCAGAGACGAGCGTGTTTGCGTGACACGGTAGGTCCAATAATAATCAAATCGTTGCCGTTTGTGCGACCAATGGTCGTGACTACTTGATGAAAGCGATAGGAGCGTCCACCTGCGCTTTGCATAGTTAAACGAGCGAGCACAAAGCGTCCATTTGCACCACGAAAATGATCTACGCTCGCTAGTTTATCAGAGAGTTCGTAGCCGCAAGCGACACAATAGACTTGTGAACTATCACTCAAAGCACCACAGCGAAAGCATACCAACTGCACTCTCTGCTGGATACTACCGTATCCTGGATTACTTGGTGTACTGGCACGCCTATTCGCATGTGCGAGTTGGCCTGATGGAACACTTTTCGGCTCCGCAAATGGTCCTGATGGTGCCATCCCAAAGCGCATGCGTGGCATTGATAAATGAGACTCATCTAATGCCTGCGTAAGCGCGTCGATTACGGCCTCAGCAGATTGATAGCGTTCGTGTGCATTTTTCGCTGTCATTTGTAACACGACTTGCACGATAGGGTTGGGTACACCCTCAGCAAGTAGACGCTCGGTAGGAAGCGGATCATGAATATGCTTAAGCGTAATCGACAATGGGCTATCGGCAGCAAAAGGAACACGCCCAGTCAAACAATGGAAGAACACGATACCTAACGAGTAGATATCACTGCGTCTATCGACACCCTGTCCTGTTCCCTGTTCAGGAGACATATATTGCGGCGTTCCAATACCAGTGCCGACGCGTGTGAGGTTCGTGGTGCCTTCAAGAATTTTGGCAATGCCAAAATCAGACAGGAGCAAATGACCATCTTTCCGTAGCAACATATTAGCTGGCTTTACATCACGGTGAATAATGCCATTGCGGTGAGCACAATCAAGCCCTTCGGCAGCCTGAATAATATACCCTGCCGCTTCAGGAACAGGGAGTGCGCGTTTGAGGCGATCTTTCAGCGTTCCACCTTCAACATACTCCATGACAATGTACGTCAGATTGCTTTCTTCCTCCGACGAACTGAAATCATGAATTTGCACGATATTGGGGTGTGTCAGCTTGGCAACAGACCGTGCCTCTTGTACGAAACGTTTCACAAACACCTGATCGTGTGCGTGATGTGGCGGTAAGACTTTAATTGCGACATGGCGGTCAAGTGTCGGCTGATATGCTTTGAAGACCGTCGCCATACCTCCCGCGCCAATACGCTCTACAACGCGGAACTGGCCTAGTGACTTGCCCACAAGCGAACTCATATCATCACTTGTTTGACGTGGATACATATTTTCCGGTTGCATCACCATGAAGACCCCATATCATTTTCCCTTTGATGACTTGTGTTACCTAGATTATAGCATGGCTCGTAAAGACTCTGTTGGCATATCATGCATCTTAGTGGTTAGACAACTTCTTTACTCTATAAGACGCGTAGTGACTCGTCAACGTCAAAATCACTTCTACATAATGTGCTTGAAGTCTTACTATGTAGAAGTGATTTTGTACTAGAGCATTTGTGATGATATATGCGACTTTGCAGCAGAGCAGAAGCGTCTTTACCGTGGAGTGGATGTACAGCAAACAGTGCTCAGGGTAATAGCCCTGGGACGAGTCGTGCCACT
Source organism: uncultured Ktedonobacteraceae bacterium (assembly GCA_964250765.1). Taxonomy (GTDB): domain Bacteria; phylum Chloroflexota; class Ktedonobacteria; order Ktedonobacterales; family Ktedonobacteraceae; genus JBBQVS01. The sequence goes on along the minus strand of CAXUHF010000007.1, from coordinate 3,109 downwards.
CCTTCAGTGAGTACCAGAAAAACTTGGTTGGTTATCTCCTCTGGTGAGAGTACTCGTTCATCAATCATTTGCGTGTTGAAGGTCCAATCGATAGCTGTTCCGAAAATCGCCCAACTCATCGTCGAGACGACCGTTTTCAGACGTACTTGTGGTGAGGTTTTCAATCCCTGTACATGTTTGAGCCAATCCAGAAGAATGTGTGCGATTTCCGGTTGGACGATCTTCCCGACGAGAAGCTCAATATGTGAGTCAAAGGGCTTATAAAGACGTTGAACCTCATCCAAAAATTCAAGTGAAGACCGAATCAGTATGCGCACACTTGCGGCTTCCCATTTCAGTGTCGCAGGAAACCGACTGCTGATCATCTTCTGAAATAGCTCTCGTAACATGGAATCCAGGAGTTCATACTTGTCAGGAAAGTGGGCGTAGAACGTTGCACGATTGACCGTTGCCCGTTCGGTAATATCCAAAATACTGATATTAGCAAAGTTTTGCTCCTGTAACAGGTCCATAAGAGCCTGCTGTAAAAGCTTTCGTGTCCGTTTAACCCGTGGATCGACGCTTTTTCCTTCTCGTTCCATGAAACTATTCTCTCTTTCTTCTCTCTCTTCGCGCAAAAGAAAACTGTATAAATTTCCTGAACTTTATCAACATTTTTCCCTGTTCGTTGCTTATCCAACACAAACGCGTTTTTGCATCTTGTTTCTTGCCTAACTAGACAGTAGTATTATACCTAACAGATGTTTACTATGCAATATCTGTTGTGTAAGCGATACCTATCGTACTAGAGAAATGTTCCTGTTCCAGGGAACTCGCTAGAAAAAAGAGAAAGGTGAACATTCATGTCATCAACACAAACATCTCAAATCACGTCGAAGCAACATGGCGCATCTTGGCGTCTATGGAGAGTAGGCTTACTCACGGTTATTGCTGCCGTCATTGTAAATATACTCATCACGTTGGTAGCGAAAGCACTGTTTCCTGTAGCACCTACGTTTATCCCTCTCCAACTGGGGCCTGTCATCGCCTTTACTGTGATAGGAGTCGTGGGAGCGGTCATCGCCTTTACGCTGCTCGTGCTATGGGCAACGCATCCAGTACTCCTGTTTCAACGCATAGCCTGGGCGGTGTTGCTCGTCTCGCTGATTCCTGATCTGTTACTCCCATTCATTGGACTGTTCCCAGGCACAACATTCCCAGAGGTGGGGGCGTTGATACTGATGCATGTGGCGACTGGACTGATCTGCTTAGGCACATTGTCGAGAGCGAAATACTAAAGACAAAGTACAGCGTACAAGATGCGTACAATATAGCCTGGAAGTTGGCACTGGTGCTAGGTGGATACGCTTCAGAAAGCCTTCTGAATACCTATCAGCTTGAGTGGTACCCAGTTGGTCAGCAAGGTTCAGAGGGCAATCGTACACGAACTCTCAGTAACGACGTTGCTCGATTTTAAACAGCAATTTCACCACAAGCTCGGAACTCAACATGACAGTATTCTGCTAGTTCGTCCCGATGGCTATGTGGCTCTCCATGTGCCGCAACTCTCTCAGGTGCAATTCTTGTCCGAGTTGCAATCTTGGGTGATGCTTGCACAACCAGAAGCATCTACTTTTGTGTCCGGACGCGCGTAAAGGAGAGAAAAGTGTTTCTTATCCATTCAAGTTAGGAGAATAAATATGTCACAAAGCACCAATCAGGAACCGATGCGATCCTTGCCCACGAACTATGTGATAGGAGTCATCGAGCAGTTGCAGGAGGCGGAGCAGGCTGTTCAGACACTGCAAACAGCTGGGTATGCTGCCCAGGATATGCTTCTCATTTCCAGTCAAGACTTCATTGAAGCTATCCAGCAAAGACGGCAGCAGACCTCTGCCTTCAAACGAGCAGTCCATACCTTCTCCGTCTCAAGCGACGAGGGCTTCCCTGCGGACTTGTATATGCAGCAGGCACAGAGAGGGGCTTACGTGCTGGCCGTGTACGCATCCACCGGGGAACAAGCCCAACAGATCGCTCAAGAGCTTCGTGCATATCCTGTACATCATTTGAAGTATTTTAGTCAGTGGTCAACCACCGACTTTCCTTCATCAGCAGGATCGTAGGACGTGTTTACCTAATTATATGAATGTGTAGCAAGTAGCCCCGATTACCTCCACTGTAAATTCCACCATTATGCTGATGAACAAGCACCTCCTCTGGCGATGCTTGTTCATCAGCATAATGGTGGAATTCACAAGTCCGAGTTGCCTCATGAGAGAGCTTTTTTCATGTTCTCGGTATAGACCTCCGCCGCCTGGGTTTCTACCGCCTCCAGGATCTTTTCGGCGACGGACTCGGCACTCTCGACGGATGTCGCACCGGCTAGCCTCGGATTCAGCTGTTGGCTCCCGATGAGGTTGTCATAAAAGTTGGTCGCAGTCACTCCAGGATAGACCAGTCCGAGGGAAATGTTGTCTGCGGCAAGCTCCTGGCGGCCTAGAAGCGTAAGGGCATTGAGCGCGTACTTGGTGGAAACGTAGGGACCGACGGGGTTCGCCCCCCTGTATCTCTCTAGTGGAATCTTCGACGCACCAGAACTGATATTGATGATCACGCCTCGGCCCTGCGCTCGCATCATTGGAATGACCTCTTGCATCGCCACAATGACGCTGACGACATTTACTTCAAAGACGGAACGATACGTCTCTACATTCATCTGCTCGATTGGCATATTCAACCCCTGCCCGGCATTGTTGATTAAAACGTCGATGCGCTTATAATACTCCTGCGTTTGGGCCACCATACGCCGTACCTCGGCCTCGTCACGCAGATCAGTCGGAACCGCAAGAGCTTCCGGCAGTTCTCTCGCGAGCTGTTCCAACGTTTCAGTCGAGCGGGCAGCCAGGGCCAGCTTTGCTCCCTTCTGGGCAAAAAGACGGGCCGTTGCCAGCCCAATCCCGCTGGAAGCTCCAGTAATCAGGACAACTTTTCCTGCAATCTCCATACGAAAAAACCTTTCACTGTTCTCTTTCTTCATGGAAAAAGAGCTAGTTTTCCTGCTTCTGCTCGTTTCCCCTCTGTCCTATTTTACACGTATCTCGGCACTGGGTCTACTGGGGTCCCCAGCGTA
>CAXUHF010000006.1:74527-80315 GCA_964250765.1 uncultured Ktedonobacteraceae bacterium | reverse complement strand
ATGCACAAGGGAGTTTCAAGTGAGTGTTTCTGAACCAACGTCTTACTGGCAGCACACAGCCCAAGAAATGGTATTGTCAGCAAATTTACCAGCTTCGGCTGACTGCGTTGTCATTGGGGGAGGCTATCTAGGAGCTTCAACGTGTTACTGGCTCGCACGAGCAGGTGCGAATGTAGTTCTTCTCGAACGTGATGCACCCGCTTATGGTGCGACGGGACGCAACGGAGGCTTTCTCTCGCTCGGTCCTGCTGAAGCCTATCCACAAGCGATACAACGATTGGGATATCAGACCGCGCGAGACGTGTTGCATGTGACGCTTGAAAGTCGGAACCTCCTGCGTCAGGTGCTTGCGGAAGAAGAAATTGTCTGTGACTATCGTGAAACTGGAACGCTTTCCCTTGCGCTTGATGCTGACCAGCAGTATGCATTCGCCCAAAGCCATACTGCTCTTGAGGCCGACAGGGTTGCGACACAACTGCTAAATCGTCAAGAGGTTCAGGAACTGATTAGAACACCGCTTGGTTCAGAGATTGTCGGCGGCTTGCTGACTCCAGAAACTGCTCTTGTTCATCCAGCGCGTCTTGTTTATGGTTTGCTCATGGCAGCACAAGGTCACGGGGCAATTTGTATTAACTCAACCGTGCTTCAATTGGTTCCCGATGAAAACACGGTAGTGGTGCACACCTTACAGGGAACGATTCGGACACAACATGTGGTCGTGGCAACCAATGCATGGCTTACAGACCTACTACCTTCATTAAAGCAAGTAGTTGTCCCTGTACGAGGACAAGTTCTTTCGTACGCGCCTCTGTCTCCTATTTTTTCTACTGGTATGGCGGTTGATATGACAGGAACGGGAGAGTATTGGCAGCAAACGCTCGACGGTTCCATTGTCTTAGGGGGATGTCGGACTGCTGCACCGCAACAAGATGTTGATGTGCGTGTCAGCCAACCAACGCAAGAGGTTCAGCAGGCACTAGAGCAGGTCTTTCCTCGTTTGTTTCCCACGCTTTCAGGGTTGCACGTGACTCAACGATGGGCAGGATTGATGGCCTTTACGCCTGATTATCTGCCAATTGCCGATGTAGTGCCGAATATGAAGAATGTTTGGGGAGTTGGGGGCTTCTCAGGGCACGGCATGCCGTTTGGAATGCGAGTGGGACAACTGCTTGCCGAGTCTTTGACGCGAGGTGTCGTCTCTAATGCGCTTCTTCCGTTTCGCCTCGCACGTCCAACACTTCGTGTGTAGAAGGTGATGACCGAATAGAAGCCGTTCTCAACGTTGTTTATCGTTGCTACTTATTGTTAGTAACGGTATACCATCCTGCGTGTTCTCATGACTAACTCCTACTTTTCTCATGCCCTCTCTCTTCAGTACTTCCTTGATAAGATTTTCGATTGTGTGAGATGTGACATCAAGGTCTGCTCTTTTGATCAGTGCAATCCGTTCAGTGTATGACGAGGCGTTAGAGGTACGAGATTGTGTTTGAGATAGCAGATGTGCTTCTGCGGCATCACGGCATTCTGTGGTGATGTTCCACACAGCGACAAAATCGGCTGGCGATAGTCCAAGATCAGGTGCCAAGACAAGTTGATAATCCATAGTTACTCCCTACAATACAAAACCATTCGATATCCTTCATTATATGATACGCAACGTTTACAATGGTATTGAAATCAATTGACTTGGCTTGCTAAGAAACATACGATGAGCATACAATTAGAACGCACTATGAGTGCATCTTATTTCTCCTACACCTTTGTGGCAAAAGGAACGATATAGGCGATGACGACTCTATACGACCAAATTAACGTAACCGATTGGGCAGCTAGCGTCTACGCACTGTTCAAAGCGCATCATGTGGACATGGTTTCGTTTGTTCCAGATGGTGGGCACAAGCGTCTAATCGAGTTGTGCCAGCACGATGCGGATATGCGTACCGTGACGTTAACGACAGAGCAAGAGGGTGTTGCGTTTGCGGCTGGTGCATTTCTCGGTGGCAAGCGTGCTGTATTGCTGATGCAATCGAGTGGCGTAGGAAACTGTATCAATATGCTTTCACTCCCTCGCGTATGCAACATGCCGTTTCTCACACTCATCACCATGCGTGGAGAATGGGGCGAGTTCAATCCGTGGCAAGTGCCGATGGGCCAGAGCACACCGATTGTTTTGGAAGCAAGTGGTGTTATTGTGTATCGCGTTAACTTGGTTGAAGACGTGTATTCCACAGTTGAAGCTGCCATTTTGCTCGCCTTTCAGAGCCGATGTAGAGTCGCGGTATTGCTTTCACAAAAGCTTATAGGCGCGAAGAGTTTCGAGGGAGGCAAGCCGTGAGTATGCTCCATCGGCGTGATGCGCTACGCGAACTCGTGCGCGAACGCGGCGATCTAATCATCGTGACAGGTCTAGGTTCGCCTGCCTATGATCTCGCGGCGTGTGGCAATGAGCCCTTGGACTTTCCCCTGTGGGGTGCGATGGGCGGTGCGGCTATGGTTGGGTTGGGGCTGGCACTCGCGCAGCCAGAACGCAAGGTGATGGTGTTGACTGGTGACGGCGAAATGCTGATGGGTATGGGCAGCCTAGCAACGATTGCGGTACAGCGTCCACTCAACTTACGTATTGTGGTAATGGACAATGAACGCTATGGCGAAACGGGTCAGCAGCACACACATACCGCGATGGAGACAAATCTTGCATCTGTCGCGCATGCCTGCGGATTTCAACATACACGCACCGTTCGACAAGTGCATGAACTGGAAGCATTGGGCCACGACATCCGTACGTTACCAGATATGTTATTTGCTGTTATAAAAGTCTTTCCAGAGGAACTGCCACGTGTGTTGCCACCACGCGATGGTACTTATTTAACTCATCGAATGCGCACTGCTTTGCTTGGAGCGGAGCGTGCTCTTGAAGGATGAGTTGAGAAATTTTCGTAGGGAGCACATTATGCTCTTTGACAAATTCATGCGGATACGTCGATTGTAGGGACCGATTTATCACGTCCTTTTAGCCTCTCGATTGCCTACCAGGACGTTATAAATCGGTCCCTACACCTATCCGCACTGATTGGTTAAACAGCATCATAGTGTAAAAGAATAAATGAGGAACATAGTGATGCAACAACGCTTTACAAACAAAATAGTGATAGTAACAGGGGCTGCACATGGCATAGGACAGGCTATCGCTCTTCGCTTTGGGAGTGAGGGTGCGCAGGTCGTCGTGAATGACATTGACGCGAAGGGCACTGAGGCAACGGTCCAGGCAATTACTGCACAAGGAGGACTGGCTATTTCAGGTGTTGCAGACGTTTCAGAGAAGAGTCAGGTTGACCGTCTCTTTGATACCGTGCTTGAACGGTTTGGAAAAGTGGATGTACTGGTCAACAACGCAGGAGTCATCAATGTCGAACGTCACTTCCTCGAAGGGGACGAAACGTGGTGGGACCACGTTATCGCGGTAAACCTCAAAAGTGTTTTTCTATGCTCTTCTCGCGCTGCACACATAATGGCTCGGCAGCATCAGGGCGTTATTATTAATATGTCGAGTGGAGGTGCCACACACTCACATCGAGGGATGGCGGCCTATGATGCGTCAAAAGGTGGCATAGAAGCTCTTACGAGAGCCATGGCACTTGACCTGGCCCCGTATGGTATTCGCGTGAATGCACTCGTTCCTGGCTCAATTGATACACAGGGGATGGACTCAGAGATAAAGAGAGAGCGAGGAGTCACTATACCTCTCGGACGCGTAGGGGAGTCAACTGATATGGCTGGCCCAGCGGTCTTCCTCGCGTCAGATGATGCCAGTTATATAACGGGACATATTTTAGCGGTTGATGGTGGTCTTTTGTCTCAGCAACGATCACCTCAGGTAGATATTTTTCCTCTGAGCCGCTTCCCCAAAGTGGAGGGCAATTGATGAATGAGTCCTCTCCACGTTACCGCATAGGAATGGACATTGGAGGTACGTTTACTGACCTCGTTGTATTTGATACAACGACTGGTCGTTTTGTGACTGGCAAAACGCTCACCACGCCTCGTGCTCCATCGCAGGCTGTCGAAACACTTGTGGTAGAAACGCTTGCGCGAGAGCAGATCGCAATAGAGAACGTGCAACAACTCATTCACGGTACAACTCTGGTGACGAATGCGGTCATTGAACGTACTGGCTCACGGACTGCATTATTCGCGACACAAGGCTTTCGTGACTCAATTGAAATCGGCAGAGAGAACCGCTACGAACTCTACGATCTTTTGCTTGAAAAGCCGCCACCACTTGTACCCCGTTATCTACGTTTTGGCATACCACAACGCACGTTAGTGGATGGAACAACGCTCCAAACATTGGATAGCGCGTTCGTTGAGCAACTGACGCACGAATTGGTTGCGAACGGAGTTGAAGCTATCGCAATCGCCTTTTTAAATAGCTTTGCTGATGCATCTGCCGAACGGGAAGTCCGAGCCATTGTTCAGCGTATTGCTCCGACTATACACGTCTCAATTTCGTCGGAGGTAGTACCTGAAATACGCGAGTTTGAGCGAACTTCAACGACAATTATCAATGTGTATGTTCAAACTCGTGTAGAGCAGTATCTTCACGAGTTGCAGATGCGCCTGACGCGTATCGGTTTCAAGGGTAGTCTCTTCTTGATGATTTCTAGTGGTGGAATTGTCACTGTAGAGACTGCTACACGTTTTCCTGTACGTCTCCTCGAATCCGGCCCGGCGGCGGGAGCCTTAGCTGCGGCTAGTTATGGAACTGCATGTGGGTATTCTGATCTTATCTCTTTCGATATGGGTGGAACGACCGCTAAGTTCTGTGTCATTGATCGGGGGCAACCGTTGATTGCCCACGAGTTTGAGGTTGACCGAAGGTATCGGCTGAAAAAAGGGTCAGGACTTCCAGTAAAATTGTCGGTGATCGACATGATAGAGATTGGCGCAGGGGGCGGCTCAATAGCTTCTATAGACGCAATGGAACTTTTGAAGGTCGGGCCAACTTCAGCCGGGGCTGAGCCGGGTCCTGTCTGCTATGGGCGAGGAGGCACTGAACCGACTGTTACTGACGCCGATCTAGTACTTGGCTACCTCGACCCCGACTATTTTCTTGGTGGCGAGTTCACAATAGACCTGGCAGGTGCACGGCAAGCCATCAAGGAACGCGTTGCCGACCCGTTAGGTATCTCTATTGAAGAGGCTGCCTGGGGCATTCACCAAATCGTGAATGAAAGCATGGCAAATGCTGGGCGTATTCACACGCTGGAACGTGGAAAAGACCCACGTACATTGCCTGTCTTTGCATTCGGTGGTGCCGGACCTGTACATGGTTTTCGCATTGCGAAAGCTTTAGGTTCGCCTGCGTTCATCGTGCCATATGGAGCGGGCGTCATGAGTGCTCTTGGCTTGCTTACCGCTCCACTGGCTTTTGACTTTGTGCGCTCCTGGCCTGGTCGAATAGATATTTTGAACTGGCAGGAGGTCAATGCATTGCTCAGCGAAATGGAGAGGGAAGGCCAGGAACTCTTAGAGAACTCCGGTGTTTTATCAGCGGACATCACTCATCATCGCATTGCTGACATACGCTATGTTGGTCAAGGTCACGAGATACAAGTACCCCTTCCTCCTGGTCAACTGAGTAGCGAGAGCATTCCCGCTATCACGCACTCGTTTGAGGAAATCTATCGCCGTCTCTACGAGCGACTTAGTTCGTCCGTAGCAATTGAAGTTATCAACTGGCGTGTCACTTCATCTGGTCCATCTCCCCATGTATACCTGCGAGAAACTG
>CAXUHF010000006.1:58172-74427 GCA_964250765.1 uncultured Ktedonobacteraceae bacterium | reverse complement strand
GGCGTCTTTGACACGCGCGGTTTGATGATTGCTCAATCGCTCACTGGTACTCCCGGTCACATCAATGCGATGGCAACTGGGGTGCGCCACTTCCTGAAAGCATATCCTGCCGACACGCTACAACCCGGCGATGTTTTGATTACGAATGATCCGTGGCAAACGGCTGGTCAGATTAACGATATGACGGTCCTAACACCAGTTTTTAAGCATACGCATGTGGTCGGCTACTTTGCTAGCACCTGCCATGCGCCCGACATTGGCGGACGTATCTTCTCTGGTGAGGCTCGTGAGGTTTATGAGGAAGGGCTACGCATTCCAATTACGAAATTATTTACGCGCAATACGCCTAACGAGGAACTATTTAGAATTATTCGTGCCAACGTGCGAACTCCCAATGAAACAGTTGGCGATCTTTACGCTCAGACCTCCTCAAATGCTGTTGGCGCACGAGAACTTTTGCACTTCATGGATGAGTTCGGATTGGACTCAGTTGATCCGCTTGCTGATGAAATCATTACGCGTTCGGAGCGTGCCATGCGTAGCGCGATTTCTGCGCTTCCCAATGGACGATACGAGAATGAGTCTTGGAGTGATGGTTTTGACGAACCGATTCGTGTCAAGGTCGCTGTTACTATCGAAGACGAAGATTTGTTCATTGATTTTGATGGTTCATCGCCTCAAAGTTCTAGGGGGATTAACGTGGTCCTGAATTACACACACGCCTATGCCTCGTTTGCGATAAAGGCGGCAGTGAGTCCTGAAATTCCACATAACGAGGGAGCATTCCGCCCAGTCCATGTAACCGCACCCCTTGGCTCAATTTTAAACTGTGTAGAGCCAGCACCTGTTGCTTCACGGCACGTAATCGGACACTTTCTCCCTGGATTGATATTCGGAGCATTAGCTCCCGCCATGCCTGGAAAACTTATGGCATGTGGGGCCGATCCTATCTGGATTTCTGTTTGGCATGGGAAGCAGCCTGTAACGGAGGAGCCTTTCACATTTAGTCTTTTTCAATGTGGGGGTACGGGAGCGCGTGCGATAAAAGATGGTCTTAGCACAACAGGTTTTCCTAGCGGGGTGGCAGGTGTGCCAACCGAAATAGTAGAGAGTGTTACACCACTTATTCAGCATCTACGAGAGGTACGGACTGATTCGGGTGGTCCTGGTACGTATCGTGGAGGGTTAGGACAATGGACAGAGTTTGGGTATCGAGGTGATGCACCTTGGGGAGTATCAGCACTTGTTGATCGCACGCATTTTCCTGCTACAGGACTTGAAGGTGGTACAACTGGCACATTAGGCGAATTTCTCGTGAACAACACAACGCGTCCTCAAGCAAAGGCTCTTATTCCTCTCGCGGTAGATGCTCGCGTCCAACTCAATTTACCAGGAGGCGGAGGCTATGGAAGCCCATTTCAGCGTCCTGTCGCTCTTGTCTATGATGATGTCGTCAATGGATACGTATCGCTTGAGTCGGCTGAACGAGACTATGGCGTGGTCATACACTATCTGGGGAGCCAGGAGCAACTCGTGCGGCTCCCCGACCTCTATCAAATTGATGAAGCTGCAACACTGGCCCTTCGTGCCACAAAAAGCGGGGGTGATTCATGACGAATGCAGATAATCTTCCAATCATCTCATTTGCAACTCAGCAAGAGTGGGAAGTTTGGCTTGCAGAGCATCATACGGATACGCATGGTCTGTGGCTCAAGTTCGCAAAAAAAGGAACAGGCATCGCTTCGCTCTCGTATGCAGAGGCACTAGAGGGCGCGCTCTGTTATGGCTGGATTGATGGGCAAAAAGCCGCATTTGACGACCAGTATTGGTTACAAAAATTCACGCCACGTCGTCCCAAAAGTATTTGGTCAAAAGTGAACTGTGACAAAGCGACGGTACTTCTTGCTTCGAGCAGAATGCATTCAGCAGGGGAACGGCAAGTGGAACTAGCGAAAGCTGATGGTCGTTGGGAAACTGCCTACGAATCGCAAAGCAAGATTACGGTGCCAGATGATTTTCAAAGGGAACTGGACAATAATCCAAAGGCGAAGGAGTTTTTCACAACATTAAATAGTGTCAATCGCTATGCCATCCTGTTCAGAATTCAAACGGCGAAAAAAGCCGAGACGCGCTCTGCTCGGATACAAAAATTCATTGAAATGTTGGCGAACAATCAGAAATTACATCCGTAACCAAATGTCATGATAGGATTCTCTTCTCTTCCTCTTAACGTCGGTCACTGGGGTGTGACCATTTTTTTTACGAGTTGAAGAAATTCATCCAGATCAAAGGGCTTGTAGAGAACAGGAATGCCTTTTTGAAGTAACACGTCCTTATGAGCCAACACAAGTATGATGAAAACAGGATTGCAAATGAGCAAGGCTCTCTGTCTGTGTTTGATCTTATTATACAGAGATACTTAAACTATTGACTATTTATGTTAAGCAATTTGTGATATACTATACTCAATAGAGGAGTTAGTACATCATGACCTATACCCGTAGAAACAGTGCTGAGGAGCAAAAAGAAGCGTACCAGAAAGCACAACAACTTATGGCTATCTGTGAGCAGTTTCATATCACGCTTGATCCTATTGACTGGCAAAACGCTGGAATGCAAGCATCTGTGATGGTGCATACGCTCAAGATAGCAGATCTCTTGGAGATGAGCCGACAGAATACCGCTTCCATCCTACGCCAGCTTCAACTCAAATTGTTCGAGCAAGCCGCTCTCAAAGCTGTTAATGCTCAACCGGACATCAAAGCCGTGATGTGGAGTCCTGTTGAAGTGGTGCAACCACAAGCATTTTTGTCTCTCTGGATCATCACGCTTGAGACGGATGAGCGTGTCGCTATTGCTGAATACCTCAGAGATGGACAGCGCGTCTATGAGCACTTCGCGTTCGATGGAGACGATGGAAACGCTCTTGCCAAACTCTTTGGACCAGTTCATACAGGGGAGTATGAACGTGGTGCTGTGGTCACTATTGGGGAACGTGAGCGAAGATACACCGGAGAGATTATCTCTCTTCTGCCCCCACGCAAGACAGCTACTTCCAGTCAATATCCATCAAGAGGTCGTCACACCATCTTAGGAAAAGCCTACACAAATGACAATTCATCGAGATATGTCGTCGATTGTCATGATGGCTTTCCTCATGTGGTCAATCAGTGGCAAATCATCAGTGAAACAGGCGAAAGTTAAATTGTGGTTTTGATCGCCTGTACATAGTCAAGATATGCCAAACTCGCGGCTAGTTGTTGCTGCTCGTATGCGATAATGTCTTTTGCTGACTCTCCACGTTCAAAGGGAGTGCGCCAGTCACCTACAGGTTTTGCGTTGGCTTGTACGAAGCGTAACACCCTCGCCAGTTGAGCCGCCGAGCGAGGTGGATAATCAGGCCAGTAGTCATCAGCCAGGACCCGAATATGTCGGGCTTCAAGTGCTGCAAGCTCAATTGACATTGTGACATTAGGGCACGATGTTGCCAGAATTGTGAATAGGGCTGGAAAGTCAATCACGCCTTGCCCAAGTGGGCAGCGTACAAGACGATATCCCTCTTCGCTGAGATAGATACAGTAATCCTTCAGATGAACATTTTTCACATATGGAGCAACTCGTTGAAAGTAGTCGAGCGGCTCTTCAGCCGTTGCCAGGGGATTCCCTGCGTCTAATGTGATACCAAAGCGTGTAGAACCAATAGACTCGCACAACCAGAGAAGTTCTTCCGAAGCCAAGTCTTGATGATTCTCTACCGCGAGATTTACGCCAGCCTTTTCCGCAGTAGCTGTAGCCTCTTTCAAATGAGTTAAAACATTTTGGAGAAATGGTTGCCAGCGACCGGCTAGAGGGCGACGATCTCCACCGATCTTTGCCCCTCCTACGACTGTGCGTACCGTTTCAGCCCCTAACTGCGCACCGAGGAGAAGAGCTTCTGTAAGCGACTCGGCTGTATAGCCGTTCGTTGCAAGCGTAATGAACAACCCTTGTTCCCTGGCAGTACGCGCTATAGAGGGTATATTCTCACCCTCTAACAGGGAGACAGGAATTTCAACTCCCTGCACTTGAGCAGCAAGCGCCTGATCCATGAGTTGCTGGACATTGATTCTAGGTCTAGTAGATGCCGAGTGAAGGCCCATGCTAAACATCGTGCCATAGACAGCGAGGCCGATACGCATCAAGGTTTTCCTTTCAACACTTCAAGGAAGGTTATTGTCTCTATTCGGCTGTCCAGCCACCATCAAAGGCTAATGCCGCTCCTGTCATGAAACTGGCAGCATCCGAAGCCAGGAAGGTGATAACGCCCTTGAGTTCCTCTGGTTGGCCCCAACGTCCCAGGGGAATATGATTGAGAAAATATTGATTCGCCTGTGGATTATTCATCACAGGAATATTGAGGTCGGTAGCGAACGGTCCGGGACAGAGCGCGTTTACTGTAATATTGTAAGACGCCCATTCTAAGGCCAAAACTTTTGTAAGTTGAATCAGACCCGCTTTACTCGCGCAATAGGCACTTCGCTCTGGCAAAGCTGTCAGTCCCAGCATTGAGGCAATGTTGACGATGCGACCTGACCCTCGCTCTTTCATATGACGGCCTACAGCTTGACAACAGAGGAACGGGGCTTTCAGGTTCGTGTCTTGCACCTTATCCCAACTGGCCTCGTCAAACTCCTCTATCGGCTTACGGATGTTGATGCCAGCGTTATTCACCAGGATGTCGATATGCCCGAACTGCTCTAAAATAGTTTGCACCATAGTATTAACCTGTGCTGCATCGGTTACATCAACGACAACTCCCAGAGCGTGTCGTCCCGTTGCCTGCGCAATAGCGGCAGCACTTGACTCCGCATTCTCTCGGTTTCGGCTTGTTACGACCACATCAGCACCTGCTTCCGCCAAAGCCTGAGCCATCACAAAGCCTAATCCTTTATTGCCACCCGTGACTAATGCGACTCGACCATCCAGTTTAAATATCTCAAGAGACATACAACAAGCTCCCTTTCTTACTCTTTCAGGTACGTCACGTTATGCGATTTTCTCTGATGCACCTGCACTGTGCGTGGCAGCTACAGACTGAGTTACAGTTGGCACATCAGCGACATCGACCCATTGCCGTTGTTGTGCTGATTGCAAAATAGCGTCAATCACGGCCTGACAGCGCATTCCATCATAGAAGGTGGGCAGGTCGCTATGACCATCTACAATAGACTGGATAAAGGCGATATCTTCGTCATAGCGGAACGTTGTGGTAGGATTGCCCTCAAAAGGGTTCCTCGGAGAACCAGGATAGGTGAGGAATTCGCGTGGCACCTGGACCGCTTCTAAAACACCGTTGGGACGACCAATGAGTATCTCATGAGGACGATGCAGATGATAGATCAACGTTCCTTCTGTACCATACACCTCGAACTCATCGAGTCCTTTTCCTCCGTTCTCGCGCCCCTTCGCCACTTTGCTCAAATCGAAAGAAGCGACTGTGCCCTGTTCCACACCCACTCCGTCGGCAAATTCCGCAAGAAAGACAGAGAAATCTTCAACATCGGCAGGAACGAGTTTTCCATCACGATCTGAACGTTGTGGGACAAAGGTGCGTGTAACGCTAACCACACGGGCAATTGGGCCAACAACGTCATGGCAAAAATCTATACGGTGTGCCCCCATATCTCCGACTTCGCCTGATCCTGCAAGGGAGCGCTGCTGACGCCAGCCCAGACCCACCTCTGGAAAATCCTGTATGCGTGCGATGCGTAGGTGACGCGGCAAACCAATCGTCCCCTGACCGACAAGATGTTTCAGATAGCGCATGGCTGGCACAAAGCGATACGTAAACGCTGTCATATGTCGTATGCCAGCACTTTGAGCCGCTTCGTACATCTGCACCGTCTCGGCATAGTTCATACCCAACTGTTTTTCAACGAGCACATGTTTACCAGCAGAAATAGCGGCCAGCGCAACCGGGGCATGGAATAGAGTAGGAGTAGCGACGACCACGGCATCGACGGCTGCATCTTGCAAGAGTTCTTCATATGCTGAAAATGTATGTTCCACCTTGTATTCTTGAGCACGCTGCTGCAAGCGTTCGCTATCGCTATCGCATAGAGCTACAATCTCTGCATGTGGACTGAGGCTTAGTCCTGGCAAATGGACTTGGCTACTGATACCTCCAACGCCGATCACACCAACGCCTACTTTCGACTTCTGCATCGTGTATTCCTTTCATGCTTGCGTCCTTCGCGCGCTCTATTCTCCCCAAACAATGATTTGAGGCTGACCAGATTGTGCACAATCATAGATGCCACGCACACAGGAGAAGTTGAAGAGAGCTTGTTCGTTCACGACTGCTGACGAAGGCTGACCTATCATACGCTGATAAAAATAGGATAAAGGCTTCTCGCCAAATTTCAGCGCATCGAGTCCAGGAGGTAGAAATGACATTGTTCTGCTCTCAACCAATCCATTTTTGTCATAGTTATGTGTCAATATTATATTGGCACGCGGCATAGGCCAGTTCCAGCGAATAGTTCCTTCCAATCCTTCTATTTCAATGAACGATTGGTTATCACTATGAGTACAGGACGCCCGATCATACGTCATCATAAAGGTCTTGCCATCTGCAAGAGAATAGCGAAGCGTTGCTCCTGCCTGTTGCTCAACATCAAAGACGGTTTCAGGTGGAAGATGCAGGGCTGTCTTCGGGTTCGCGGTCCAAGCACTCAGTATCTCTACACGTTCTGGCTGGAACAGATTATTGAGCACAGTGAATTCATAAGGAGCACGGTCCATCAAGGTGCCACCACCGCTTTTTGTGGAATCGAGGAACCAGAAGGTTCCAGGCTGATACTCAATTCCTGGTCTATTGCGCTGTTCACGGCTGGTAAAGCGTACATGATAAATCTCTCCCAGCGCGTGCTCATTGAGTAAACGTTGTGCTTCCTCCGCAGGAGGCCAGTGTAAAAATCTGACGCTGCAACATCCCAGCAGGCGGTTATACTTCTTCGCCGTCGCCAGCATCTGACGTGCCTGTATTCGATTCATGGCTAAAGGCTTCTCACATAAAACGTGGCGACCTGTCGCTAAAGCTGTACAGGTTAATTCATAGTGAGCAACTGGTGGAGTAGCAACAACAACGATATCGGTCTCCTGTGCCGCTTCAGCCAGCATTGTGTGTACATTATCGAAGATACGCGCTTGTGGATAGTGTGTGCTGAAATCTGCCAGCACCTGTGGATTAAGGTCTGTCACTGAGAGGACGACCTGTTCCGGGTCTGGTAATGTCCGTATCGCATCTGCGTGTACGTGTGCGATCCTGCCAGCACCAATAAGATAGATTCTTTGTTGCATGTGTACGATTTCTACCTTTATCTCAGGAAACACTTTTCACTGTGTCTTCTCGCCTCTTACGCTTGTGGTTTCTGATTCCCTTGCCGAAATTGCCAGTCATGCTGAAAGAGATCAAAGAAGGCACCCTCGCTTGGATGCTCGGCAATAAAGTCCTCATTCAGCTTCACGCCAAGACCAGGGGCGGTAGGTAGAGGGAAACAACCGTCAGCCGCATCAACCTCAGGGACACCCTCGGCAACTCCTTTGACCCAGGAGTCCGCAAAATCATTGAAATGTTCCTGAATCTTGAAATTCGGAGTACATGCCGCCAGATGAAGTGCCGCTACTGTTCCAACCGGACCACAGACGTTGTGCGGCGCGATCATCATATAGTAGGCATCAGCCCAAGCCGCCAGTTTTTTTGTGGCTAGAATTCCTCCGTAGTGAGTGATATCTGCCTGAACAATGTCCGCCGCCTGAAGCTCGAATAACTCGCGGAATTCGTAGGCCGTATGCATGCGTTCGCCAGTAGCAATGGGGATACCGAGTGAAGCAACTGCCGTACTGACTTTCTTGAGAACCGCGAGGTTCTCCGGCGGCACAGGTTCCTCAAACCAGCCTGGCGAGAAGCGTGCGAGTTCGTGAATTAAGCTAATTGCTGTGGGAGCATTAAAACGTCCATGCATCTCAACGAGAATATCAATATCAGGGCCAACAGCCGACCTCACTGCTTCAATCAGTTCAATTGAGTGATGCTTCTCTTTGCGTCCCAGTTCGTAAAAACCAGCACCAAACGGGTCTACTTTCAGAGCACGGTATCCACGTGCGGTCACTCTCTGTGCAGCAGCAGAAAACTCTTCCGGCGTCCGCTCCACTGTATACCAGCCGTTTGCATAGGCGGGAATGCGCTCACGCACCGCTCCACCAAGCAACTGGTAGATGGGAACACTAAGGGCCTGACCCATAATATCCCAGCATGCCATCTCTATCACGGCAATCGCGGACATCATAATTTCGCTGGCACGTGCAAAATCTCTGCGGAACATGCGTTGAACAAGGTCTTCAATTTTCATCGGGTCCGATCCCAGGATGTGATGCTTGCTCGCTTCCTGCAAATAGCCCAGTAGAGAGTCAGTATGATTGACCATGCGTACTTCGCCAACGCCCCGCAGTCCTTCGTCTGTCTCGACAACGACATAAGTGAGACTGCGCCAAGGTGTACCAAGCACGAGTGGTTTGATGGCACTGATTTTCATACGCTCCGCCTTTCCCGTTTAGTCTACACGCAAGACGATTTTGGTTGCCGCAACTCGACCATCGACAAGCTCTGCAAAAGAGGATGGTCCGTTAGCGAGGAGACGCTCCTCTAGCCAGTCGGTTCCTTGTTGCAGAAGTCCCTGCGTAAGGAGGTCGAATGCACGCTTGAAATCGCTCTGATCGTAGCTGAAACTGCCACGAATAGTAACCTCTTGACGCACAACATAATTCGCGGCAAGTGAAGAGGTTTCATCATGTAAACCAATAAAGACGACATTGCCACCTGGAACAACAGCTTGCACTGCTTGAGCACGTGTCGTACTCGCCCCTACCGCGTCGATAACAGTGTCAACCCCACCGGGAGTAATTTCCTGGATAGTGGTCAGCACATCGCGTTCCTGCACAGAAATTGTCTCGCTGGCTCCCCACTGTTGAGCAACCTTCAGGCGCGACTCCGAGAGATCGCTGACATAGACGCGCTGAATCCCTTCGGCCTTTGCTGCTATTAGGGCGAAAAGACCGATTGGACCTGCACCCAATATCAGCAGGCCCTGTTCGGGACGTACCTGTGCCTGTTTCACCGCACGTAGTGAGCACGCTAGTGGTTCAGTTAATGAGGCGATAGTCTCTGAAAAATTATCTGGAAGGGGATGGCATTGCTTCGCGGGTACGGCAACAAATTGTGCGAATGCTCCTGGTCGATGGGCACCGATGAGTTGTCGCTGACGGCAGAGATTTGTAAGACCTGCACGGCAACGATCACACTCTCCACAGGTAATGAGTGGATTGAACGTGACACGTATTCCGACACGTGCCGGACTTCCATCAGCGAATGTTCCCCCGCTAGTTTGAATAACTCGACCTGCCGCCTCATGACCCATAACAAGAGGTGGTACGCGTAGGCTGTTTTGTCCTAAATATCCGCTCAACTCGGAGCCACAAATGCCCACCGCACGAACGGCTATGAGCACCTCACCAGAACGCGGTTCGGGTATCGCGCTATGCTGCATCTCCATCGCACGTGGTCCCAGCCAGACGAGACTCTTCATCTGTTCCGTTGTACTCATTCAATTGCTCCTTTCTCCGTAACTCCTCCGTAATTTGAAAAGGTACGTTACACTAGAATCTTGCTTCAAGTGACGCTCTACATGTTCAAGATGGATTAGCATAGTCTGATGTGCAGTTTCTGGTTAGTGTTCGCGAAGTACCTGGATAATGTCCTGGTGATCTTGAATAGTTTGTTCTACAACTCCTGGTAGTGTGGCTGTGCGTTTGCGGCTAGCTTTTCCAAGACTGCATCATGAAGCGTTGCAACAGTGGGTTACGTGCTACTATGACGACGATTTCGTGTAAGTCGAGGTTAGCCTGTAAATATGCTTCGTAAGATGACTTATCCAAAGCGTAACATGCATAATTGCTGACTGTCAAGGAAAGAATTGACCAGAAATTGTCTATGCTTGAATGCTGTCCTCTTCGTACAAAGCTTACAAGTCATGTTTCATTCAGTGTTGTTGTTTCCCTTGCCACCTGCAAGAAATTTTGTACGATGGTCGAATGGGAATTACGTAGCCACGCGACAGCCATCTCAGTTAAGATTGTTGTTCCTTCTAGCTCATGATATACCACCCCTTGACTGCGAATGTTTTTCATTGAAAGAGGAACAAGGGAAACTCCCATTCCAGCTGCGACCAGACTCACGATTGTATGCATCTCTGTCACTTCCTGAATCACATTGGGACTAAAGCCAGACGTAAGGCACAAATTCGTTAATTGGGCATAGTACCCTCCTCCTCGTTGGCGCGCTTGAAGGACGAACGGCTCATGTGCGAGCAATGGCATGGCGATCCGTTCATGAAGAGCAAGTGGATGTCCCTCTGGTAGGACGCAAACGATAGGCTCGCGGCGAACGACCTCGACATCTATGGTGGGATCGTTGATAGGCAGACGTAGCAGCCCGACCTGAATAGTTTCCTCTTCTAGTGCGCGTACTTGCTCTTGCGTCGTCAGTTCTCGTAAGGCAACATCAATCTCAGGGAAACGCTCTCGGTACCCACTCAGCATCATTGGTAGCAGGTCATATGTGCTTGAGCTAATGTAGCCAACGACCAGTCGCCCTATCTCTCCACGATATGCCCGTTGCGCTGCACGTTTCGCCTCCTGGACCTGAGCTAGAACTTTCCTTGCTTCTGTTAAGAAGACCCTTCCTGCATCGGTCAACTCCACCGAACGCTTTGTGCGTATCAAAAGAGGCAGACCTAACTCCTCTTCGAGTTGCTGAATCTGCTGACTTAACGATGGCTGCACAATATAAAGACGCGCAGCCGCCTTTCCAAAGTGAAGTTCTTCCGCGACGGTGACAAAGTACCGAAGATGACGAAGTTCCATATTTGCATTCATCCTTTCATAGGTAATACCTATTAGTCTCCTCTTAATTATGTATTGGACATGCAAGTGTTGTGGGCTTATACTTTAGATAAGACAAAGATTACACACATTAACCTACTATTTTGGAATAGTAAAAATTATATAAAAGCATAGAGAACGTATGAAAGAGGATAGATAGGATGGAGAAAAAACAAAAACTTAATGCATATGGAAAATTTGAAACTGCGAGTATGAGTGGCTTTACGCGACCTCTTTCTGTCGTTCCCCGTGAAGTCAATTCCTCTCCTTCTCGCACGGGCGAACTGCCGATGACTGTGAATAAGTGGCTTGTGCTGGCACTCTCGGCTGCGGCAACCTTTATGACGACTCTTGATGGTTCGATTGTCAATATCGGCCTGCCAAGTATTGCACGTACATTTCACGTCGGATTAAGCGGGGCAACTGAATGGATTATCATTGGCTATCTTGTGATTATTGCCGCGACTCTCCTTACATGGGGGCGTCTTGCGGACATGATTGGTCGGAAGCCAATTTTTTTGACAGGACTCATCGTTTTTATCATCGGGTCAGCACTTTCTGGCCTCGCACCTTCGTTGTCTCTTCTTATCCTCGCACGCCTGTTTCAGGGTATTGGTGGCGCACTCATCTTCTCTGTGAATATAGCGATGATTACGAGTACGTTTCCTCGAAATGAGCGCGGGCTAGCACTGGGCTTGAATGCGGTTGTGGTCTCACTTGGTGTAGCAGCTGGACCGACAATTGGGGGAATCATTACTCAGTATCTGACGTGGCGTTGGATTTTTTATGTCAATGTTCCAATCTGTGCCATTGTTCTTCTGGCCTCATTGTATCTCTATCGAGAGCAAGCCTTACCGAGTAAGCAGCATCAGCGTTTTGATCCCATTGGAGCAATTGTGCTGGCAATCGGACTAGCTGCTCTTACTCTGGGGCTTTCCTTTGGTCAGGAGTGGGGATGGCTTTCTGTTGGCACACTCACAGCACTTGGAGTGAGTCTTGGAATGTTGATGGTAGGAGTGTATGTCGAGAAACATGTGGGACAGCCTATTGTCAACCTCTCGTTAGTCACGAATCGTGTCTTCGCGCTTGCGAATATCAGCTTCATGCTGTGTATGATGGCACTGTTTGCACCTGGTTTTCTTTTGCCTTTTTACTTTGAGGAATTACGCGGGTTCTCGACTATCCAGACTGGATTGCTGTTGACGCCGCTACCACTCATGCTTGCTGTTACAGCACCTTTGAGTGGTTCGCTAGCAGATCGCTTCGGGTCGCGCTGGCTCTCTCCTCTAGGATTAGCGATTGCCTGTTTGGGATTAGTCCTACTAAGTCAGCTTACGGCCCAAAGCTCTTCCTGGGACATCATCTGGCGTCTTGCCGTGACTGGTATAGGTCAGGGGCTTTTCCAATCGCCGAATACGCGCACATTAATGAGTGCCGCTCCACAGAATGCACAGGGGGAAGCATCAGGATTGCTCTCCACAGGACGCGTCATTGGGCAAAGTATGAGTGTCGCTCTTGTGGGAACAGTTTTCGCCGCCTTAGGAGGTGCCGCTGCTGGAACACTTCTAGCATCTCAGCAAGGCCATAGTCTCCCCACGATAACGAATATTGCTGCGCTCCAAAACACATTCGTGAGCAGCTTCCATGCAGCCTTCCTGGTTTGTGCTGCTTTTGCCGCGATTGGCATTTTCACAGCCTTGGCGCGTGGCGATAATGAGGGAACGAAAAAAGCGAAGTAAGCTGGGTCTCGCTGCATTTTCACTCACCTTCATTTTATTGTACTATGAGGTTATAGGACGAGGTTTATCCCAAGATAGTTTAAATAATGAGAGGGATAGATGTATACACGAACGAACGCTCACAAGGAAGCTTTCCTATAAGTCGCACAAGGGCACCCCCCAAGGGGGTGCCCCCCCCAACACCCCAGTTGGGGGGGGGGAGCGTGTTCGTGTATGGGAGGGGCATCCCCTTGCGGGTGCCCTTGCCTCACTGGAAACATCTTTTTGCCCTTACGTTAACGCTTATGGGAGCGTCCCCTTGCGGGTGCCCTTGTCTTACTTATTCATTCGCAAGCCCAAATATACTGTTGTCATCAGGAGAAAAGAGGAACAACTCGATGGAATATAGGCAACTTGGTGGTTCTGGTCTGAAGGTTTCCGCGCTTAGCTTTGGGACAGCAACCTTTGGTGGTGGGAACGCTTTTTTTAGTGCCTGGGGAAATACGGATGTGGACGAGGCACGTCGCCTGATCGATATCTGCTTAGAGGCAGGCGTTACGCTATTTGATACAGCGGATGTCTACTCCGGGGGTCTGTCGGAAGAGGTTCTTGGCAAGGCTCTCGCAGGACGACGAGATCAGGTGCTTCTTTCGACGAAGGCAACCTTTCGTATGGGCGATGGACCTAATGACTTGGGTTCCTCACGCTATCACCTGATTCGGGCTTGTGAGGATAGTCTGCGCAGATTGAATACAGATCATATCGACATCTACACGTTGCATGGCTTTGACGCGCTCACTCCTGTCGAGGAGACGCTGCGTACTCTCGATACTCTGGTACAGAGCGGCAAGGTTCGCTATATCGCCTGTTCCAATTTCTCTGGCTGGCACCTGATGAAGTCGCTCGCCACCGCGCAGACCTACGGCTGGACGCGCTACGTAGCCCATCAAGCTTTTTACTCTTTGGTTGGGCGTGAGTACGAATGGGAGCTTATGCCGCTCGCCCTCGATCAGAAAGTCGGCACGATTGTCTGGAGTCCTCTTGCTGCCGGAGTGCTTTCAGGCAAGATTCGTCGCAACCAATTGGCACCCGAAGGCAGTCGAGTGCAACAGATAGGCTCAGAGGGATCGCGCATTCCCGACGAGAAGGTGTACGAGATCGTGGATGCGCTCGATGCTATTGCCGAGGAGACAGGCAAGTCGGTTTCTCAGATCGCTCTAAACTGGTTGTTGCAGCGTCCTACAGTGGCAAGCGTCATCGTTGGTGCTCGCGACGAGGAACAACTCAAACACAATCTTGGCGCAGTAGGCTGGAATCTCACTCCTGAGCAGGTCGTGAAGCTTGATAAGGCTAGCGAAATCCCTACCATCTACCCATACTGGCATCAACGGCCATTTGCTGAACGCAACCCCTTAGCTGTCCCGACGTATAAAGAGCGATAGGAGAAGAGATAGTAATAGTGGAAGCAGAAAGAGAGAGGCGTCCATGTTTCTTCAACAGAAATTGCGTTTTGCCGCAACGCTCATGATTATTGGGAGCCTCCTTGCTGCATCGGGCGAGATGGTGAATATATCAAGTACGGATGTGTTCAGTGCTACTTGGCGTCTCTCGCTCGGTCTGCTCGTTGTCGGCACTCTTATTCTGCTTCTTGGTCTATCTACGTTTGCATCAGTATCCGATCAAGTGAGTGGCTTTGGCTTTATTGGGAGTAACCTATTGCTCCTCGGTGGCTATCTTTTGATCATTGGGACCGTTGTTCTTGATTGGATACTGCTACCGTTCTTACTCAATCTCGCGGCTACAATTGCTGCGACGATCAACGGTCCGGCAACACAGACGCAGAATGCACTCAATACAATCATTGCAACTCTAAATGGCTTGGGAGGTCCAGTGCTCCAAAAGCTGTTTCCAGGCTCTACTCCACATATCTCCCCAGCTCATATTCCTCTTGCAAACGGGACTGCACTGGTGAATAAAGCATTGGTTCAACTCCACGTTCCTCCAATTGAGACGCTCGCGTGGTGGGGTCACTTCAGCCTCTCAGGAGGTACGCTTGATCTTGGGTACTTGATCCTGGGTTTTGCCTTGCCGCGCAGGAACGGCTTTTTTACTCCTACAAGCGTTCTGCTGATTCTCTTCGCTATCTTGAACCTGCTGTGCCAATTCTTCGCGCCAATTCCATTGTTTGTCGGAAATATCACAGCTACGGTGCTCTTTCTTACACTAGGATGGATTGGAGTGTCAGCGTGGTCATCGAAACGAGTGGATGTTGCCAGTTAGAAAAGGTCATGGATGCGAAGCTATAGCCTGTTTTACCTCTTTCATGTGATGATAACCTACTCTTCAATTGCTCCTAATGCTTTCAGTGCTGCTTTTTGTCCCTCCGTCAAACCTGTGGTGTTACTGATATTCATGCGCTCGTAGGGTTTTTTGCTTCTCAGGGTTTTGATGGGCTGACGAGTTGCTATATCCCACAAGATGATTGTGCCATCATCGCTACTGCTGGCAAGTAGCGTTCCATCTGGACTACAGCTGATACTTCTGATACGGTCCGTATGTCCATCTAAAAGCGTAATACAATCTCCTGTACGTACATTCCACAGGCGTAGGTGCTGATCCTCGCCTCCGCTTGCAAGCAGTTGATTATCGGGACTAAAGACAATGGAGCGTACCCAACTGGTATGGCCTGCTAGCGTTTGTAATATTTCTCCCGTTTGGACACTCCATAGGCGTATTGTTTGATCTTCACTGCTACTAGCGAGCATCTCTCCTTTGGGGCTAAAGGCAACCGATCTAACACGGTGCGTATGACCCTCTAAGGTATAGAGGCAAAGACCAGTTGAGACCTCCCAGAGCTTGATTGTCCGATCATCGCTACCACTGGCGAGCATTTCTCCGCTATTGTTAAAGGCAATAGAGCGTATCCAACTGTTATGACCACGCAGTATCCTTAGTTCACGACCAGTACTTACCTGCCAAAGGCGTATCGTTTGATCTTCACTCCCACTGGCGAGCACCTGTCCGTCAGGATGAAATGCAACCGTCCAGACCCAATTGCTATGACCATGCAATACTTTTAAACGTTGCCCTGTACTCATGCGCCATAGCAAAACATTCTGGTCTTGTCCGCCACTCGCAAGAGTTGTACCATCAGAGCTAACCGCGATACTTCTAATTGCATGACTATGATCTACTACTGTGTAGCGGGTGCGACCAGTTTCAGTATCCCATAAACATATGGCATGATCTTCACTTCCACTGACCAATGTTCTTGCATCAGCACCAAAGGCAATACTCCAGA
The DNA here is from genome assembly GCA_964250765.1 of uncultured Ktedonobacteraceae bacterium. GTDB lineage: Bacteria > Chloroflexota > Ktedonobacteria > Ktedonobacterales > Ktedonobacteraceae > JBBQVS01. The sequence goes on along the minus strand of CAXUHF010000006.1, from coordinate 58,428 downwards.
CACGATTCGTATAGCCTTGCATCTTCTTGAGACAGTAACCACTTTCAACATTCCACAGGCAAATTGCCTGATCCTCTGCACCACTCGCAAGAAGCTGTCCATCAGGACTAAAAGCTACTGACCTCACGCCGTGAGTATGATTTTGCAGAACATTTAAGACATATCCTGTACGTGCATTCCATAAACGGACTGTGGAATCTTCTCCTCCGCTTGCAAGTAAAAGTTGATTCGGGTGAAATGCAACTGACCATACACG
>CAXUHF010000006.1:49150-58072 GCA_964250765.1 uncultured Ktedonobacteraceae bacterium | reverse complement strand
CTCCTCCGCTTGCAAGTAAAAGTTGATTCGGGTGAAATGCAACTGACCATACACGGTTGGTATGCCCATGTAGTGTGAGATTGGAATAGTCGTTGTTGGCATCCCAGACCTGAACAGTTTGATCATCACTCCCGCTTGCAAGTAGGCTTCCATCAAAACTAAAGGCGAGAGAACGGATGCTGTCCGTATGTCCACTTAGTATTCTAAAACAACGACCTGTAGAGATATTCCAGAGACGAATAGTTGCATCGGTACTGCCACTTGCAAGAACATTCCCATAAGGGTGAAACGCAACTGACCATACACGATTCGTATGTCCATGCAGGATATGCTTGGGCTGACCCGTGCTCACGTTCCACAAGCTAATAGTATAATCGTCACTACCGCTCGCAAGCAGCGTTCCATCGGGATTGAACACGATGCAACGTACTCTATTGGTGTGTCCTCGCAGAACCTTAAGGCATTCTTGAGTACGCATATCCCACAAGATGACTGTGCCATCATCACTACTACTGGCGAGAAGTTGGCTGTCTGGATTGAACGCCAATGACCATACACCATCGGTATGCTCATGATATGTATGAAGAGGTATTTCGCCCGGCATCTGATACACGCTAATCTCACCAGTCGCACTACCAGCCGCGAGCAGATTATGTTGAGGGCTAAATGTGATCGAAAGGATATTGCCGAAGGTGTGAGTGAACACTGAATTCTTGAAAGAGGCAGAAGTAAAGTTGCTGTCAACAAGCGAGACACTCTGTAAATATGCTTGCCATATCGCTAGTGAGGAGAAGTCTATACCATGCAGGTCATACTGCATTAGACTAAGAAGGTTAAGTACATTTCCCGCTAGATAACTCTGTCCAAGCATGTGCGTCTCTTTGGACGCTGAAACTATCTGTTTTAGCCTCTCTAAAAGTCTTTCCCTAGTATCTGTTGCTTGCAAACATTCTGCTATAGGGCGAAGAATAAAGCGTTGTTGATTCTCTCGGATGTAGTTGGGTGCTACTGACTTCATGAAAGCGTAATTTGCCCACAAGAATACCGATGAAGCTTGAAACTCCTCACAAGCTTGTTTTACCAGTTTGTCCGTAACATATTCCAGAATGACAGGCTGCAGCGTGAATTGTGCTGGATCACGCGTCTCAATTAAAGAGCGACGCTGTAGAGAATGCAGTGCCTCTAATAATGCACCACGTGAAACAGAACGCGCAAAATTCTCTCTAAGAGTTTCTAACGCTATGCCCTCTCGCTCTATTGCTAGCCAAAACAACACCTCTTGCTCTTGTCGCGCAAGGCGGCGAAACTGTTGCTCCAAAAGCTCATAGACATCGCCGAGGGTAGTTTCTTCCTCCACTAAGAATAGGTCGATACTTCCTCCAAATAAACCCTCAATGTACTCAGAAATCAGTTTAAGCGCGAGAGGATTTCCTCCATACAGTGCAATCAGTTGTCCCCACTGCGCATCCGAGCCATACATGCCTTTCTCGGAAAGCAATGCTCGTCCTGCACTTTGTTCTATGCCAGAAAGAGGAAGCGTACGAACTGCTTTCGCTGGTCCCTCCATACGTGCAATCTCTCGCGGCTTCTCTCGACTGGTCAACACAAGACAACTGGCATGCTGCACCTCTCCAAGACGTTGAAGCAGTACGCCATAACTTTCGTATCCCTCTCGATAATGCCCTACATGCTGACCCGGTTGTAGAATCGACTCGAAGTTATCCAGAATAAACAGGCAATGATGATGTTGTAAGTAGTGAACGAGCAGAGATATTTGATCGTCAAGTGATGTGGGGAAGTCGCTTTTCTGTTGAGCGGAGAAAAATTGTAGAGCTTGCTTTAAGACATGTTCCAGGGGTGGTGCATGTTGTACAGACCGCCAGAAAATAGAGTCAAATTCATTTTTTATCTGCCCAATAAGATATGAAGTAAGCGTTGTTTTGCCCATGCCTCCCATACCCAAGATGGATACAATGCGGCAAGCGTCATCGACTACCCATTGCTTCAGCAGTTGAAATTCTTCAGTCCGCCCGTAGACTCTCTCAACAAGAGGAGACTCACCCCAATCTTCTTGATGAACGCTACTCGACGAAGTATGCTCTCCGTGTAAACCAAGCTCTTCCATACTCTTTTGAAAGAGTTCAGATAGCTTTTGACGATGGTAGAGACGAGGTGTCCCTTTCCCACTTTCCCAACGGTTAACCGTTTTCGTGTCTATGCCAACGCGTGACGCGAGTTGCGCCTGCGACCAACCACGCTGCTCTCGCTCATACTTTAACTGTTGAGGAAAAGGCGAACCTGCTCTCATGTTGACCTCGATTGTCTTTCTGTGCCAGAGAAGATACAAGAGAAAAGTCCAGGTAACGTCCTACAAATGTCCCTCTATCGCGGTTTTCATGTACTTCCACTCAGGCTATCCTTATAAGGAGGACGAGGAAAGTGGCAACATACTATAGATTCTACTCATTGTTCGGATTACGATGAGCCATGTTTTATAGTCTAACAGCAGTATAGTGTGAGTGCAAGTCTCCTCGTAGTCCTCAAGGAGTACAATCATGACGAACAACACAGAAATTAATACAAATTTGTTTAATGTTTCATCTTTGAAGACCGTCAATGAGATATCCTGGCATGAACTCTATCCATCCCTCTACTCGTTGATTAGGCGGCAGGTGTATGCTTTTCGCGTTTCCTCTTGGTATGGACAGGAAAACGATATTGTAGATGATATCGTGCAAGAGGCGATGCGGCGTACCATAGAACGCATACAAAGGGCCGAGCAAGGCCAAGAGACACCTGTTTATTGCCTGGAACATATGATTGTAGTGATTGCTTGTAACTATTGTCGAGACTTGCGGAGACGAGACAAGCGGTTCGTTCACTCTGTCACAGATAGCCAATCCTATGCAGAGCAGGAAATAGATAGCGTACATATACAGGACTTATCAGTAGAGGCAACAGAGCAGGTGTATCAAGAGGCTCTATTCACTCTGCTTGCACAAGAAGTTGCTCAGTTTCCATATAAACAACGAGAGGCACTACTTGTAGACTTAGCGAATCACATGTCTTTTGAAGAACAGCCCACAGCACTGCAAAAAGCCTTTCTTCATGTTGGTATACGATTGCAAGACTATCGGCAAGTAGCTTCTGAAGACATGAGGCAACGTGCTAGACAAGCCGCACTACTTCATCATGCCTATAAGCGTGTAGCCCAACTATCACACCTACAACAGTACGCGGGAGTTGCATAATAGGCAAAAAGAGTAAAATAAGTTTTTGTATCTACCGTACCATAAAATGGCGATTGTATCGTCCAATGATTGTAAAGAGTACGCCTATATGGTGTACTCTTTTTCACTATTCGTAATTTCTTCCGTCTTACTATTATGTATAATAGTTGTAAACAATTGTGCATGTAATATTTAGAAAGTGCGTTCTATATGTAGTAAAAAATCCTCTTAGTTGGTTTACTGACTCGTCTATGGGAAGGGAGCCACTATGTCAAATGGTGTATCAAACGGTCTTACAGCAGTTATACTTACTGCTATTCCAGTGGAATATGAAGCGGTGCGAATGCATCTGATCGGTGTTCATGAGGATGTACATGTAACCGGAACAATCTATGAACGAGGATATTTTTCCTGTGAAGGGGGGCTTTGGAATGTTGGAATAGTAGAGGTAGGGCTTGGTAACGCGAGTACGGCTGTTGCTGCAGAAAGAGCAATTAACCATTTTCAACCTACCTTAATGTTGTTTGTTGGGGTTGCAGGAGGTTTGAAAGATGTGAAAATAGGTGATGTTGTTGCAGCATCAAAAGTTTACGGTTACGCATATGGAAAAGTAGAAACAGACTTTGATCCTCGACCGGATTTTAGCATCCCGACCTTTCGCATGGAACATAGGGCGCGAGCAGAAGCGAAAAAGCCTGATTGGTTTAAGAGGATACAAGGACAAACTCCTGATCCCGACCTCCTACCCAAAGCTATTGTTGCACCTATTGCTTCTGGTGATCAGGTCATAGCTTCAACAGACTCGGTAACATGGAATCTTTTACGCTTGCATTATAGTGATGCAGTTGCTGTAGAGATGGAAGGGCATGGATTCCTCCGTGCCGTAAGAGCTTATTCTCATATAGATGCACTTATCATTCGGGGTATTTCTGATCTTATTGACGGGAAACGCGAGGCTGATGCAAATAACTTTCAAGAGATGGCCTCAAGATACGCAAGTGCTTTTGCTTTTGAACTGCTTGCAAAATGGCATGTTGAACATCAACAGACGCATGATAGTACTCAAACTCCTACTTTCCATCAAGAAAGCTTGAAAAAAGCAGAACAAGAGGACAACACATCGTCACAGCAGCAGCCTATTAGCTCTTTGTCTGGAAGACCTATTAATCTTCTTCTAGACGAATTTCTTACCGCACTGCCAGAGTATTATAAGAAGGTTAAAAATATTTATGACCTCTTTGAAACCGGAGAAAATATTTCTTTTAGTCGCTCTCATCTTTCCATGAATGTATTAAATGAGCTACATGAACATATAAAACAGTTATCTAGTAATGCTTCCATGCTAAAACTTTTTGACAAAGTAAGGCTGCTTGATATTCAAGTTCAAATAAGCCAATTACTAGTTAGTCTACAAGCGTTCAGTAATCTTCAATCCGCTAAAAAGTCTCTACAGAAACGTACCATCAACAAACTCCGTGAGGATGCACGCACAAAATGTAAACTGCTTCTCGAAAGCCTGAAACAATTTAATTGAGGGCGTTCATTCTAAGTAAGCACATAAAGTTGAGGATAAGTACCGTATCTTGTATAATGGCACACGTAATATATGATCTAGTTTGCCATAGATAGGACTTTCGTTAAAAGTAGGCACACATGAATATATCAAGTCTCGCATATAATCAACCAGATAACTCTGGAAGTCTAAATATTTCAGTTTTGCAGGGATACAGAACTAAACTTGTAAGTATGCGCGACATGATTCTACATGAGATAAACCAACGCAGGATTACACCAAACACTATAGATGTTCTAATCAGAGAATTAAGTGATATTATTAAAGGAATCGATGATTTGCTTAATGCTTTACATTCCGAAAAGGATTATGATACATTAGAAAAAGTGCAGATAGATGTCAGAAACGCTCGTAAATGTCTTCTTATTGCTTCCAGTATTCTCGAAGGAACTACGAGATTGAGCAGTACAACTGTACTTTTTGACAAGTACGATGAGTTTACTGATATTCTTTTAGAAGCTATTAAATTACTTGAGATTTTAATTACTTGAAAAATGCTTAAGCTTTATGTTAATCTAGCAGTAAAGGCATTCTATAGTTTTTCTTCTTATACATTTCAAACGTGCATTAGATTTTATATATGTATCGAGTCTCACGTCTTATAAACGAGGTTCTTTGAGGTCAAACCGTATGTTTTGTTTACCTGCAAAAGAGGATACCTCTTCTGTCAACACCTTGCATATTAAGTTGCACTCTAGTAGTCACTTACTTAGCGGAGAGGTCAGAGATATGTCAGGAGAGAACGTAGTATTTGTCACGCAACCCATAGCAAAGTCTCTTAATGCTTTCCGATTAGAAACAAAACCATACTGGACGGTACTTCAAGAAAATGAAGCGGCTTTGGTAGACACATATAATGTGTTAGTGCAAGATACAAGCATTCACCCTAGACAGTGTAGGCGTCTCAATGCCCTTGTTGGTACGATAGAAGAACCTGTACAGGAGTTATGTAAAATTTTGCAAGACTCTGCACAACTTCCCGAATCTATTGTTCCTCATCGCTATTTTCTTCTTGCAACACTTCAGCATATGGACGAACAGATGCAAGCTTTGCTTCCGCTCACTACAAACTTTCATACAGTCAGCAAAACTCCTTCAAAACGTGTTTTCAAGATACAACAGGAGATTAGGCGTAAACTTGAGTTACTTGTACAGGACTGTAGTATCACGTTGGCACAAACGTTTGCCCTCTTTGATAAAGCACAGTTCGAGGAGAAGAAAATAAGACATTACGCTCGGATATGTAAAAGTTAGAGATTTTACAGGGTATCACGTGAACAGGTTTTCATTTTCCTTCACCATCAATTGACAGTAGATCGTTCCATGTGCTCAGCGAAAATGAGTCCTCATGATTGTATATTGAGCCACCAGTAGAGTAAGCGATACTTTCCTGCTTCCGTTCATCTTCTTATTCCTGTTCAGTAGTGAACACATAGTATCCTTGTGTTCGATAACTCTCCTCCGCTCATTTTTGCTTGCTCTACAGTAGAGGCATAAGATACAATAAGCCAATCACTTCAAGTGAACATCATGTTCAGTAGTGATTGTGCTGTCATTAAGCGTAGCACACCACCTTTGCTGTGAAAGACAGTCTCAAAACGCTCTCTCTTCTCCTGTCGATATTCTGTCGAAAAGAGCGAAGGAGAGGACAAGAATATATAGTGTTCAAATAGCTGAGCAGCAATGACAGCATTTAAGGAACATCGAAAGGAAGACAAACAATGAGTATATCTTGGCATATACAAGGGGAAAAATACAGTGACCCGAAAATACATATTGCGAAAGGACGATGTTTATGAGTTTAGAGAGAGACAATCAGGTTTCCCATGCTTCAACGTCAGCCACTTTTACTCCTCGGTCAAACTGGGTAGGTGCATGGTATGCTGCGCCCACTCAGATGATCTCCACTAATCTGAGTGGGCGCACCTTCCGGCAGATTGTCCACTTGCATGCTGGTGGCGAACAGATTCGTCTGCGTTTGTCCAATCGCTACGGAGACGCGCCGATCACGCTCCGTTCGGTCTCCGTGGGACAGGTCCTGAGCGGTCCAGTTGTGCATGCTGGCTCCAAGGACGTGCTGTTTGAGGGACAAGCGACGGTGACGTTGGAGCCTGGACAAGAGATAATCAGCGATCCAGTTGACTTCCGAGTCGAGGCGTTGACCAATGTGGCGATTACCTTTTTTCTTGTACAAGGGGAGAGTATCACTGGGCATGTCAGTGCTCAGCAAACCTCGTATGTGACAGGTGTAGGGAATTATACCTCTGTTCCCACTGAGGCAGCCTTCCTTGTCTATCCTCTCATGACCACCTCCTGGTGGCTGATTACCGGAATCGATGTCTTGCCAGCCTCTCCACTCAATGCTGTTGTGGCCTTCGGCTCCTCCACCACGGATGGCTTTGGCTCAACCCTAAACGCGAACACGCGTTGGCCCGACTACCTTGCCCGTCGCCTGATAGATGTCGGCGGGACACGTATCATGTCGGTCTTGAATGCAGGCATTGGTGGCAATCAACTGACCTCCTCAGAGGTACCTCAACTCATGGGAACAGGCATGCCGCGTCTGCTTTTCGGGGAGGCTGGAAGTCAGCGTCTCGCGTGGGATGTCCTGACACAGCTGGGAGCGACGGACCTGATTGTGCATATTGGATCGAATGACCTGCGCTTTAGCGTTTCAGGAGAAATGTTGATTTCCGGCTTTCAACAGATAGTGAAGCAAGCACGAACGCGCTATCAGAAAGTCTTTGGTACAACAATATTACCAGGAGGATACTCTCCCGAACAAGCGGCACAGCGACAGATTGTGAATACCTGGATACGAGAGCAAGGAAGTCAATGCTTCGACGCACTCTTCGATTTCGCGATACCACTGCGTTCACCAGAAGACGAAGCTGTGCTCAATCCAGCTTATGATTCCGGGGATGGTATTCATCCTAATGATGAGGGCTATCGACTGATGGCTGAAGCCGTAGATATCAACGAGTTGACTGGAAGTCCTGATCGATAAAGTTGAGGAAAGCATATGAAAAAAGTTCTTCTTACACAAAAAGGAGAGCCACAAGAGGCACTCCACGTCGTCGAGACCGAGATACCAGAGCCGACGACAGGTCAGGTACGCGTCAAAGTTCTGGCAAGTGGTGTCGCATTCGCGGATGTGATGATGCGACGTGGAACCTACGTTGGCGTGCCAAAAATGCCCTTTACACCAGGGTATGACATCTGTGGAATTGTAGACAAACAAGGTCCAGGAGCGTCGAAGTTTCACATTGGGCAGAGCGTTATAGCACTCATCGTCTATCAAGGCAATGCACAATATGTCTGTCTGGATGAGAAAAGCCTTGTTCCAGTCCCTCAAGGAGTCGATCCGGCGGAAGCAACAAGTCTCGTCCTGAATTACATCACTGCCTATCAAATGCTCCATCGTGTCGCGCAGGTCAAGCCAGGAGAGCGCATTCTGATTCATGGTGCTGCTGGTGGGGTAGGAACGGCATTGCTCCAACTCGGCAAATTAGCGGGTGTGCAGATGTATGGGACTGTCTCTCGTACGAAACATCTGCTACTCGAACAGTACGGAGCCACTCCTATCGATTACAAGGCGGAAGATTTTGTGAAACGCATCTTGACGCTCACAGGAGATGGCGTAGATGCGGTGTTTGATCCCATTGGTGGTGTCCATCTTCGCCAATCATTCAAGACGCTGCGTAAGGGGGGAAGATTAGTTGCGTACGGCGTTTCCTCGGCCGTCACTCCGGGGAGCAATATGGCAAAATTTCTTGCCCAATCGCTCGCAATGGTGGGGTTAATACAATGGTTGTCGTTGCTGCCCAATGGCAAACGCGCGAGTCTGTACCAGATTGCGGACCATCCTGAGTGGTTACAAGAAGATCTGGCAATACTCTTGGCACTGCTTGCAGAGGGCAAAATCAAACCGGTGATCGCGCAACGCCTTCCATTGGAGCAAATCGCCTATGCACATGAGCTACTCGAAAAATCCCAAGTAGAAGGTAAAATCGTGCTGCTTCCTAATGAAGAAAGTGCTGTGTAATAAAAGGAGGAAGGTTTTTTTCCTCTCGTGTTTCACCCCAGCAAACCTATGAAGGTGGGGGGGTTTTGGGGGGG